>JBKEFM010000099.1:0-16229 GCA_046709505.1 Paraglaciecola sp. | reverse complement strand
CACAATAAGATAAGTAAATTAAAAACCGATAACCAACACTAATGATATATACCCAAAGCCATTAGGGGTCAGCCAACAACACTGCAGATACAAGGGCGTACGGGTATAAACCACAGAGTACACGAAGAGCAGAGGGATTTATTTTTAAAATAGTAGAATTTTTCTTTCTCAGTGATCCCTGTGTCCTCGGTGGTAATTTTTTTGATTCACACTACATAAAGCCATTAGAGTTGCAGCCAACAACGCCACAGGTTCAGAGCTTAGGCAGGACGTCAGGGCAAGGCACAACATGTGTGAAATGGTCTTCTCTTTTCAAGTGTTGTCACGCAGCACTGTTTTCTGCCTAGGCTCGCTGCGGGCGGGTTTAAAATCCGCCACTACTGCGTTATTGGTATTGGACATAAAAAACTATGCCTCAACACAAATGCCTTGTATTTGACGATTTAAATTCCAGCTAATCTCGGCATTTTGAGGTCACTTGAGTATAGTTATGTAGTCGTTTGCTCTGCTAAAAATTCTGATACTTTTGCTAACCCCATTTTCATCGCTTCGGGGTTATTCGCAAAACCGATCCGCACGTATCCTTCCATATCAAGCGCGCTCCCTGGTGTGAACATAACACCTTTAGACTCGAGCAAAGCAACACAAAAATCACGGGATTTCATATGAAGGTTATATTTTAATAACGCCACAGTAGCGGCTTTAGGTTTAACATAGCTGATCAGTGGTTCATTTTGCACCCATTGATCAAGCAGGGCTAAGTTAGTACGGGTGATCAAACGGCTGCGTTGTAAAATAGCCTCACTATTTTCAAGGGCAATACAAGATAGGTAATCGTTAATTAAGCCCACACTTATCGTATTATAATCACGATGAATGCTGACATCTTTGAGCAAACTCGTCGCCCCAACAATCCAGCCTAAACGCAAGCCTGCTAAAGAGAATGACTTTGACATACTTCCTGTACTGATACCTTTTTCGTATAAATCGGCTATTGCGGCTGTAAAACCATCACCTTGTTGATCAATGCCACGATACACTTCATCACATAATAAGTAGGCATCGCATCCTCTGGCTATTTCGACAATTTCCATTAAAAGCGCTTCGTCCATTAATGATCCTGTAGGATTATTTGGATTGTTAATACAAATCAGACTGGTCTTGTTATTCACTAAGGCTTTTAACTCAGCAATATCTGGTAAAAATTGGTTTTCTTCACGCAACTTTAAAATTTTCACATCAGCACCAATACTCTCAGGTATAGAGTAATGCTGTTGATAAGTGGGTAATACCGAAATGACCCGGTCGCCTGGTGATACAATAGTTGAATGGACCAGGGCATTCGCCCCGATGGCCCCATGGGTAATTAATACGTTTTCTTTGTTTTGTTTGGCAAATAATGCTGCAACAAGAGAGCGTAAACGGTCTGAGCCTTCAATAGCGCCATAGCTCATTTTCATTGGCATCAACTCGCCTAATATAGTCTCTTTCTTACCCGATATATCAAGTAGCGCTTCAAAGGTAAGGGATTCCACACATGTTTCAGCTAGATTATAAATACAGTTATTCTCGTATTCATTCATCCACATTTCGACACCAAATTCTTTAATCTTCATTTTTATACACCTTCACGTTCAACTCAGTTAAATGACCTTCAAGCCTGTTTTTGCTTTAATTCCCATACACTGTAAGCAATGGCGACATCTTCTAAACCTAAGCCAATCGAACGGAAAAAGATTGGTTTATCATAGGTAGGAAGTGAACAGCTTTTCGCCATCAGACTCGGTAAATCCCCCGATAATTTGTCCTTTGACCAAATCCCCTGTTCAATGGCGATTTTCATTTCACCTGCGCCGTAAGGTGCCGTGTCTTTATAATCACAATAGACATCGGATATACCCAATAACTCCGGAGGTACTTCATGGGCATTGGCGACATTAGTACTGATAGATGTCACTAGCATGCCAGGCTTTATTGCACTCATTTTCAATACCGGTGTACCGGATGACGTACATAGCATGATGACGTGAGCGCCATCAACTGCCTGCTCAATTGAGTGAGCAAATGAGATTTGCGCATAAATAACCTTAAATGTTTTTTGCCTGGCAATATCGCCCGCTAAAGCAGGGGAAAAAATACGAACAGAGGTCCATTTCCGTAACCCTAACACATGTTTTAAATGTGCCAGGGCCAACTTGCCACTGCCGATAATACACAGAGTATCACTATCAAATTTGGCCAACTCATTAACCGCCAAAGCTGTTACCCCTGCTGTACGCTCTATGGTTAATTCTGCTGAATCACAGCAAAGCAAAGGCTGGCCGGTTCGCTGAGACATAAGATATGTCCAGGCTGTGATGAGCGGTTTACCCGTTGACATTAAATAGGGTGATAACTTCGCACCAAACACATCGAGTTCGTTTATTGCACCAGAGTAAGTAATAAAATCGCCGCCATTATCAGCAAACAGGGCTAGGGTTTGCGGTGGTTGGGTAGACATTTCACGACTTAATGATAAGAAGGTCTTTCTTAGTATTTTCGTAACATCAATTAATGGGATCAATGCCCGAATTTGTTCCGCTTGCAGCATTAACGGCGCTACGTTATGGCTGATAGCAGACACTTCATTTGCTAATGTACTCATAGGTTTTTCCCACTTGGATTCAGGTAATCAATGTAGATAAATTATATTGAATTGGGTGTAACGAATATATGGAAATACCATTGAAATAGGGTAGTTCAACCTTAGTTTCAACTGAAATATGAGCTGTAAACCTTAGGATTAATAATTGGGTAGGATCGTGGATCCAAAAAACGTAAAAGCGCACAAATGAGATAAAAGAGGCGTTAAAATATACACATCTCAGTAGCAAGAGCGAGAGCGGCAAATCAATCGCTACAATGGCGATCATTTTACTTGATTTCACATAGCGTTAAGATCCATATAAAACAGCTTTTTGCGATTAATCCGGCGTATAAAAAATAACCTTTGCAATTAACTAGACGATCGGTTTAATATAAGCCAATGATGACATTAGCGACAAAACCAAGACGTGGACGCCCGCCTAAAGTAGCCCGGGAAAACCACGATACCAGAGCAGAGCTTATCCGCAGTGGCTTAGAGCACCTGACCGAGTTTGGTTTTGCTTCATCAGGAATCGAGCCCATTTTAAAAAAAGTGGGGGTGCCTAAAGGCTCATTTTATCATTACTTTGCCAGTAAAGAAGAGTTTGGCGAAACAGTGATTGCTCACTACGATAGCTATTTTTGTGGCAAATTAGACATGCATCTTTTAAATACTGACAACTCCCCAATTGAACGACTCAAGCACTTTGTGGATGACGCAGTAGAAGGGATGGCAAGGCATGATTTTAAGCGCGGTTGTTTGGTGGGCAATTTAGGCCAAGAAATCCAAGGGCTGCCATCAGGTTTTCGTGCTCAGTTAACAGCCATTTTTGTGGGCTGGCAACAACGAATTGAAACCTGCTTAATCGAGGCGCAACAACGGGGTGAAGTGGCCCAAAGTGCAGATTGCAGCCAATTAGCCGAGTTCTTCTGGATTGGATGGGAAGGCGCCGTCAGCCGCGCGAAGTTGGTGCAAAACCCTCAGCCATTACAGCTTTTTATACACTATTATTTACAAGCATTACCTAAGTAAAATTTTTTAACTAATAATAGACGATCGGTCTAAACTGGAGAATATATGTTCAAAGGCATCTTAATTAACAAAGACGAACAAGGTTATCACGCTGCGCTGCAAGACATTGACGATAGCACGCTACCTGAGGGTGATGTCACCGTAAACGTTTTATACAGTACGCTTAATTACAAAGATGGCCTTGCCATAACCGGCAAAGCCCCTGTTGTTCGATCTTTTCCTATGATCCCGGGTATCGATTTGGTGGGCATAGTCGAGCAAAGCCAGAGCAGTCAATTCAAGGTTGGCGATATGGTTATCCAAAATGGCTTTGGTGTGGGTGAAACCCACTGCGGCGGATTAGCCCAAAAAGCACGCTTAAAAAGCGAATGGCTTATCCCTTTACCCGCGGCGTTTACGGCAAAACAATCCATGATCATCGGTACCGCTGGTTATACAGCCATGTTATGCGTGATTGCCCTTGAGAAAAACGGTGTTACGCCTGACAAAGGTGAAATACTGGTCACTGGCGCCAATGGTGGTGTAGGCAGCTTTGCGATTACCATACTGGCTAAACTGGGTTACACAGTCGTTGCCTCAACAGGACGAATGGAAGAAGCCGATTATTTAAAGTCCCTCGGTGCCAGTGAAGTCATTCACCGGGATACCTTATCAAGTCCAGGTAAGCCCTTAGCCAAAGAACGCTGGGCGGGGGCTGTAGATTCGGTTGGTAGTCATACCCTGGTTAATGTATGTGCCAGCACAAAATATGGCGGTACAGTAGCTGCCTGTGGTTTAGCCCAGGGCATGGATTTCCCCGCATCGGTTGCGCCCTTTATTTTACGGGGTCTGACCCTGGCCGGCATCGACAGTGTTATGCGCCCTATCGCCGACAGAAAAGAAGCATGGCAACGCTTGGGCGATATTCTTGAGCCCAGTGTATTTGATGACATCGCCAAAGAAATCAAACTCGATACAGTAGTCGAAACCGCCAGCGAGCTATTAGCGGGCAAAGTACGCGGCCGTATCGTGGTTGATGTACAGGCAGGCTAGGCAACCGATTTTGCCTGCTAGCAGGTAAATGCAATCTGATTTTAAAATGCCCAATTTGATTGGGCATTTTTTTGAGTATTGTTCTGGACTTTAACCAAAGCATCAATAAGAAGAAATTTAGCGAAACCCCGGGTTATACCAATCTGTATTAATAAGTGCCCACTCAGAATACGTCCAGCTGTTTGAGTAAGGCCTTGTTATGCAGGAGTGGCCGCTCCCTTTCCCTTTCAAAGAGCGAGATCGCCGGACAACGCTTCACAGGAAAAAAAAGCCACTGTTTAAGCGACTTATATTATTAAATAACTGTTTTTTTTATTACCTCTGTTTTGCACGAAATAGTAGCATTGAGAATAACAGCAATGAAATCCAGCCCATTGAGCCTCCGCTGTTTCTTAACTTAGTGACGGATACCGTTTTTATCGGGTCATTAGTTATCAAAACCTCCGATATGACATCGACTGAATCCGTTCCATCGTCAACGGTAAGTTTAAACTCAAGGGTTGTATCTGCCGTAACAGCCCCAGGAGTAAAGTTTAAAGTAGCGGTATCGGCTCCCTGCAATACTGCCACAGGGCCACTTAGCTGGGTCCATGAGTAATTTAATATGTCTGCGTTCCTGTCTGTGGCTGTGGCTATTAATGAACCTGATGCTGATTCAGAAATGCGAGTCACGCCAGTGATATTCACCCTGGGAAGGGCATTTTCGCAGGCAAAAGCGTCACCCGCCACCACCTCAGAGAATATTGACGTGACAATATTCTTGAATTTAACATTGTCAATTACCCAGCCCAAGCTACTTACGCCACCATCAGTCACTATTCTAAAACGGAATTTTATAAGGTTACCGTTAAGTGCTGTGCCAAAATTTATTCTCTCGATATTACCCGCTGACGTTTCCAGGTCTCCATTTAACCCGGTAAATGTTTCTCTACCGGGTAGTTTAGCGTATAAATCAGCACTATAACCAACATCAAATTCACCACCCACACTAGTAACATCAACCCAATTCCCGCCGTTTAGGCTGACTTCAACCACGCCACCATCGTACTGTTCTTCTAACCAATAAACATGCCAGAAGCTAATTTCAAAGTCCCCACCATAACCAATTTGTACGGCATCACTTTCAAATGCGACATCAGATTCAAAATCATTATTATTTAAAAACATGGTCTGCTGACCCAGGTCAATACCGGGGTTCAGCGATGCAAAGAACGCCGTATTAAGGGTGTCAGTACTTAAGGTACCTTTAGCCAACTCCCCCCCTATCACTATGTTTTCGGTCCAGTTATTAAAAATCGCCAGGGTCTCCATATTATCAACGGCTTGATTACCAACCAGTTCACGTTTTTTGAAATCCAGATTGACTGTTGTAGAAAAACGTAATTCATCCGCTTCAACAATCTCATCATCCACTACTAGTTCATCGAAGGTGACTTTTAATGCCAACGTATCGGCCGTGTTAGCATCATTTAATGTGATTTTAATGGGCACACTGGTTGTGCTGTTAAACGGTGCTAGATCATCAAAGGTGATTAAGCCTTCATTTTCCAGTGTGACATCATGAGCACTGATCACTTCAATTAATGCGCTCACGCCACTTAGTCTTTCGCTACCTTGATTACTGATTGATACACTTAGCGTACCTGTTTCATCCTTATCAAGTATGGCGTCTTTTGAGCAAAACCCCACTGAGGCATCATCGTAATCAGCATTTAAGGTGACGTTACTGCTACTGTATGTGGCAAGCTTGGTGTTAAATGATTCAACCACACCCACGTTATCGTCACTAAAACGAGTAGGAGAGACCGCGCCTAAGCCTAAACCACGCTTTGCAAAGGCTGCCAATACACGTTCAAAATCGGCAACATCTGTTGCATAAACACTTGACAAAATGGCATCTCTGGCTTCGGTGAATGTGGGGGCTATAGGAGTCATTTTGTAACCGGCAATTAAATAGTTTGCCATGCGATCTTGGGCCGTTGCGAAACCGTGGGCATTAATGAGGGATACATACACTTCCCACAAGCTAGTTGCCCATATTTCACCCGCAGCATGAGGTGAATTTCCATTAGTGGGTGGCAACCCAGGAGGCTCAGACCCACTCTCAATATGTTTAAACGTAAGGGGGTTGATTTCCATGTTAGTCGAGTATGGCATCCGACGAAAACCAGAGTTAAAGTTTACAACATAAGTGGTATCGGCATAAGGCATTTGAAATTGTTCATTGCCGGGGATGGTTGAATCTGATTCAAGGGCTAAAAACATTAACGAATGAAAATCCCCCCAACCTTCACCCATCGCCCCACCCTGAAAGTTACCTAACCCATTGGCATTCCCAACCAGACGGTTAGAAATATAATGCCCCCATTCGTGGGCGATAACACCGTTGTCAAAACTTGAATCCTTTAAGAGGTAGTTACTAAACATCTCGACAGTAACAACCTGGTTAGCATCCAGTAAGGCATAAATAATGGCGCCATCGGCAAAATTTAACCCCATACTAGGGATCATATTGTTGCCTCCTGACCCTCCCATACCAGCAGGTGTGCCATCATCTATATTATTCACAATCAAAACGGCAATCGCACCGTTTTTTCCTGCGCGCTGAACTTTCTCTTTAAATGAGCATTCGCCTCGGTCAATAATCACTATTTTACCGGCTAAATCAGCCTTATTTAGAAGACCGTCACACCCATCATTCACAGGCGCCCTCTTATCTATAATTCTAATAACATCGGCTGATATAGCTGAATATTGTGCAAGACCAAATTCGGCTAACCAACTCGATTGTAATAGGCCTATGGAAGTGTGAGAGGTAACCGTCGCCCCAAAATCAACTCCAACCAACGCATCTTTGCTATTAAACAAGTATTGTTGCATTCGAGGCCTGCCACCATCAGCGGGAGTAGTCATATTGGCATTGTTTTTACCGGAATAATCTTGCGCTTGCACCTCTAGTGGATCGCCCTCCACTCCGCCCCGTCCGTAATTTGACAGCTGCGCATTTCCTGACGCTTCGTCAAAACCGTAGTTGTAAAAAAAATCATGTAAAAAGTTGGTCATATAAAAAAGATTAACGATTGCCGCTTTACGATTATTAAAACTGTTCTCGGTTTCCTCTGGGCGCAATATATAGTCAAAGGTATGGTTAGAGGTGACATCAGCAGTGAAATCACCGTCGGTGAAGCCATCTGGCGCTACCACATCGGCATAAGAAAATACGTTATTGCCCGAAGTGGTGGTGGCATCTTCCGCCAACCAGGGATCCTGCGTGCTAATCTTGTCAAAAAAAGCAAGTGTGACAAGGGGGGCCTCTAAAATAACAGTGGTATCGACTTCCTGGTCAAACGTTGGTTGCACATCACCATGTGGCCCTTCCATAGGATAACCATCAGCATGGGCATAAACGCGATAAGTAAATTCGCTATTATTTGCACTTAAGCTATTTTTTAACAGAATTTTATTACTGTCTGTATCGATGACGTATGAATAGGATCCGCTGTCAACACTATCTGCATTTGCAAGACTGACTTCCACATAAAAAGCACTTTTAAAACCGTCATTCCCGTCAAACAACACTCGTTTGGCACGGGGATTAACCGCCATAACTTTAATGCCGTCTAGACTACTTGCGTTAAAAACCTCATATTTCCCGTCACGTTTGCTAAAAGACAGTGCAATATCGACAGAGTCGTCTAAATCTTTAAAAGCGCTCCTGATAGCCTGCTCTGCCGAGCCCGATTTTACAAAAAGAGAAAGATCCCGTTGATTAGGTTTTGACTGTGCAAAATATCCCGACGAGGCAACCAGATTTAATTCTCTGTCCATGATCACATTGTATTCGCGATTAAAGACTTCAACACCATTGATTTGTTGCTTGTATTTAGCAACCTGAGCACCACGATTGGTATCATGGAAACTTGACAAAACCGCAGTATTAAAATCAGTTTTTTCTGTGCCAAGACCCGTCAACTTAGTCAGGTAACTAGCTGCGCTGTATTTAGCCTGTTGTTTTTTTGCCATACCTGATAAATTTGGCTTGGCGTATTGCGTATCGCCCCATAAAAAAGTCGCCTTGCCCAATTGCGTATCATAATGATTTTTCATACCTGATTTCGTCGTTTTTGACGCGAGTGCCTGCTGTTTTGCGGCGTCAAAACTTTTACTCTTGTTGGCAATGTAGGACGGATTCAAAGATTTAACGTTTGGTGAGGTAATACTGCTAGTTGCATATAAGGTTGATGGTATTAATACAATACCTACTGCAACAAAAAGTAATGCATTGGGAAATTTAATCATTAACTTTACCTTACTGCTTTTTTCTATTCAAATTGGCATTGATTACGGCCTTAATATCTCAGCAAAAATCATCTTCCACTTAACTTCCACCGGACAATTTTTTAGGAATAGGCATATTTAAAGAGTCGATTTTTACTCCCTACTCCGCTATTATATTAACCAATAGGTACCCGTTTCATATTAGCCAATAGTATAATTATCCCCCGCTAAACAGCGCCGAACTCAAAAAAACGCAAAATAATGTTAAACAACTCACACTTTAAGCGCTCAATACGATCCTAGGCCATATCGACATATTTGTGGCTTAATAAGATACAGGATTTGAATATCACGACTCGCTGAAAGGCATATACTGTTAGCCGCCCAAGGTGTGTTGAGTAGCAAAAAGTTGAATAAGTCTGCCGGTTTAGTGTTACTTATCCGTCAACCAATGCTACTAAGTTATCATTCCCATACACGTTGGTATAAATATAATACATAAAGTCCCTAGGTAGACCTCATGGCCTTAACATTGTCGATGAGACTGCACGGCATCAACTCTAGCTGGCTAAGAAATTTGCTAACCTTTGTTTCAAGGACGCTGAAGATATTGTAGGGCACGGTAAAAGGGACGGTAGTCTGTGAATCAGAGATTGAGGTGAAAACCAACCTTTACTGACTCAATGAAACATCACAGGGATGGCAACTTTTTCTACGAAAAAATAATTACCCAATAAAATTTAAGATGGTACGACATGAAAGCTTATTTACTGATGACAATTTTATTATATTCAACAGGATGTTCAGTCGTTGAAAAAAAATATGACAACATAGCCGTGCAAAAAAATTATCGTGAAATTAACGATGAAAATACATCAATAGTTGCCACTAATGCAGCGTTAACACAAACCAGCAACATCTCAAAAAACCATCTTAATCGATTAGACAAGCAGAGTTTGAACATTAATGGGGTGAAAATGAGAGTCGCTAAAATACCCCTTGGTATGGGAAGTAGCGTTTTTAATACCCAAATAAACTCTTGGGGGGTAATAAAAGGCAGTATGACCGTTGTTATGTATGTTAAAGATAGCGTCCATCAGCTTAATAAGGGCGCTATCTTCAATCTGAAAAAGATAGCTAAAAACACTTATCAATTTTCACCCACAGACAATACTGTTGATTTATATGAGCTTTATAAAAACTTACTAAATAACGCTTTAGTAAAAGTCGTAGAGCTGGATATTTTTTATGACGGGGCTGTTGCGGTACAAGATATGTGACGGATTGCCTGCTAGCTATTGGCAGGAAAAGTGCGTGGCCGTGTTGTGGTTGATGTTCAGGCAGATTAGGCAAGCAATTTCGCCTGATAGTAAGTGAATCCAATGTCATTTAACAAGAACGCTCAATTAAATTAGGCGTTCTTTTGAGCGTTTCCTGGTTTTGCCCATTAGTTTTTTGTCACCGCCACAGCAACAGTTATTAAAGGCGCCGGTTATTTATCCTGGTGTCAGCGCTGCCACAGGATATGCTCGTCTTCCAGTGGCACAGCCACGCCTTCGTGTTGCGGGATAAGACGAGCTGTATAGTCGGTTGCCGGGCGGCTGGTAGGCACCTCGCCATGATAGGCATAACCGTTTAGAGCCCCTACTAGTTGACGCACACATTTCATTTCGATTCGATGTGCATCGCCGCCGTCAATGCCGTTGGCATAGAGTTCGACCCGCACAGCCGCCGGTGCAATATTATCCAGATAGACTTGCACTTCAAAGATATAGTGCTCTCCAGCGGTTTCCTGCTTCACTTGCCCAAAGCGCAACGCACCCCATTGTTGCTTGAGCATGTGGCGCCAATTAACCAGCTCCACACCCATGGCACCTTTATCAGCAGCCCGGGCAAGATAAGACGAGGCCAATGGAAGATAGTGTTGCTCAGTGTATTCACATACCGCGCGGTTAGTAGAAAAACGTGGCGTTAATTGTGCCATGCTTTCTCTCATTCTCGCTACCCAGGCGATGGGCACACCTTGCTCATCCCGGGTATAGAATTCAGGGATCACCTCATTCTCAAGCAGGTCATAGAGCGCTTGTGCTTCGCCAGTATCCCATGCAGGATCGTGATCATGTTCCTGCCCATCCCCCAACGCCCAGCCGACTTGCGGCGTGTAGGCCTCAGCCCACCAACCATCTAACTCAGACAGGTTTATGCCACCATTGACCAGCACCTTCATACCGCTGGTGCCACAGGCTTCCCAGGGACGGCGCGGCGTATTGAGCCACACATCCACTCCCTGCACCATGTGCCCGGTCAAATGCATGTCATAGTCACTGAGGAATATAACATGGTGCCGCACTTCGGGCCGCTGGATAAACTGCATCCATTGGTGGATCAGCGCCCGACCGGTCTGATCCGCAGGATGCGCCTTGCCTGCAATGATAAGCTGTACTGGCTGTTGTGGGTTAGTTAACAGGCGTACCAGTCGCTCGGGGTCGTGCAACAACAGATTCGGTCTTTTATAACTGGCAAAACGGCGGGCAAAACCCAACGTCAATGTATTGCAAGCGAAGAAGTACTGGGTACTGTGGACCGCTTCGCTTGACGCGCCTGAGGCGGCTAGTTGCAGAGATAATCGTTCACGTACGTAGTCCACAAACGTACTGCTGGCGGCAGTGCGAAATTGCCACAGTCTGGTATCGGATATGGAGCGAAAATCTTGTTCCAGGGTTTCTATTGTGCCCAACCAGCGATCCTTGCCACAGATTTCTGTCCACAAATCATCGGCTTCTGCCGAGTCCCAGGTCGGCATATGCACGCCGTTGGTGACGTGACTGACCGGCACTTCTTCTGTAGGCCACTGGGGAAATAACGGCTCAAACAGGTGCCGACTTACCCTCCTATGCAATTCACTGACGCCATTGACCGCCCCGCTACCACGGATCGCAAGATAAGCCATATTGAAAACTTCGCTATCATCATTAGGATCTTGGCGCCCCAGGGCCAGCAAATCATGAAGTGTGATCCCCAATCTCTGCTCTGCATAACCCTTAAGGTATTGTTCGATAAGGGCTGGCGTGAAGCGATCAAAACCGGCATCCACTGCAGTGTGGGTGGTGAATAAATTACCTGCCCGTGTTATGGCCAGCGCTACCTCGAAGGTTTGACCACTGTCTTGCATAAAGCTCCGTGCACGTTCCAGCACGGCAAAAGCCGCATGCCCTTCATTGAGATGGCAAACTTCTGGTTGAATGTCCAGTGCCCTAAGCAAGCGCCAGCCACCGATACCGAGCAGCAATTCCTGTTTCAGCCGTAACTCTGGCCCACCGCCATATAGCTCGCTGGTTATACCGCGATGGACAGGGTAATTTGCGGCGTCATTGCTATCGAGCAAATACAGTTTCACCCGGCCAACTTGTACCTGCCAAGCACGCAACCAGACTGAGTAACCTGGCAGGGCGATCTCCAGACGTAACCATTCACCGTTTTCTTTTCGCAAAGGTGTGATCGGTAACTGTCCGGGATCGTTATAAGGAAACAGAGCCTGTTGCATGCCCTCTTTATCAATCACCTGGCGAAAGTACCCCTGCTGGTAGAGCAGTCCAATGCCGATCACCGGCACACCCAGATCGCTGGCGGCCTTGAGTTGATCGCCGGCCACATTACCCAATCCACCGGAGTAGATAGGTAACGCCTCGCTCAACATAAATTCCATGGAGAAATAAGCCACGCACTTTAGCGGCGATTGGGGGTGAGTTTGCTGAAACCAGGCCGGTTTTTCAGCAGTATCACGTCTGACCTGTATCAGATCATCCAGTTTTTTCCGAAAAACAGGATCATCTAAAAACGCCTGAAGTTTTTCTCTTGATACGGTCTGTAAAACAACCCAGGGGTTTTGAGTGAGCTCCCAAAGTACAGGGTCCAGCTTTCGCCAGACCTGGTCGCTGGCATGATTCCAGGATGAGCGCATATCCAGTGCCAGCTCAGCCAGTGAATCAAAACCTTCAAGGTCTGTGGATACAGGCCGCTGCTTCGAGTGAAGAATATCTGCAGGTTCGCTCATCGGATTTGTCCTTAAATAAAGCCAATATGTCATTGCAGACTCTGTGCGAGTCAAGAATAAAGATTAGCTTATTATTGATATCTAGGGCTGAATTCCAAACATAAAGTTATGGGTTATTAAACGGCCCTGATATTAATTATAATAAGTAAAAAACAAATGTGCCTGGATACACGTTTTATAAGCGACTGATAAAAATTTGTTGTTGGCAAGTGTACCGCTTGCCGAAATCCGTGTAACCCAATTCTATGGTACTTAGCAGAACAATCTACCTAATTGAAACCTGCCCCTTTTTATTTTTTGCTCGAAAAATAGAAATTCTTTCTGATGGAGGATGATCAGTGTCTTTGTATGTTCTCTGGAGTATTGGGAAACTGCTGGCTAGCCTTTAGCTGCTTTTTATTTCAGTCTCAACAATCACTACTTCTGTGTTGCCAATGTTTTTAACATTGTGAGTGGTTGCAGGTAAAAAAAGTGTGTCACCATCAGAGACATCAATAAATGTTGATTGATTTTTATTATCTTCCGGCACTAATTCTAGCTTTCCTCCTTTAACAAAATAGACAACTCTGTTTGGATGTATATGAGTATGTACGCCTGAATCAGTTCCTACTGGATAGGTTAAACGAACAACTTCAACTGCTGAATTATCTAGCAGTATTTCTCTTTGACCTCCCTTTTCACCCGCCAAGCTGACGGTCGATACCACGAGCAGTATAATAGGTATAATTAAAAGTTTCACTTTCCCTCCTTGATTTATTCTCTGTCGAACTGCAATTGACAGCTGACAGTGTATTAGTTTTATTGTTTTAATAATTAACACAGTCCTAATAGAAGAAGGAATGCTATGTACCTTACATACTAATTTTTGCTGCTCTTTGTGGTCATTTGAAACTGAAAATAGTTATATAAATCATCTAAGTCGGAGTCAGATAGATCCTTATGATCCGGCATGATGGTATAACGGTACTGGGATGAATGTCTGATTATCTCTTTGATCATATACTTCGAGCGATAAGCTACGATGCTTTGAGGAGCGTTTAGATCAGGTCCGACTTTGCCTCCCATACGATCCATAGAGTGGCAGTGTAAACAACGTGCTCGAAACATCGAAAAACCCCGATAAGCCGAAGAGTTCACTTTAGCACCTGTTGGAAAAACTGTGGGGTATTGGTCTTCAAACCGTAAAAGGTTGATCTGAATAACTTGCCAGGGCCAAGGGTAGCCGTTAATCGGTGTTTGATCTTCCCCTGTCCATACAAGAAAAAACGGACCAGGATCCACCTTCTTCTTCCCGACAGGCTCCCAGCCATTGGTAACGCCTGCATCCCTAAAGGCTAAAAAACCACCGTCTTCATTGAATTTTATGGATTCACTAACCGCTTCATAACCATCAAGAGCGATAAAGGCGATATCTAAATATTTTTCAGAAGTCCATTGTGTGTGATAAACAAAATTAAGAATATCCCTAATGGAAAATGCCTCATATTTCTTTTCTTTTCCTGCTATAGAATTGAATACATTAATTTCATGAGATTTTATCTTGTCTTTAAGTTGTGCTAATGAAATCTTATTCACCAACTTGCCACTTGCACGAAACTCCAGTACAGAATCTCCTCCCAGGACCGGGGTGATAAAAAACAAAGTAAATAGGATAATGACTAATCTAAAAAATATTAGCGAAATATTCATCAATATTGTCCTGTCAAAAAAAGGAAAACGGATTTAATGTCATGTATAACAGATCATGCTCTATAAGGTAAATAATTACCACTAAAAACTGATGCAGAAGCTACAACTATGAGACTGTGCACGATCTTGTAAAACCACCTCTATCAGTATGTTTAGCTATTGCCATAAGGCCCCTTAAGTGGTGAGTGATAGTTGGCTAAAATGTGCAGTACAGTAAAAACAACCGTCTGTATGCTTTCCGTTTTCCGGTCTTGGTGTAGGCATTTACCCCACGGCGAGATCACGAACACTTTTTGAGCGGAAACTGGTTGTAAAACAGGTCAAACTTGTACAAGGAGCTATCGATTATGTCTGCTCGTAAATTTTGCAGTTCACTGTTTAATTCGAATGTTCAAAAAAAAACACTCATGCTCTTGTCGTGGTATTTACCTTGACTGTTTGGCCTTTGCATGACGTAAAGCCTTACGTTCTTGTTTATTCGGAATGTTTTCTCTGCCAGATAAGATAACCTTTAAATCTTCATACGCCTGTTTCCACTGAGATGTATTTTTAAACTCAATCACACTATGTTTTGTCGGTTGGTATTGATCTGACAATTCAAGGGATTCTTCACATTTTAGTAAAGCACTTCTTCGAGTCATCAAAGTACCCGTATGCATTTTTTCAAGGTCAGCTTTTGATATGACATCCAATTTTTTCGACACTCACCACTCCCCCTGTGTCAGAATAGTTGTCATTTCGATTAGTCGATCAGATGACAAAAAACAGATAACTTTAGTCTAATATACACCCTAAATAATAAAAGATATTATATCAAATTAGTAAGTGAATGAGATTTTAAAAACGCCGCTGTTATATTGGTATTTTTTATAACCTTATTTAGCTGAAAACATTCTCAGACTTGTCTTATATCCATTAATTTATTTTCACTTCTAAAAATTATTTTATAATCAAATAATAAATACAAGTTGAGGTAAGAGAGTTAAAAAATGTAGGGTTAAATATTTTATTTAATTTCACTGGATAAATTAATTATTAACAGTTATTTATCATATTAAGTATTACGATTTATATAAAAAATTTACTCTTTTGGTCTTGTATAACAGCTATTTTTAGCCCTGAAAAAAATCATAAACTATGATCGTGAGGAATATTCATGAGTTCTGATAATGTAGCAGTGAGCAGCAAACAGATCGGCGGAGAAGTCCCCATGGTTGCTAATGAAATTACTGAATATTGTATGTATAGCGGTTTATTTGGCGCTCTGGATTCGGCCAGGGTAAGTGCAATAAGTGATAAACTCACAACACTAGCAGACACTTCAGAGGTGAATTGCGCAATCATAGATTTAGCCAATGTTGAGGCCATTGATTCATCAATAGCAGGCCAACTTATCAGAATCGCCCAGATCTTAAAAATGGTTGGTGTTACGAGCATTTTTTGTGGTATCTCGGGAGAGCTGGCTAAAACTATGGTTATGGCTGGCGTTGATATCGGCGGATTTCTTGTTGTACGCGA
>JBKEFM010000098.1:0-16400 GCA_046709505.1 Paraglaciecola sp. | reverse complement strand
TTCGCACACGTGATTTAGAGATTATCGCCAAGGCCGATATTGTGATTGATGTAGGGGGTGAACACGACCCACAAACAGACCGCTTTGATCATCATCAACGGGGTGGTGCTGGTGAGCGTGACAATGGTATTCCCTACTCCTCATTTGGATTAATTTGGCAGAAATATGGCTTAGCTATATGCAAAAATAACCAGGACGTAGCCAATGCTCTTGATGCGGGCCTGGTATCAACCATTGATGCCATCGATTGTGGTCATGCCAAAGGTGTTTCTGAAGGCATTAGTCTTAGCCAAACTATTTCAATGTTCAACCCAACCTGGCAAGAAGATAACCACTTTGATACCTGCTTTGATGAAGCGGTTGATTTTGCATCTCGCGTTTTAACACGCTTCATTGCAGCTGCAAATGGTGGCATTAGTGCAAAAACAATTGTGGCCAATGCAATTGATAATGCACAAGATCCAAGGGTGATTGTATTAGAAAAATATACACCATGGAAAAGAACGGTTCACGCCTTATCTGACAAGGCTTTATATATGATTTACCCCTCTGGCACTGGACAATGGAGAATTCAAACTGTACCTGTTGAACCTGGTTCATTCGAAGACAGAAGACCACTGCCTAAAGAATGGGCTGGCTTATCTGATATAGCGCTGCAAGATGAGACGGGGATTGATGACGCGATGTTTTGTCATAATGGCTTATTTATTGCGGGTGCAGAATCATTTGAAAGCACGATGAAAATGGCATCACTGGCACTTCAAGAATAGTGAACTCATCAGAGGGAGTGAATTGAACCAATGGGATCAAGTCTCTTGTTTAAGGAGACTTTTTATCCGGCAGTTAACAGGTCACTCATGATAACGGCTTTTAAAATAGGCCAGGATCACGAACGTTTGCTGACAAAACACCCAGATTAAGTTCAACCTCAGCATTGCTTATGCCGTTAAATTTTCCTATTACACGAAGCCAAAATCGGCAGAAAAACCAAGACAGGTAAGCCGATTTCACAGCGAATGCTGCCCGAAGGGTTAGGCACAGGGATGTGACTAATGAACAGCCATTGGTGATCAAAAAGATACTCTGTCACCTGAATACAAAAAATGACGAAATCGTCGAATTATTGCCCCCACAAAGTAGAACGCCTCAGATAAGTCTGTTTGAATAAACACACCTTTATCATAATAAACAAAAGCAATATTAAAAACTGGTGCGCACAACAGCGGGAGGCGCTTGTTTTGAATTCTAAATTATGTAAAAACGGTTGAGTAATAGACGAAAAATAGCCAACTTCCACTCCCTCAAGGATATAAAAAAGAGCTAAATATGAGGCATGATTTGTTTTAATTTTATGAAAAATGACATTTTATTTTACCTATACTCAGGAAATTTTAGAATATAGGGAATTAGTACTCGAAAAGGCTAAAGAAATGAACCCATTACCTAGTCTGGTGATGTCAGAAATTGCCAACCGGCAGGGCCTGTTTCATTAACTCAAGAAAAATAAAATATAAAAAAAATTAGCGAGGAAGAAAATGCCTGGGTATCATCCTGATCAAGTTTGATGACTATTAACGATATAAACTAAAAACTCAGTAAAGTTTTCAAGTCCTCTCCATTACGACGTGAAACATCAAGTGTTTTGTTATCCATCATGGTTATTTCATAACCATTTTGAATGGTTAAATCGATACATTTAACTTCATGTAGGTTAATGACAAACTGACGGCTAATTCGAAAAAAATATTTTTTAGGTAAACGCGATTCAACCTGGCTTAATGATTTTTTGATAAAAGCTTTAGTCTCATCAAAATAAATAATGACATAATTTTTACAACTTTCAAAATAGCGAATGGAGTCAAGCGCAACAAGATGACAATACTCTCCATCTTTAACAAACAACTTATCCTTGAATTCCAGGACTGGTCTTAATTCTTCAATCGTATTTTGAGGATCAACATTTTCGTCAATTATTGCTAATTTATCAATTGCCTTTCCCAGTCGCGTTTGGCTGACCGGTTTCATTAAATAATCTATAGTGTGATAGTCAAATGAGCGGATTGCGTATTCAGAATAAGCGGTGGTGAAAATAATAAGAGGACTATAATCAAGCTGTTCTAACAAATCGAATCCACTGGATCCTGGCATATGAATATCTAGAAACAATAAGTCTGGTTTATACTGTTGAATTAATTCCAATGCTGTGGCTGGATGATCAGCATCACCAACGATATTTATCTGAGAAAAGTCTTTAAGCATTCTCATTAAACCTTCACGGGCAAGACGAGAATCTTCTATAACAATTGCGCTGAACGCGGTGCTTTGGGTCGAAGTCGATTTCATATAACCACCTCCTTAGGAATACTCAATATGACTTTAAATTGTTGTTCTGTTTTATCGATAACTAGCTGTCCATTATTACCATAAAGTAAACGTAAACGCTGTTTAATATTACTAAGTCCAATGCCGGTGCTTTCGACTAAATCATTTGACTCATAGGGTATATCGTTGATAACTTTAAAAATTATTTTTTGTTTATTTTCCTCCGCCGATATTTTCAATTTTCCTCCCTCTCGAATATTATCCAGTCCATGTTTAATCGCATTTTCGACTAACATTTGTAAAACCAGCGGTGGTAACAAATATTGATGAAGTGAGTGAGGAATATTAATATCAAGTTGAAGACGATCTTCAAACTGTACTTTTATAATCGCTAAATATCGCTCGATAATTTCTATTTCTTCAGCTAATGGAAGCTTTTCTTTTTGACTACCCTGTAACGAATAACGCAAAATATCCGACAAGGCGATTATCATTTCATCGGCTTGTTGCGGATTATCATGTAACATAAATCGGATATTATTTAAGGTGTTAAATAAAAAGTGAGGATTTAACTGACTGGCTAAATTTGTCAGAGTGGCTTCTTTTAAACTATTTTGAAGTCGTAAATTATCGAGCTCTGCACTTTTTGCGCGGCGGTTATTAGTTATTGCAATATAGATAAAAAGCCATGCACATATAATTAATTGTTGCTGCAATACATGGCCATAGGTTACTCGGATCAGTATTGCTACAACACTGCTCTCGGGACTATATTTGAGTTGACTAGCTATCAACTCAGGTAAGTAATATGGACCTATCATTATCAAAAGAAGCCCTACAGTAACCAGACTGGTTAAACTACCATATATAAATATTATTAAAGTAGATTTAGGAATCGAGAGTGAGTTCCAATTTTTCTTTTTATAAAAATAGCGAAATAAAAGAACATTGACAGTTAACAAGAACATCACTAAAAAACTACTCACTATATCGATAGCGACTCTATTTGACCATAGAATGGTGGTTATCAAGGTGATCACTTGAATTAACGAAAGGACGCTCAGATGATAAATCCAGAACTGTTTGTCTCGGGGAAAGAAAGTTTGCTGCATTATTTTCTCTATTTTTTTTACCTAGTAAAACGCGTCTTAAATCAATCATTAAAATAAATGATAATGTATCTATTGACTAAGACCAAGGACAAATTATCATTTATGATTAATAACTTGAGTCATTTTTATCTATTCCACACCCAATTCTATTTTTCACTTTACTCCCCCGCAGTGTTCAAATTGCGGGAGCAATAAATCTCGTTAATACCAGATATTAAAAGGCAATAAGCTATAACTGAAAAGATAACCAACAACAAACAAATGAGCACCGCGAGCCGCAGCAGAATGCCAATAAATAGCAGGCCTTATTCCGAAGTCCCTCTGCTTGAAAAGCTGATAAAGACCAAGTATCGCTGTAACTGAATATAATAGACTTAACACATATATCGACAGACCTATTATGGGAAAACGAGTTAATGTCTGAATATCACCACCAACCATAATTGGAATTAATACCATTGTAACCAGAGTTAAACTAGTGACTATAGGCCAAAAATGAAATTTCACATCACTCTTTATAATAGGCTTTCTGACCAGCTGCAATGGTATCCACACCAATAAAAACAACTGGCTCGACAAAATTAACAAAATAGCCACTACTAATAAAATAAGTTTACCAAAAACAAACAGCGCTGATGTCTTTTTAAATAATCGCCCAGCAATCTGCAAGGACTTTCCTGCCAGCGGATCATTAACCCAGGCCACCACGTTTAGTCCGGTATATGCGCTGACTAGTTCACCTTTATCATTGGTTATATAAGAGATTTCCTGACCACCAATTACATAGCGTTTATTTAAGCTATTTTCAGTCACACTAAACTCAACAAGATTATCAAAGTCAGTGAATAAATCAGTCAAACTTTTCTGAGAATTTATTTGTTGATAATAGCCACTGATATCTCTAAATTTTTCAGGTAATGGCTGTGCCTCAAATTTCGGTTTAACTTTATCTTTCAGTAAATAGGCTTTAAGTATTTCTGATAGACGATAATATGCGCTGCCGTTACTGTGATTGTACATGAAAACATAGCCTGACTGGGTTTCGGGTAAATAAATAAAATCGGTAATAGCACCTGGTAATCCACCACTATGGCCGTAAAATGGCGTAAACCAATCTTTTTTATAGCTCTCGACAAGAAGAGTCAAACCATAACCCGCACGAATATCTTGCGCGGCGCCGAGGGTTGTCTCACCTCGTTCCATTCTGGAAATGGAATTTTCAGTTAATAATTGTTTGTCACCAACTTTTCCACGATTAGTAAATAGGGACAAAAATTTCGCCATGTCTCTGGCAGAAGAATTAATTGAGGAGGATGGACGACTGAACATATGTGCATACTCGGCTTGCCCTTCATTGGTATAGAGTGTTGCAGCATTTTTAATATAGTCATCTGTTTCAAAATAAGTGGTCGATGACATATTCAGCGGGTCGAAAATATATTTTTGCACATAGTCCTCGAATACCAAACCACTGACATGTTCAACCACACGCGCAGCTACCACTGCTCCAATATTACTATAAGCATGACGGGTCCCTGGGGCCCACCGTGAAATGCGTGAGTCAGGGTGATTGGCTAACCCTTCTTTGAGGCTGGTGGTATCAGGTGCCTCAGTTAAGTATTCTGCAATATGAATGTCCCACCCCGTCGTATGCTCTAACAAATGAGCAACCAGTACTGGATGCGTTTCCCCCCAGGGATTTTCAAATTCAACATCGGGTGCCACATCACGCAATTTATCATTGAGTGAAATTTTTTCCGCTTCAACCAATTGCATGATTGCAATTCCGCTAAAAGTTTTAGAAACCGAACCTATTCTAAACATGGTATCAGCAGTGGCTGGTACTTTGTTTTCGATATTCGCAAGACCTAGGCCCGTTATCCAGACAGGACCATTTTTATCCACTAAGGCAATGCCAATAGCGGGTACATGGGTTTCTTTTTGAATAGTTTCAATAGCCAGCTTTAACTCAGCTAATGTTTGTGGCGGTGATTCATCAGCCCATATTTTAAGCGGCATGGTTAATATTAATAACAAGCAGATAACGCTACTAAAATAGTTTTTTTTCATTAAATTTTCTCCCGATAAGTTACATGGATAATCAACTATTTCAGGGATTTTAGGTTTCAAATGGTGCCGAACGGTTTAAGATGAGGCCCAGTGGTCATCATTGAAGGTCAATCAGGTGACTAGAACAATCCACTTTCTCCACTCGAACCTTCAATGTCCCGAATTAAGCCACCTTCACAGTTAACAGGACACCTATGATAACGGCTTTGGGAACAACTCCTAAGTTCCTAACAGAGGTGCACCACTTAGTTCAGTTATCGTGGATGTCCTGTTAAGTCATGACAAATGACGTTTTATTCTAAATATATTCCGTTCCCTCAATGTTATGACTTGTGCGCCTGACAGTAATAAATTCTGCAAGGTTTGACTTGCCTCAGGTAGAATACCGTCATTTAGGTTGTTTATTTTTTTTGGACGTATTCTAGATGCAAATCAATCGTGTACTTCTGACTGCCGTCGGCAGTGTTTTGCTGGCTATGGTGACAATTCAGTGCGGCGCGTCTTTAGCAAAACAACTTTTTCCTTTGGTTGGGCCAGAAGGCACCACTGCATTGCGTTTAGGTTTTGCCGCTGCCGTACTTTGGTTAGTATTTCGCCCATGGCGAGCATTACCTCAGGGGCGTGATTGGCAGAGCATTATTATTTATGGTCTGTGTTTAGGTGGGATGAATATCCTGTTTTACTTGGCTATTGAGCGCATTCCTTTAGGGATAGCCGTTGCCCTTGAGTTTACCGGTCCTTTAGCCGTGGCTTTATTTGCTTCTAAGCGAAAAAGCGATCTCTTCTGGGTTGCTTGCGCCATCGCGGGGATTTTTCTGCTGCTGCCTGATTTATCTGGCGCACAAGGGCTTGACCTTACTGGCGCATTAATGGCATTAGGGGCTGGTGCGTGCTGGGCAGGTTATATCTTGTTTGGTACTCGCACTGGCAAGCAAGCATCAGGTGGCATTACAGTGGCACTAGGCATGACGGTGGCAGCTATAGTGCTTGTGCCAATTGGCGCAGTGAGCCAAGGCTTAGCGTTAATTAGCTGGGAAGTTTTACCCCTTGGGTTATTGGTGGGGGTGTTATCCAGTGCCTTGCCTTACTCCCTGGAAATGGTAGCCCTTAGAAATATGCCTACACAGGCCTTTAGCGTGATGATGAGTTTAGAGCCAGCGATTGCCGCATTGGCTGGTCTTGTTCTTTTAAGTGAGCAACTGACCTTGTTGCAGTGGGCTGCCATCGGTTTGGTGATCATCGCTTCAATAGGGAGCAGTTTTACGCCTAAAAAAGCCATCGAGATGGGGGTGTAACCTTTGAGACCAACAGGCTCAGAGACGTTGAACTCTGTTAACACACTACTTCAACGCCTCTGAGCCTGTTGATTCCAACTCATATAAAAAATCATTCAATCACAACTCTAACAGCCTTTTGCGTTCGTGTGTTGTAGGCAACAATCGCCCCAGATGAGACCCCAATCCCAGTCACCGCCTGGATTACCACTTGATGCGTGACCATTAAGGTAAGACTTTTTTGGTCGAGTTCTGCAAGCTTTTCCTGGAGCAACTTGAGTGTTTGATTGCGATCAGCATGCCCTTCAAAAAATGAGTTAAGCCCAGCGAAATTCTCAACCACGCCAAGTTGTAAAAGTTTGGCGGTTTCGAGGCAACGACACCAATAGCTTGAATAAACTTTATCAACCACTATATTCAAACGCTTTAACTTCTGCCCTAATGCGATAGCTTGACTTCGACCAACGCCGTCCAGATTTCGCTGTGTATTGCATTGGTCAATGACAAAATTATCGGGATCACCCACACCTGGAGCAATGGCATGGCGTATCAATAGTACGTTGGCATCGATTTCCCGTAGCTTATCCATAATGGGATCGACATTTGTCGTGGCGAAAGCGTTCTGCACGCTAGCCGATGACATGACGAAAACTAGTAATAAATAACGCGCTAACATGTATTGTGATCCACTGTTGGTTGAAGATTATGATTATAGACCTGCGAGGGCAAAGACGTTGAAATCAACCTTTGCCCTCTTAAAACTTAACAGATTTTCTATCACCGCCTAGAGGCAATGGCGATACTCGCCTCCCGGTTTGTTTCTCCAACCAATAGATTGGATGGGATCAGATATTTCTTTGCCACATTAATTAACAGGGCAAGATCGCAATGGCATCTCCAATCGGGTTACCACGCCAGTGCGTATCTAAGCCCTTAAACCTGCCGATGCCACCATTGCTGCAAGCGCTGCAGGCCCTCTTTGGTTGAAACCCGGGGATGATAATTTAATAGCCTCGCTGATGCGCTGCAATCAAACCAGTGTGGTGTCGACAATTGGTCGACCAAGAACCGCGATAGTGGTGGTTCAGCGGTAATACGCGCAATACGATAGAAATCCTCTACCCCTGCTCCCACTATTTTTGCCAGCCACAAGGGGATATGCTTAGCCACAGACGGCTCATCAACACAATGTAATAGCCCGTTAATCAACTCTGCGATCGCCAGCGGTGCATTTTGACTTAAAAAATAAGCCCTGCCCCCAACGGGTTCACCACTGATTAGGGCCCGCGCTGCACACAAGTGTGCCCAGGCGGCATTTTCCACATAAATATGATCGACCAGGCAGTCGCCGGCACCTATCAGGCGCAGCGAACCCTGCTGGCTTTTTTGTTTTAGCCGTGGAATAAAGTGTGGATCATTCGGCCCCCAGACCAAGTGCGGGCGCAATGCCACTGTACTAAGGGCCGGACTATGAGCCGCCAGCACCGCCTGCTCGGCGATAGCCTTAGTGTGTGCGTAGTGGGACTTAAATCGAGTGGGATAAGGTATGGATTCGTCTGGCCCCTCAACCCCGCCACTGCTGTGAATAACACTGGGGGTACTGGTGTAGATCAGATACTTGATACCGCCCAAAAGACAGGCATTGAGTACATGCTCAGTACCCACCACATTGCTCTGGTGGTAGTCGGTATAGGGGCCCCAGACTCCAGCCTTGGCCGCCACGTGAAAAACCACATCACAACCCATTACCGCCAAGTTCAGTGCTCGCTGATCGCCCAGGTCTGCTTGTATTTGCTCAACCGGCCCCGGTAAATAATCATAACGTGAGCGCGAGTAGGAGCGTACTTGCCAGCCCTGGGCAATAAGTAAATCGATTAAATAGCGGCCAACAAAACCGCCACCGCCTGTGACTAATGCTTTCATTGGCAGTCTGCCCAACGGGACAGTGCGTCCCGGTCGATTTTGGCGTTGTGACGAATATCCACCGGAAAGCTCGGATGGATAAAAAAGCGCTGTATGATAGCGGTGTGTTCGAACTGCGCTGCCCGCTCAATTAAGGCTGTCATGATCTGCTCCCGGTTGGTTGTAGGCTCTAGCTCGACACAAATACCGGCGGCGGTCCGCCCCCCTTCATTCAGCCGAACCAGTGCCGAACGATAAACCCCCGGCAATGCATTGAACACCCCTTCGCAACAAACACTGAACAGCGTTTGTTGATCAACCACCACAGCGTGTCCCTTGCGGCCACAAAACCAAAGCCTTCCGCGGTCGTCCGTATATCCGATATCCCCCATGCGGTGCCAAAAGTCATCGCCATCAGCAATCTTGGCAAGCATAGTCGAGTTATCTCGGTTGAAATAGCTGTGCGTAACATGTTTCGCCTTAACCACAATCTCACCACGACTGTAGGGTGTCAATGCCATCGCTGGCTGCCAGTGCGCTATTGGTTGCTCGCTAATGGCAATAATCGCCACCTGCACACCTTCACACACTTCACCGATACACGCCCCCTGCCCTGTCTCAAAGCCAGCCTTACCAAGACCCATAATAGTGTCTTGATCGGCGCTACACACAGGCAGTGCTTCGGTAGCGCCATAGGGTGTGTGTACCTGGGCATCAGCAGACAGACTCGCCACCAGCCGCTGTACAATTTTGGGCTGCACCGGAGCACCGGCGCTGATTACGCGCTTTAAACTGGGCAACTTGACCTGGTGTTGCTCGGTATATTTGGACAGGGTATTGAGCAATGCCGGTGAACCAAACATATTGCTGATATTAAACTGTTTGATCGCAGCGATGATCGTCTGTGGATCAATCGCCGCGGGCCGAGTAAAGTCCATCACCGGGATGACCGAACTCATACCCATCGCCGGATTAAAGAGTGCAAACAAGGGGAATGTCGGCAAATCGATCTCACCGGGTAGTACCTGGTAGGTACGCCGTAGCAACTCAACCTGGGCAACAAAGTTGCCATGGCTGTAAACCACGCCCTTTGGCGGGCCAGTACTACCACTGGTGAATACAATGGCAGCGGTATCAGTGGGTTTACTGCGCGCCGGCTGTTGATTAGATTGCTCACCCAGTGCCAGTATCGCCGGCAGTGAGCGTGTTGGGTTCAATGAAAAACCCACATTAACGACTTTGTTAATCGTTTTTTTCGACCAGCCAAACAGTATCCGCGCCACCTGAGCTTTCGCTACACCGATAAACCCTACCGGGGCAGCCTCGGCCAGGCAGCGTTTTAAATTTTTAAGGCCAATACCAGGGTCAATTAACACCGGCACAATACCGGCTTTGAACAGGGCAAAGCTGAGAGTAAAAAAGTCTAATGACGGCGTCACCATTAGTGCAACTCTGTCTCCGGGCTTAAAGCCATAGGCCAATAGCCCCCTAGCCAGAGTATTGCTCTTATTATTGAGTTGACGATAAGTGAGCGTTTGGTAATGGTAGTGATGGTCGCCATTTTTGCGGTCAGGAAAATAGATGGCGATATCATGGGGGCGCGCCAGTGACATCGCATCAAGGGCGTAGGCAACGTTAGTGATTTCGCTCACGTGTTATGCCCTAGCAAAAATGCGGCAATTTTATTCTCCAGATCAGCGCCTGCGTCTTCCAATATATAGTGGCCACCGTCTTTATAAACACAACTTTGTGCATTAGGGAAGTGTTGCTGCCACACTGCCAAAAAGTGTTTATCGAATACGAAGTCTTTCAACCCCCAGCCGAGCAATATTGGCTTGTCAGCCAATTGCTGTAATTTGGCTTCGGTGGCGCTAACCAGGGCAAAACTGGCATCTTGCTCGCTCAGTGGTATATCCAGTATAAATTGCAAGGTCGCCAGGCGATCGAGTTCGCTGTTGGCATAGGGCATCTGAAAAAGCTGCCGCAGTTCTTGTTTCATCGGCGACATTTTACAACCCAACCAACTGGCACCGATACTAAAAGCATTAAAGCGCTTTACCAAAAACTTGCCGATAAAAGAATCGCGAATTAGCCTTAAGGCAAAGGGAAATCTTTTATTTTCTGGCAGGTGGAAGGCGGCGGTATTTAACATCACCAGTTTGTCGACGCGCTCTGCGTTATCTACCGCCCAAGCGGTGGCAATCATACCGCCCCAATCGTGGGCGACTATACTGATTTTCCCCTCAAGCTTAAGACTGTCGATAAACGCCCCCAGGTCATCGACTCTGGACTGCAAGGTAAAATCGTAAGCGCCAAGATTGGGTCTGGCAGAAAAACCGCAGCCAATATGATCCGGCACAATGCAGCGATAATCCCCCCCCAAGCGTTTGACCAAATTACGGTAGTAAAATGACCACGAAGGATTACCGTGCACCATAATCAACACCGGGCCTTTGCCCTCGTCTATATAGTGATAATCCAGGTGGTTAATCTTCGCAATATGGGAAGCGAAGGGATATTCTTTTTTGAACAAGGGCCCGTGTCGGTTTACCAAAGCATTTCCATCATTGCGCAGTTAATACCACTGCCAATGCCTAAAAGCGCCACCCTCTCTCCACCAGGCACGGTGTTTTTTTGCAGATATTGATCCAAAGCGATAGGAATCGATGCCGGTCCGATATTGCCAAACTGAGGAAAGATGCGAAACACCAAATTGGGATCGATGCCTACCTGACGGCACAGTCTCAACGTATGGATATGACTAACCTGGTGCAAAATATACTGGGCAAACTTTTTTTCTTCCCAACACAATTCTTTTTTTGCCTTGTTGTAAGTCGTTTTAGCCAGCTTCAAACCGGCGACCAGCAACGAATTGGCATCGGTGGTCATCTCATCGGACTGGCCCACACATAAGCGATTGTGCTCAGTGGCTGCGAGACTGACACTCCCCAATATTTTTGGCGCTTGTGGATGTAAATCCGTATTGGATAAAATCATCGCCGCTGCACCACTGCCCAGTGTTAGTGTGGCAAAATTACCGCGAAATTCTTCTTCACTACAGCCCTCGGCCATCAAGCGTTTCATCGTTTCTTCAATGGCAAAGCGACTGCCCTCGCCGTCGACGATTAGCGCGTAGTCGATCTGTCCCTTCTCAATCATATTACCGGCTACGCCGATGGCATTGACAAAGGCCAGGCAAGCATTGCCTAAGTCAAAGTTCATACACTCAGGATCGAGTTGCAAATTACCATGCACTAAGGAAGCCACTGAGGGTTCGATATAGTCTTTGCAGACCGAGGTACTAATTAGCAGACCTATTTCGTCGCGATTGATACCAGATTTACTCAACGCTTTTTCTGCCGCCTGGGTGGCGACATCGCTGGGCTGTACTCCGCGATCCCAGAATTTGCGGTTAACAATTCCTGTCAGGTGCTCAATAATGTCAGATTTCAAACCCAGCCGCTGTATTACCGGCTCCAATTGCTGTTCGAGACTAGCCGAACTAATAACGTGCGGTGCTTCGATCGAGGCTAGCCCGACCATACACAATTTACTGAAGTGCATTGTCATCCCACTATTTGATTTTCGAAAACTGTAACTAATTAGCGGAACATTATATAGCAACGTAGTTAATAGGACACCCATGATAACGGCCTTTAGAGAAGAACGTAGTTAATAGGACACCCTTGATAACGGCCTTTAGAGAAGGGCGTTACATTATTCAGCGCAAGAATAAGAGGCTGCACTTAAAATTGATTTAAAGAAGAGTACAATTTTTTGTCTATCTAGAATTTTTTTTAGTGGTGGTTAATAGCCAGGGTTAATAGGACACCCACGATAACAGCTTTTGAAATAGGCCAGGATCACAAGCGTTTTTTGCAAAAACACGCAGATTAAATTGGCTATCAACATAGTTTATGCCGTTAAGCTTACTTATTACACAAAGCCAAAATCAGCAGAAAAACCAAGGCAGGAAAGCCCATTTGCACAGGGAATGCTGCCCGAAGGTTTAGACACAAATACACCCAGTCACCTGAATACAAAAAATCGCGAAATCAGCGAGTTATTACTCCCACAAAGTAGATCACCTCCTCAGATAAGTCTGTTTGAATAAAAGCAAGTACATCATCATAAACCAGCACAATATGCAGAGCTGGTTTGCACAACAGCGTGGGTATTTTTTTCTATTTCTAGTTTTGTGAAAAACAGTTGAGTAATAGTCGAGAAATCGCCGTTTTTGACTCCCTCAAGGATATAAAAGAGATGTAAATATGCACAATATAAGGCAACATGTCTCGTCATTTTATGAAAAATGACGATTTATTCTACTCTACCTATACTCGCAGTAAAGGAATGAACATGGCTAACAATAAAGGAATGAACATGGCTAACGCAAGAGATGTAGTTATCGTTGGTGCTGCCCGCACCGCTATCGGCTCCTACGGTGGTACGTTGAAGGATATTGCAGCTTCGGAACTCGGCGCCATTGCCGTTAAAGAAGCATTTGTGCGCGCCAAGGTCGATCCTGCCGACGTTGGCCAGATCGTCTTTGGCAATGTCATCCATACCGAAGCGCGCGACATGTACGTCTCGCGCGTGGCTGGCATGAATGCTGGCATGGTCAAGGAATCGGCCGCGCTGACGCTGAATCGTCTGTGCGGTTCCGGTTTACAGGCGATCATCACGGCCGCCAATGCGATTCAATTGGGCGATACGGATGTCGCCGTCGGCGGCGGCGTCGAAACAATGAGCCGTGCCGCATTTGCGATGCCCGCCGCACGCTGGGGTGCACGCCTGGGCGACACCAATATGATCGACATGCTGGTCGGTGCCGTTTCTGATCCTTTCGGCGCCGGTCACATGGGCATCACAGCTGAAAACATCGCCGAGAAATTTGGTATCACCCGTGAAGAGCAGGATGTCTTCGCGGTCGAAAGCCACCGCCGCGCGGTTGCTGCCATAACCGCCGGCCACTTCAAGTCG
The DNA here is from genome assembly GCA_046709505.1 of Paraglaciecola sp. Taxonomy (GTDB): domain Bacteria; phylum Pseudomonadota; class Gammaproteobacteria; order Enterobacterales; family Alteromonadaceae; genus Paraglaciecola. Next base: position 2,737 of record JBKEFM010000098.1, on the reverse strand, counting down.
CAGATTGTTCCGGTCGAAATCAAAACCCGCAAAGGCATCGTAGTTTTCGATACCGATGAAGGTCCTAAAGCCGACGCGACGCTGGAATCCATGGCAAAACTGCGCCCAGCCTTCAAGAAGGATGGTGGCACGGTGACTGCTGGCAATGCATCGAGTCTCAACGATGGCGCCGCTGCCTGCTTGCTGATGGAAGCCGGCGCTGCTGCCCGTGCTGGCCTGACTCCACTCGGTCGCATGGTGTCTTATGGAGTGGCCGGCGTTGACCCGGCCATCATGGGTACCGGCCCCATCCCTGCCGTCAAACTGGCGCTCAAGCGTGCCGGCCTGAGTTTGAATGACATGGATGTCATAGAGTCGAACGAAGCGTTTGCCGTGCAGTCGCTGTCGGTTTGCAAGGGGCTCGATCTCGACCCGTCACTTGCCAACCCCAATGGCGGTGCGATTGCCCTCGGTCATCCGCTGGGTGCCAGCGGCGCCATCCTGATGGTCAAGTGTATGTATGAACTGATCCGCACTAACAAGCGCTATGGCTTGATCACTATGTGCATCGGCGGTGGTCAGGGTATCGCTGCGATCATCGAGCGCGTCTAAGCTGCTGAAAGTCGGTGGCGTTTGAAACAGGGGAGCGGACTGCCGCTCCCCTGTTTTTGTTTCTTCACGCCAGTTTTTTCTGGCAAGTGCCCTGATGCTATCCGAATTGGATGGAGTTCTTTCTTTTTTACTCATTGCTTTTTAGCATTCGACTTATTGTAGACACCAGTAAACCTATTATAACGAGCAGCCTTCAAAAATTTTTATTATTTATTACGACGGGTATCTTTGTCATTGATGAGTGAATTTTCAGCTTCCCCAGTACAACTGACAAGAGTCTACTTACCATATATTTATCATTATCATCAGTTGATCTATATCAAACTATAGTGGCGTTAGCTGATTAAAATCCAGCCATTAAACGACAACTACTATTAGAAGCTTGATATGAAAACTCCCCAGTGAATTTTGGTCGTCATCAATGGTAAACGCAAATAACATCCTGCCTTGCCCCGCGCTCTGAAATTTGCACAATACAATGATGTGCATCTTCATTTATTCAGCTCTATATATGAATCGGTAATGGCGTTAACGAATCTGTTACCCAGTGATCACCGTAAAGAAATGAAACGCCAATATATGGCTGATTGCTCGTTATACATAGAAGATATCGCCGCAACGCTGGGTAAAAAAGGCGTAAAATGCAGTATCAATATCGCCTGGCACAATGAATTACATGAAGCCATGGATGAGATAAAACATATCAGCGATGAAACTGGTAGCCTAAACCACTTTACCATACCAACAGACAGGCACTTGTTGCGTTATTGCCATGCACCTTTATTATTAGTTAAGCAATCTCATTGGACTAACCAACCCCATTTTGGCAGCGGTGGATCCCACGGTTACCGCTCCCAAACACATAGCGCTAAATCATCAAATACTTAAATACAGCAAAATGTTGGCTCCTGTTATTGAAACCCAGGCGCACGCTGTTAATACCTTCGAACCCCCAGGCATAAATCTCGCAAGCCCCTCCGTTGATTTACCTGGCTTAGATTATGGGGTGCTTCGACAAAAAATCATAAAACATCACACTGAAAAAATGCATACTTTGCTGACTAACAACGGGTTTTTAACTGAGCACATGCACCTAGTGGAAGGTCAGGCAGAAACGGCTATTCAGCAACTTTCTAAAAAGTTAAAAACACAACTAGTGGTGCAGGGCACAGTAGGAAGAACTGGCCTGGCGGCAACCTTTATCGGCAATACCGCAGAGAATATTTTAGCCGGTTTGACCTGTGAGATACTCACCATCAAACCTGATGTGAAAGGCCAATAAAAGACCCAAAAAAATATAATGGAAACAGCGAATGATAAGATAACAATCGATTGGGTCAGTGACACTGATTGGGTAATCAGCGGAATAGTTAACGGGGTAGTTAACGGGACATCCACGGCTTTAAAAATAACCAAACTGTTAGTTCAGTTATTTTTACAGCCTCCGTGGATGCCCTGCTCAGTTCTGCCCTCTGACAAAAAACGTTATGTGTGGCCTTTGTCAGGGTTGATCATGTCGGTGCAACTCAACTGCATAACCACTCTACCATCTACTAAGCAGCGTATTAATAACATATAAACGTTATCATCGGTCACCCATCTTATTTAGAATAAGGTTTCATCGCTTTGCCAATCTCATCAAGTTCTTCAGCATTGCTTAAATATTGCGGCTCAAGTCTTTCCATCGATTGCTGTTCGTAGGCATAGGCGTAAGCCAGTACATCAACATCAGTATTTTTATTGCCGATAAGCGATAAGCCGACCGAAAGGGAGTGCACTCCACCCATGGGAACCGTTATGTGTGGGTAACCTGCTCGTGCAGCATGTGAGCCATACCCTGGCCAGCTGTTTGGCCATATGTCGCCATTGATAGGGTCAACTCTGGGCGCAACGGGCCCGGTTGGTGCAACAAGTACATTGACTTTGTTTTCTGTTAATAATTTATTGATCCCTTCTTCTCGTGCCGTTTTTTGAGTGACCTTTCGTGCGTGTTTATATTCTGTACTATCGAGTGTGCCCATAGCCTGAGAAACTACAAATATACTTTGATCGAACAAGGTGAGCTCAATATCTTTGTGTTGTTGATTAAATGCGATGAGTTCTTGCAGACTTCGGGTTTTCACTTGTTCTGGCGAGGTCGAGGCTA
>JBKEFM010000097.1:0-16560 GCA_046709505.1 Paraglaciecola sp. | reverse complement strand
GCCAAAGAGTCAAACAATCCGTCATCGGGAAGAGAGGTGTCCGGTGGAAAAACGTCATTATCCCAGTCCGTCGGAAATGGCAGAACCAAAGCCAAGTTTTCCATTGTATTATGATCAAAGAATATCGCAAAATATTCAATGCCATCTATTATATCATCGTTAAATACGGTGTAATCATATTGGTAGGTATTGCCACCAATGAGATTTAACTCGTATTCAATATACACAGCGTGCGCCGAATAACTGACCGACAAAACCATTAACAACATAATTCTACGGATCATAGAGTGGACGGTTTTCAGGATTAGCATCTATTCATTTCCCTTTGTTAGATATACATTTCATTATTGTATTTCTCAACTTTTTTACCTCCTTACATAAAGTGTGCCAGCGCAATAAATACAAGCCCTACAGGGGGAGGGATCCCCATAATCCAGCTGGAATGTTGTGGAATTGGTAATTCTGTAAAATAATTTGACACATAACTTGATCGTTTATGCGAATTGAAATTCACAATAAAAGAAGAGTGAAAAGTAAAGTTCTTATTTTTCATACGCTTAAATAAAGTAAAAAATAATATTTATCAAAAAAATCAGTGTAATAAATCCTGACAGTGGATAAAAATAAAAAAGGAAATAGGATTTATAATGGTTTTGCGACTATAAATTTAGTAAGGAAGTTATCTACTCGTTGCTGACGTTCTTAATAAATCAGCTGGCTAGTATATTTGGGATTTATGCAGACTGAGGATGAACAAGACATATCAATATGTAGCATGGGTTTTAACCTTGTTTTTTTTCCTGGGTGCAGGGTGGGCTACTTATAATCACCAGCAGCACAACTTGGCAATACCTGCCTATTTCACACCCACTGAGGATAGTGTTGAACATGCCTCTTTAAATCTCATTTTTAAAGAGAACTCATTGAAATGGGGTTTGGCTGCCCAGCACCGCCAATCGTCTCAATATTTATCGTCTTTTTTAGAAACGGTGGGGGCCGGGGTTTGTGTTCTTGATGTCAATCAGGACGGTTGGATGGATATATTTGTGGTTGGCGGCAGTGGTTTTACCCGAGAATATGGTAAGCAGGCCTGGTGGCACAATATCGCAGGAAATCGTTTATTTCTAAACGAACAGGGCAGATATCTAAAGGATATAAGCACAGCTGCGGGCCTAAATGATTTGCAGACGGGCATGGGCTGTTCGGTTGCTGATCTCGATGCTGATGGTGACACCGACTTGATCGTGTCGGGTTTAGGAGGGCATTTCCTTTACTCAAATGATGGCAGTGGGGTATTTAAAAAAATCGACGGCACAGCGCTATTGAGTGATGGAAAATGGGCCACACAGGCCATTTTTGCAGACGTGAATCGTGATGGTTTGCTGGACATCTACACCAGCAATTTTGTGAATTACCACAAAGGTGCAAGAACCTTTGAAAGAAATCAGGGCTTTGTAGCCAGCAAAAACGTAAATTTTGATCCAAGTTTATATGATCCACAAGCCAATCAGCTTTTTATTAATCAGGGCAACTTTGAATTTTCAGATGTAAGCGTGGACTATTTTGTTAGCAATGCCCTTGGGCGCAGCCTCGGAGCCAGATGGCATGATGTTAACCAAGACGGTAATTTAGATCTATTGGTCTTAAATGGTTTTGATAGCGCTAGTCGGGTGTATTTAAATGATGGGAAAGGCAAGTTTTCGGAAGCGAAAGATACCTTCAGAGCGTTACAAATTGTGGGGGGCAGAGATGTGCTTATTGGCGACATGCTTGCTGATGGGCAGACTGAACTATATTTCACCCAAGGTGCTGGTATACGTAATACCTTTCTAAAGCAGTTTACCGATAACCGAAATCAATCATTTAGTGAGCAGTCTGAGATCGTTAAACTGTCGAAGAAAGAGGCATTGTATGCCAACGATTGGGGCGCTGTAGCCGCTGACATGAACAACGACGGAGCAGACGATATTTATATTGCTGCCGGTGGAAGTAATCCCGAAGCGGACTCCCAACATGTTAGCCAAAGGCAAGCGAATAGATTTTATTTGAATGCTGGGGATGGTTCTTTTATCGCCCTCTCCGGCGAAGATCCTAATGTTGCAGCCATGTCATCCCGGGCAGTGGTAACAGTGGATCTAAACAACGACGGTCAGTTAGAGTTATTAGTCGCCAATAACAATGATGCCATACAACTTTTTGAAGTTGCATATACTAATAAACAACATTGGCTTGGAATATCTATCATCGGTAAACAACATTGGCAGGGAGCGTCAATCAAGGTACGTACCGCCAATACTGAACAAACTAAAATCCTTTCTTTTAAACAAAACTTTTTTTCTCAAAGTGATCCACGGTTACATTTTGGTTTAGGTCAGGAAGATCAAGTTTTAGAGCTGACATTGGAGCTAGAACAGGGGCCAAAACTGAGTTTTAGCGATCTGCAAGGCGATCGTTACTATCAGATTTTCCCCGAGCAGAACCTCATTAAGCCGCTGGATGTTATTCTCGAAAAATCGCCCCTGGTCTCTGGATTTGCAAAGGCAGACGAACAAGACTTAATTAATTGGGCCCGACTGTTTATTAACGCTGACTTGAGCGCACAATCTCATCTATCAGCGCTATGGTTGGAAGCAACACTAGAGGTAAAAAAACGTATTTTGGCCATGTTCGCAGAAAACGCCGAGCTTAAGCCGCACTATGTTGTGTTCGATGCACTTCGAGATCCAGATCCTGAGCTAACAGTAACTGCAATTAATATACTTAAAAAACAAGAGCTCGAGTACAGCATCTCCTGGTTGATCCCGCTTTTGTCAAACACAGATCACAATATCGCCTGTGCGGTTGCTGACACTTTGCGTTTTTTCTTTGACCAAGAAGAAGCCGTGGTATACCGAAAACAACTGACAGTGGCACCTATGCTGAAGTTATTACCACAAGCCCAGGATGAAACTAAAATATGTATGTTAAAAGCACTCGCTGCGGCGGAGAACAAACGTGCGGTGCCAACGTTAATTGCTTTGTTAAATGACTTAAATAATAACACGGTAGTGACTGAAACCATCAGAGCCTTAGGCTTGATCCGCGATACCAGAGGCGTTAAACCGATATTGAGAGTATTACAACAAAACACCTCCGCGGATACTGCTGCAGCTGCATTTATTGCCTTGTCTCGGCTTAATTATGATGAACTGGAAGCTGCAGTGTCTGCGTATTTTAGCCTGGATAAGCAACCAGGTCGTGGGGCTAAACAAAGGTTACTGTTATCGCATCTCGCAGCATTACAAAAACTGTATGAAAATAGCGAGGCGATAGTGCTACCCACCCAGTGGTTGTTTCGGGTGAACACCTTCCTTGCGCAAAGCGTAAATACCGATAGTTCACTAGCTATTTTAATTGAGTACCTGAAAACCCTGGCTGCCAGTCAAAACCAGGGGTTTTATGCAATGGCCCAAGTCTATCTGGATAACGTCAATACGCTTATACACGAACAAGCGTTTCAAACGCTACTACAACTGAGTAATTCGCTGCAAGCGAGCTCACTTGAAAAGCTGTTGCTCCTTGAGTCCTTAAACACGCAACAGAATATTTTGCGGGGCTTAACGGGCAAGTACAGATTTTCTCCATTTTTTGTAAATAGTTTAATAGAAAAATATTTGCATGATGAAACTGATCAGCATTCTACATTGGAGCTTGCAAGTTTGATGTCTTCACAAGATCTAAGCACTTTTTTTTATTCATTGCTAGAGCGTGTGCCGGACAGTGCCCAAATTGAAATATTAGGTTTTGCATCTATCCTGAAAGTATCACTAAAACGTGTACCAAAATCGCTATTAAAACCCAATGGCGGCGAGTCTGGATTGGCTTTTCTAATCTGGTATTACCAGCATCTTGGCTCAGTAGCTAACAACAAGGATGAACTGGAACTGCGGGTCAAACTAAATAGCGTTATTTATGACAATAAGGTAAGTCAGGCAGATAAAATTCATTTGTTAAAACTTGCCGCAACAAAAGACCCATACGTCGCCAACCAGTTTTTTGACTATTACAAGGAGCAATTGAGTACGGATGAGGTATTGGACATTATTGATAGCCTACCCTATCGCTCAAGGAGTGAAAAACTGGTGCAATATGTGGCAACTGTGTTGGAAAAAAAGACCAGCAGCCGAACTCAAAAATTGTTTGCCTCAGTCATTCTTCCTGCTAAGAGCACTGCACAAGTGCTGAAATATCTGCGGTGACCATGCTGAATAAATTCGATATTCTGCTGTCCGAGCAAAGCCTGACTAAATGGGTCAACATGTTACTTTTGGTGGCCATTTTAACTGGCCTGTCCGCGCTTGTTGTTAGCACACACAGTGTCTGGTCCCAATGGAATTTACTACTTCATGTCTTGTCCGGTGGCGCATTTTCCGTGTTTGTTTTACCCTACTTTTATTTTCACTTTCGCAGAACTTTAGGTTTTAGGCGGGCTGGAGTCTTGTCTAGTGGCTTATTGTTGTTGTTATTGTTTTGTTTTGCGGCGACGACGGGTTGGCATATGGTCTACTACGGCCAGTCAGAAAAGCTTGGCTGGATATTTGATGTTCATCTTATCAGTTCGCTCAGTTTTATTAGTATACTCATCTTGCACATTTTTCTGCATATTAAGTACCTACCCATTCATCGCAGAAAATCAGAGTTGGGGGTGTTTCCTAGTATCACTAAGGGGTCTGGAAAATGGCTACTGAAAATAAATATAAGTCTACAAGTGCTGGTTCTTATCGCCACCTTGTTATACCCAACGCCACTAGTACCTGTACCGTCAGGCCCTGCCGTCGATAATTATGAATACACCTATGGAGCTCACCCGTTTCGGCCCAGCCAAACGGAAGTCTCACACCGGGGTTTTGTAGCTGAGGAAGATATCGGTAATTCGTTTTCGTGTCTCAATTGTCATCAGGAGATCGGTCAACAGTGGATTGCGTCTATGCACCAGCAAGCGGCATCAGATCCCGCTTATGTTACCAATATTACTTTGATGGTTGAAAACAAAGGCATTGCTGCATCACGCTATTGTGAAGGTTGTCATGCACCAATTGCGCTGCTTAGCGGACAATTATCAAGCGGTGGAAAACATGGAGGGATCAGTGGCACTGTGGCAAATAGACAGGGGATCTCTTGTATGAGTTGTCACGGCATTCAGTCTTTGCCGCACATAAAAGGGGTGGCGAGTTACGAATTCACCCCGGCCACCCGATATTTATTTGCTAACAGTAACATTCCCCTGTTGCAGGTATTGCATGATCAATTATTAAAAATGGACCCAAGCCAACATAAAAAAAATGTGGGCAACCCAATACTTAAAGACCCCAAAGTCTGCGCGTCGTGTCACACCCAATTTATGGATAAGGATATGAATGATTGGGGATGGGTAAAAATGCAGGATGAATATGGGGCATGGGCGGCTGGTCCATTTTCACAGCACCAAGCGGGAAATTTTGCCAGCGAGAATTACCTAAGATGCCAGGATTGCCATATGCCTTTAGTCAGCTCCAACGATCCTTCAGCCAATGCCAGTGGCATGGTGCGTGCACATCACTTTCCGGGGGCAAATACCTTTCTGCCATTATTGAGGGGGGACAAAAAGCAATTCGAGGCCACTAAGGCATTTTTACAGGCGAACAAGATTAGATTGCAAGTCGATGCCCCTCATCGCAAGGATACCATTCAATCTTTACAATTCATTGACGAGTCGATTAGGAGTAATGAAGAGGCACCGTATTTTTACTATTTGGGTGAAACCGCAACAATAGAAGTCATTGTGAGTAATAGTGGTGTGGGGCATAATTTCCCCGGGGGCACCATAGATATTAATGAGGTATGGGTTGAATTTAGGGTAAGCGATTCCGCTGGCGACATTGTTTATACCAGCGGTGAGATCGATATAGATGGAGAGGTGGATCCACAAGCCTATTTTTATCGCTCCATGCCAGTCGATAGGGCTGGTAAGTTGGTGTGGAAACATGACTTATTTAACCGAATAGGAGAATCATTCAGGAGGGTAATAAAAGCTGGCGAATCAGATATTGTGAAGTATCAGTTTGTTGTTCCATCATGGGCGAGATCACCACTTACAATATCAGCCAGTGTGCGCTATCGAAAGCTAAACAATCGGTATGCGAAGTGGGCTCTTAAGGACAAATATTTTGCTATCCCAGCTATTGATATGGCTTGGGACAGTTTAGAGCTACCCATCAAAATACGCAAAGAGGTAACGTCGCATAACTAAAAGTACTTATCAGAAACCTGTATCCACTCAGTAGTAACATTGTTTCGATCCTGAACAATAGTAAGTAGGGGCTGATGTTGGGTAAGGTAAATAAGGGTGACTTGGTCCATATCAAAGAAATGCCGGCATAGATATGATTGTAAAAATCTGTACATCCTCATAGAAGCACAATAATACAGCGACCAACTTATTTTATACCATGTATTTTGAAGGGAAGAAGCTGGTGTATTTAAACACTATTTTGTGGTTTAAAAGGCACAATAAAATATATTCAGGTACGAAACCTGCCCATTTTAAGTTACCAAGCTGGGTTGCTATAATTCAGTCGCCACAGTCATCCGTCCAATCACCTCTGTAACTGTCATTACGCACATTAACCTGCTCTATTGGTTATACCGGTTACCCCGTTATACAAGATAAAGTCATGGCTACCCACTAGCAGACTCTAATTTCCTTAGCAGACTCTAATTTCCTTAGCAGATACCTGTTTTATCCCTCCAAAAATCCGGCAGAACTCCATGAGTACAGATTGACAAGGTACTGGTTGCTACAATAGGTATCAAACCATTTAGCGACCAGCAAAGCACCACAAAATAAAAGTCTTAGGCTGAGTCTGGATAAAACAACCCTACCCCCCATCCGTTTGTCATAATTGATAGTTAACAATGATGATCATCTAACAATTCTATTGACTCGTATGCACAACACCAACATGTTAATTTATTATAATTACTACCGCCTTCGATACTCAACTGGTTACTGGTTAAGTGCAAGTCGAAGTACTATTAAGGGAGCTCAAAATGAACACTGCAAAACAATTATTTAGCCTTATTTCTTCACAAGGCCAACTTGAGATCACGTTACGGGAAAAAGAAGTGCCTGTACCTAAAGCCCATGAGGTTGTGGTACGCATGGAAGCATCGCCTATTAACCCTTCTGATATGTGGCCCATGTTTGGCCCGGCCAATTTAGCCAAGGCGACTCTTAGCGCAGACAAGCAAACCCTGACCGCCCCCATTTATCAAGGCATGTTGACGCGCATCAAGTCGCGCCTGGATCAGGTATTGCCCATAGGCAATGAAGGTGCCGGAGTGGTAGTCGCTGCCGGTTCACACAAACAAGCACAAGCTATGATGGGGAAAACCGTCGGCGTGCTATCAGGCGCTTCCTATGCCCAATATTGTTGTGTGCCGTTTCAGGCCTGTATTGTGCACCACGATGACACACCGCCCAGCGCTGCTGCATCGTCTTTTGTTAATCCTTTGACCGCATTAGGTATGGTGGAAACCATGCGTATGGAAGGCCACAGTGCCTTAGTGCATACCGCAGCAGCTTCTAGCCTCGGGATAATGCTAAATAAAGTGTGCTTGGCTGAAAATGTCCCCCTGGTTAATATTGTCAGAAAACAGGAACAAGCCGATATGCTGGCCCAGCTAGGGGCCAAGTATGTGTGTAATTCATCCAGCGAAACCTTTAAAACCGACTTGTATAATGCCCTTGAGGCGACTGGAGCTACACTGGCCTTTGATGCCATAGGTGGAGGCGAACTTGCCAGTGACATCCTAACGGCAATGGAGTTGGTTGGCAGTAAAGATGCAATAGGTTTCAATACCTATGGTTCAGCGGCTGATAAGCAAGTCTATATTTATGGTGGATTAGATTTTTCCCCCACCATCCTTAACCGTGCCTATGGCATGACTTGGGGTATAGGCGGCTGGCTGCTGATGCGTTTTCTGGGCAAGATAAGTGCAGATAAAATAACCGAGTTGCATCAGCGTGTGGCAGATGAAATCAATACCACCTTCGCCCTAGACTTCTCGGCAGAACTAAGCTTTGAAGAGGCCATGACACCGGCCTTTATCGCGCTATATAACGCCAAGAAAACCGGCGCTAAGTATTTGATCAATCCTAATAAATAACAGCACCCCCAAGCTGACTAGGCTTATGCCCTGGTCAGTGCATCTCCTCACAACCTGCATACGCTTATTCACGCCAGGTAACCGGGAATATCATCAGACCGAGCTGTAGGCCCCCTTAATTGAGATTAAAAGACATATTCCAAAGTAAATTGATCAAAATCTGCGCGACCCATTTTGTCGATAACGTCATCAGTCTGATGCAGGTGACAAACCCGTCATACCCATAGCATGGCACATCACGTTATCATTCAGCCCGACTTAACCGGTTTATTATGGGTAATAAATTCAATACCTGGGCGAGGTTACACAACGCGATTTGGCCCATTTTTAAATTTTTATATGGTTAGATGATGAGCAAATTTTTCCCGCAGCATGTCCCTTAATAACAATACCGACGGGGTAACCTGTTTTCTCGAAGGACTCATTAAATTTACATCAATGCATGCTGATTGATACTCTGGCAACACTCGCACCACGCGCCCGGTGCGCAGATCGTCGCTTACCTCCAATCTTGATTTATAGGCGATACCTTTACCCGCAATTGCCCAACGTCTGACTACGTCACCATCATTTGCTACGCGATCACTCGATACTCTGATTTTCTCGATGGTGTTTGGGTGACCCACTCGCTCAAGTACCCACAGATCATTAATGCGATTATAAAGTTGGAAAAGCAAGCAGTTATGTTGCAGTAAATCTTTAGGCTGTTGAGGCATTCCATGCATGGCTAAATAATCTGGCGATGCACACAGCACTCTGTCTATAGTTGCCAGCTTAAACGCCACCATGGTTGAATCCGATTGATTACCATAGCGAATGGCTAAGTCCATTCGGTCGAGATAAAAGTCGGCAATGGAATCGCTCAACAGTAAATTAATTGAAAGATCAGGATGCTGCGCCATAATTTCATCAAGCCAACCTAGCAGTAAGTTGCGACCAAGATCAGATGGCGCAGAAATTCTTAACTCACCGGCGACTTTACCTGCCACGGCATGAATTGACGCTTTACCCTCTTGCAGATTCACCAGCGCTTTACGGCTGTAGACTAAAAATCGCTCTCCTTGGGCAGTAATACGCAATTGTCTGGTTGAGCGAATAAACAACTGAGTATCAAGTTGTTGCTCTAATCGTTTTAAAGCCGCACTGGCTGCGGCCGGGCTTATATCCAGTTGTTCAGCTGCGCGCGTAATACTGCCACTATCAGCCGTATGCACAAAAAGAGACAGGTCGTTGGTATTCATATTTAACTCATTATCAAATTTTTTTTGATTATGTTTTAAGTATTACCCTGTTAACACTAAAGCGTCAATGCACAATAATAGCTCACATACACTAAATTCAGCGTCGAAGGGCTAGCCACATTCAGTTAGTCACTAAGGTTCGTCCCCAACAAAATAAGAGAAATAAATATGAAAGCCGTCGGTTACCTCATGCCCCAAGCCATTGAACAACAAAGTGCATTACTTGATATTGAATTACCTGTGCCCAGCGTACAAGGGCATGATTTATTGGTAAAAATTCACGCGATTTCAGTCAACCCGGTTGATACCAAGGTCAGATTGTCAAAGACCCCTGAGGCTGATCAATACAAAATATTAGGCTGGGATGCAGTCGGCGAAGTGATAGCGGTTGGTGAGAAAGTTGAATTATTTAATATCGGCGATCAGGTTTGGTATGCCGGAGATATCACTCGTCAGGGCTCTTATGCTGAATATCAATTGGTGGATGAGCGCATAGTGGGTCACAAACCCACATCATTATCCAACACAGCGGCGGCCGCGATGCCATTAACAGCCATTACTGCCTGGGAGCTACTCTTTGCCCGTTTGGACTTTAGTCCGCTTAATATAGGTGAAGCACAATTTTCCCCAAAAAATGAAACACAAAAACGCATTTTGATCATCGGTGCTGCTGGCGGTGTCGGTTCCATTTTAACCCAGCTGGCTGCTACATTAACCAACGCCCTGGTGATAGGAACGGCTTCGCGCCCGGAAAGTCAGTCATGGGTGCGTGAATTTGGTGCTCACCATGTTATTAATCATCATCAACCCTTGCTGCCTCAGCTTAATGCATTAGGCATCAGTGATGTCACTCATGTTATCAGCCTCACGCATACCGATCAGCACTTTGACCAGTTAGTTGAGGTATTAGCACCACAAGGCAAACTAGCCTTAATCGACGATCCTAAAGAGCATATCGATATTAAAAAATTAAAGCTCAAATCACTCTCCCTGCACTGGGAGTTAATGTTCACCCGCTCTATGTTTAAAACTGCTGATATGCAGCAACAACATCACCTGTTAAATATCGTTGCAGATTTGATTGACAAAGGGGTCCTCAAAACAACCCTTGGCGAAAACTACGGTGCCATTAATGCGACAAATTTAAAGCGCGCCCATGCCCATATTGAGTCCAATCAGGCGGTCGGAAAAATCGTACTCGAAGGTTTCGAATAACACGGATACTACCCGTTAACTAGGAGCGAACAAGGTACAAGGTGCCCAAGTGCTGACTATTGATCGCCCAGCCTGACGCTCTCACATTTTTAACCTTCTTGCCTTTAGCTAAGGTAAAAACAATGCTGCCAGTATAGGTACTAAACAGAGGTAACATCTGGTTACAGTGGCCTGCTACCCCTTTAAAACAAGGTTTGGCAGTCCAAAGCCCCGTCTATAGCGCCTATTTCGCTCAACAACGTCTGCGACCGTTACTTGATTTCCCCACCTATCATAGGCAAGGCCTTACGGCGTGGCGAATAGGGAAAAAAAACATACGGAGCATCCCCTTTAGGTTTGCCAGCGCCATTGTGTGGATCAGGTTCGTTTTACCCCAGTGCTTGCGTTAATGCGATAGATATTTTCCCTAAAACAGCATTAAACCGTCCTTTATCGGCGACCACAAACGCTGATTGTTGGTTTGTGGCCATATTTATCATCGCCCGAATTCAGCCATTAAGCCCTGTCTCTTATACACAAATATACCTCAAAAAATTGAATGAAATTAGCAGTTCATAATACAGGAAATTGGACAATAGGCATGTTTGGACAAGCTGCGTTGGGGGATAAGCGACACACAGATCGTCTGATTGATGTGGCGCACAGAGCGGCAAAACATGCGGGGAAATCCACCGCGCGAGCCTGTGAAGGCAGTGGCGCGTTGCTGGAAGGGACGTAACGCTTTATACGCAACAGCAATACATTAACCCTATGCTATTCGCCAAGCAGGCTTTGCCGCTAAGGCCACGCTGGCTAACGACTCAAATGAAGTTTGGGTGATGAAAGATACCCCTTCACTTAGTTACAAACATACTGTGGCCAGCGCGCTGGGTAAGTTGGGTAAGTTGGGTAAACCGACAAATAAAGCTCGAGGGTGTTGGGTACATTCAGATTTGATGCTTGCCGGTACAACCGGGCAGACCCTGGGACTGGTCCATCAGCAATGGTGGTTGCGACCTGATCGTGCCCAAGATGCAGATGAAAAAAAAGTGGCAGGTGGCAGGCTGCGTCAGTCAGCCTGCGAGGCGTGTTTGGTGCGCAGATGAGCAAAGTGATCACGGTGTGTGATCATGAAGCAGATATCTTCGCTTATCTATCTGAGAAGCAAGGGCATAATGAACGTTATGTGGTCAGGGCAAAGCACATGAGAAAGGTGCAGGACACGAAGCTAAACCTGTTTAACCACTTATCCGCTCAACCCTACCATGTTGATCTTCCACAAAAGGGAGAAGTCGGTAAACGGCGCAATCGTCCGTTAAGGCGTGCGAATCTGACGGTTCGAAGTGCAAAGGTCAGCTTATGATGGCATAAATCAGCGCTACCGCTCAATACCTTACAGGCAGAAGAGGTCAACCCGGTGAAAGGAGAAACCCCATTGCGCTGGTTATTACTGACCAGGGAGCCAGTGGCAACGCTGAAGCAAGCGCTAAAAATCCTGCGTATCGATGCTGCCCGCTGGCGAGTGGAAGATTTCCACAAAGCGTGGAAAACCTGTACCGGTGCTGAGCGACAGCGCATGATTGAACCAGAGCATATTGAGCGTATGGTATTTATTTTAGGGTTTGTTGTAATGCAACTGTGAGAAAGTTTTACGCTGGCCAGACAACTCAAAGAAGATGCTTTGCCTGAATTGGCGAAGCAGGTTGAAGCCACTCTTTGTTACAGCGTGCTGACGCAGGATGAATGGCTGGTGTTGTGGAAGTTGGACAAAAAACCGAATAAACCCAAGGTAGTAACCGTTAAGGCCCCGCCGAGTTTGCAATGGGCATACCTGACCATAGCAAAGTTGGGTGGTTTCGCGGATACCAAGCGCACAGGTATAGCAGGCGGGCAGCGCTATGGGAAGGATGGGATAGTCTACAAACTACAGTGGCTGGGTATATAGCGGCGAAAGAATTAATGGCTGACGGGTTAATTGAGATCTGATCAAGAGACAGCATTAAGCCAGAGCTGGATTTTTTATAAAACTTACCGAGGAACACTATAGTTTAATTAGAATATATTCGCTTTTATTTCCCCCTTATTTTAGATAGCATATTGGAAAGATAAATAAATAAGACGTTAATAAAATTAATTAACAGGTACGGGCGCCGCACTGTTTTTTGTCAAGAATTGTTCACACTCGACAATAAAAGTTAAATCAAAATCAAAATCAAAGAATATAGAAATAGCATCCTATATTCTGATTTTAGTGAAGATGATTTAGACGTATTTTAAAAGGATAGATTATGAGTTGCGAAAAAGAGCTACAAGACAAATTGGATATCACGCCCAGTACACAACTACGTAGAACCTTGCTAAAACTCACCTCAACGGGAGCATTAATTACATTAATCCCCGGCCGGACAGCATACGCAGCCATATCCAACTCAATCGTTGCCTCTGGCCACGGGTCTGATTTTGCCCATGGTGAATGTATGCAAGTATTGTCGCCCGGTTATTGGAAGACTCACACAGAGAATTGGGGGGCTATCGCCAATACGACAACTTTTAAAAGCGTGTTTGGCGGATTGCCTCTAAATACAAGTGCTACAGCCACTGAAACCACTACCTTATTGCAGGTTTTGGAGTCTCCAGGCCAGGGTGAAAGCGGTTTAGGCGGGCCAAATAATGTAAACTACTTCCTGGCGTCGTTTTACTTAATAACGGCCAACCATAGTCGTCTAGGCATTGTATTCCCAGTGGTGGGCATGGGTAAACCTTTTACGAGTCTACATGATTTTGCAAGCTATCTGTATAACGAAGCGTTAATGGATGCAGGCGGCGTCGGTACGACATTATCAGAGATAACCAATAACTATCACCTCGGTAATAGTTGTCCTGCGTAATTTCATCCCAATTACGGCATTACATATCAAGGTAAAGCAATTCAGCTCATGATCAAATTAACTAAGGAGGGGGGGCAGACACATCCCTTTTTTGATGATTCTGACTGCATATTTTTTGATGGCTTTAAGTTAAATCTTGAGATTACTGCATCAGCTTGCACAGCTAATTGGCTAGTACCAAATCCTGCCGCTACCAGACAAAATTAAAAAATTCATTCACTTTTGTGTTCTGGTAAGAGAACCTTCTTTAAAAATTCCCGACATATAATTGTCTATCATCTGTATAGAAAAGTCTCATTTCGTTGACTAAAGTATTGCTTATAAAATTTTTTTGAACATGAATTAACTGAATCTCAATTGGTATCTAGGCGAGCATTTATATAAGTTAACCTACTTTATTCAACATTGCTTAAAACAGGTTGTCGCCCTGATATAAACACACATTGATTGAGGCGCAGTTCGTGACTAATACCAATCAGTCTTAAATTTTTTCCACCGGGATCCAGTCTCTGGAACAGAGACTCACCACACGTTTAGTATCACCGATAAATTTATTCCATGCCTTGGAACACGCATCAACAATGTCGTCATAGCAGTTAAAGCATCGGTTAGCTAAATGATGTTTGCGCAGCCATGACCAAACTTGCTCAATGGGGTTCAACTCTGGTGAATAAGGGGGCAATTTGATAATACTGACATTGCTGAGTTCTTCTGCTAATAAAGCTTGGTGCCAGGGCGCACCATCCATGATGATGACCGCGTGCCTACCAACTTCTGTTTTCACTGATATCTGTTCGAGATGGCGGCTCATCATCTTTTTATCAACATGAGGGGCTATTAATGCCTCCGTTTAGCCCGTAGCGGGGCAGACTGCGCCAAACAAATAAGCGTAGTCAAACTGTTGCTGCTTAACGGCTCGAGGACGACATCCTTTTTTTGACCAAAGGCGTATGGTGGTATTTTGCAGACCAAATCTAGCTTTATCCTGAAACCAAAATCAACCTGCTCCATGGCCACATGGCCTGGGAGCAATTTGCTCGTTTTAATTCGGATACCGCGTATTGAATTTTTTAAAATCCTTTTGGATTTCACTATCCTGCTTTGGATGTTTCGACCGGCTAGTGGGCCAGGTTATATTCATTGATTTCAGTAAATTATAAATCTAATTTTGGTGATAATTC
This sequence comes from Paraglaciecola sp., assembly GCA_046709505.1. GTDB lineage: Bacteria > Pseudomonadota > Gammaproteobacteria > Enterobacterales > Alteromonadaceae > Paraglaciecola. Next base: position 1,869 of record JBKEFM010000097.1, on the reverse strand, counting down.
ACCGCAAAATTTTGTTGAATATAGCTTTGCATCATTTCACCGTTTAAGCGGCCACCTTTAGTGGAGAGGCTTTGTTGCTCAATGTAGAGAGTTAATGCTGCTTTTTGCTGATTAAAGGAATTTAGTTAAATGGTTTGACCATACACATTAGATCACATATTTATGATGATTGTTATAAACAGGACATTCAAGAGTAATTCTCTTATTTGACACAACGTTTGTGGATTTGATTGCGTAGACAAGTCAAGGAGAGGCTTATACCTCTCCGGTTATTTTGAACCATAAAGGAGAAACCATGACGAAAAGTAATCAGAACAAAGCAGCTAAATTCACGGTACCAGACATGGACGAAACGACTGCAAACCGAGTAATATCCACTTTAGACAATCGTATGGTAGCACTGCTCGATTTGGCCTTCACACTCAAGCACGTTCACTGGAACGTTGTTGGCCCCAATTTTATCAGCGTTCACGAAATGCTAGATCCTCAGGTAGTCGCTGTACGCGACATGACTGACACTATTGCAGAACGAATAGCTACTTTAGGCGGAACCCCAATAGGCACACCGCAATCTATTTCGGATCGTCGCACCTGGGATGATTATTCGTTAGGTAAAGCATTGGTTATGGAGCATCTGGGCGCCCTTGATTTAGTTTACAACGGGGTGAACAACGATCATCGCAAAGCAATGATTGAAATGGGAGAGCTAGATCCGGTATCGGAAGACATGCTAATTGGTCAGTTAACTGATATGGAGCAGTTCCAATGGTTTATTCGTGCGCATCTTGAATCTTCTGACGGTGATTTACTCACAACCAACAATCACACCGAGTCGGCTGCAGCGAAATCTGCACGTTCTTAAACCGAGCGGATCTGATTATATTTATTTACGATGGCGCCTTTGGCGTCGTCAGATTCCTTACCATATATTTCCATTCGGCACGAAATTTCACAAACTCATCCCGAGCTTTAATAAATAAGCTATAGCTATTGCCCAATTTTATCTTATTGGTCATCGGCGTCCTCTTCCTCAGTAGTGCAGAATTTCGAAGGATCTTTTTCGATGATCCGCTTTACGCTCGACTGACTCAGCCACCGTTTTACTGCGAACTATAATGAGCTTCTCATCCTCAATGGCGCTAGTCACTTTGGTGCTGCTGTTTTTTTCGCTGTGCTCACCTGCCTAGCATTGGCCAATGAAGATAAATGCCATACTTTATAGCTAGTCTCAAACCTGGGGTAATCTTTACACCAGCCGTCAGGCTGCTAAACAACTATCGCTGATCGTGTGGTTGCCATCACGTTCTCTCAATACTGAGACTGATAAATCATTCATCACTTGAAGTGTCAGACGGCTAAGTAATAATGCGCCTTGCACTGCGCTCAAAAAATCCTGTTTTAGCGGCTGCCTTACTGATATTAATTGGATTGACTTCGATGGGACATATATAACTTAACCTGTTGTAGAGTTATGGGTTTTCCATACATGTAAAGCTCTTGAAATTTAAGACTGTGTGGAGCCTTACCAAAACCGGCCAACTTAGTTGTCGCCTGTTATCTGGCAAAATGGCTGTCGCTCCACCATGATATTTTCACGATCGTATGTATCATCAACTTAACGTTGTACATATAGCTTCTGCCACCTTGGCTGATTCAATATTTTTCGATCCATAAAAAATGAAAGTTTTTGCTTGAACATGCTTTGCTACAAAACGCGAAAATTTCATTACCATCGAACGAGCCATGCGTATCACAGGTAAAACTTAGACCGAATTATTACGTCTGCGTAAGGTTGTTTCAGGTAGCCCACCTGGAGTCGAGCTGACTCAGAAGTATCCGTTATTTACGATGATGTACTCAAAATTAGGC
>JBKEFM010000096.1:0-16670 GCA_046709505.1 Paraglaciecola sp. | reverse complement strand
TGATCTCCTGCTTTTTATATTCTATTCACTACAGTGGTAATATTAACCAGCTCAAAGCCTGTATTGCCAGTGTGCATAACGCCTTAACGCCCGGGGGGCTGTTTTGTTTTAATGCAGTGGATAAAAGAAAAATTGATAATCATTTATGGGTGACTCATAGCGCTGCGCATGACAATTGCCACTTCGTTTTCAATACTGCCTGGTATTACAGTGGGCAAGGCGATCAGCAGTTACTCAAACTGAGCATTGAAAAAACCAGCCATAACCTGACCCAAACATGGCAAGACGAACACCCTATGGTTGCCACAGATTTTGCTGAGCTGGAGGCCCTGTTACACCCATACTTTACCGTGCACATACTTACCCATGACTATGACAAAATCCTGCCTTGGGATAAAACATCCGGCAACGCCCTGTTTGTGTGTATGAAAAATTAGACTATACCCGTCACCCTTAAAGCTGCAGCGTTGTTGGCTGCTATCACCCTAATCAGCGACCTTGCACTTATTACGCCTAAGCTCATGGGGCTGAGTGCCTTTTCCACCTAAGGGCCACTCTAATGGCTTTGGGTATATACACAAGTGACCTCAGAAATCATGCTGGCATAAAAGAGAAATGCAAAATTCAATCAGATGTGATGTCTGAAATATCACTAGCGCAGATTGAACTGCTCACAAAGTACCTACGTAACATCGCCTTTGATAAAGCCGCAGCGCAAAGGGCAGACATTTGTCCGCCTCAACAATGAGATGGGATCAGCAAGTCAACTATTTATTAGGTAAATATGAATATGCAAGTCATAAAGTTTGTCTTTTTGTCAGACTTAGCCTGATGTGCCAGAGGCCGCTTTGAATAAAACAGCAGGATCCATCATGGTTTTCATTTCCAGCACATTGCCATTGGGATCTTCAATAAAAAAGGTTTCCTGTTCGAATTCAGTGCCCACAAAACGTCGGTAGGGCGCATCCAGATATACCAGGCCAGACTGCTCGATGCGGTTTTTTAATGCCTGGAATTCGTGATCAGGCATATGGATCCCAAAATGTGGCACCACCACGGCCCCCATATCTACATCATGTCTGGTATTGGGTAGTTTTTCTGTACTTTGATGCAATGTTAGTTCATTGCCCCAAAAATCGATGTCCACCCAGTGCCCCTCTTCACTGTTACCAGCCTTGCAGCCTAATAAATCACAATAAAAGGTTTTCGCAACACTTAAATCACCGGCAGGAATGGCTAAATGCAGTATATTCGACATGGGGTTGTTTCCTCTGAGGATGTTTATATGACAAGTAAAAAGGCGTTGACCTTAAACCATAATATTGAGTTCACAAAATATTAGGAGCAATATACATTCTTGATTCTTTGCTTTACTTGCAAACAACCCTTTACTCTTTCTTCATCGGCTAATCATGATCGCCGATATTCGCCGTGGAGTAGCCAGTGATGTTTGTTTTTTGTACCTGGGGACGGGGTGTCAATCATAGCGTCGGTTTGAGTCCGAGCATCAATTTTCTTACGGGCACAAAAAAACCGACTCAAGGTCGGTTTGTGTCTCTCTTTGCGTAGACAACAAAGAGATGGTACCAGTGGGCGGACTCGAACCGCCACGCTTATTCAGCAACGGATTTTGAATCCGTCATGTCTACCAATTCCATCACACTGGCACTGAACTGAACAGTTATTCATATAACCCTTCAGAGCGCCGCATTATAGCGATTTGCATGAGACACGCAAGGAATTTTTTATGCATTTCACCTGTTCGCTTAAGAACTGGACAAATTGGCTATTTGCATCTGACCTTTGGCCAACTTTATGGCAAACTAACACTTTTATGGGACAAGGTTCTCTTCCTTGTTCAGCTTTAACCATTCTATGTTGCGAGTGAAAAAATTGACAACTGAGCAAACTAAACGAGCAGGCTTTGTACGCCGTCTGGCTGCCATGATATACGATACATTGGTCGCAACTGCTGTGGGCATGTGCGCGGCTATGGTGATGTTAGTGACGCTATTACTGCTGGTAGAAAACAACGTGCTGGGCAATCACGGCTACGAGCATTTCAGTGATCTCATCCAGCACTCAGTACTCTATCAAAGTATAATGCAAGTGTGGGTTGCGGCTTGGATCATCGGTTTTTTTATGTGGTTTTGGTGTCACGGCGGACAAACGTTGGGTATGCGTGCCTGGCGCTTGCGCTTGTTTAGCACCAGCGATGTACCCCTGGGATACGGACGGGCTTTTTTACGCATGATCTTCTCCTTGGGAGGCTTGGGCACCTTACTGGTTCTGATTGATTTTAAACACAAACAAGGTCTGCAAGATTGGATTGCCCAAACTGAGGTTATCGCTTTGTCTAAAGAAGAAAACCACCATAAAGCCTGGGAAAATATTTAGCAGATCACGGCCTGGGATTCGTGTGCTATAGCGCACGCTTGTCTCACCGCCTGATCAAATAGACCGCTGTTGTGGCAAATAGAAAGCTAGGCAGTGCCGCCCCAACAAAAGGCGGGATATGATACACGGTGCTCAAGGCGCCGAATACTTCGTTACTGACAAAAAAGCCAAACCCCGTCAATACGCCCATTATTACCCTGGCCCCCATAGTCACACTGCGCAACGGGCCAAAAATAAAAGACAGAGCCATCAATAACATAACGCCCACCGATACGGGTTGCAATACTTTGCGCCACAAAGCCAGGCGATAACGATCAGAATTTTGCCCGTTGTTATCCAAATAGCCAATATAATCGAGCAGTCCGCGGATAGACAAAGCCTCAGGTTTCACCGTTACCACTCCTAATTTTTCTGGTGTTATGGATGATGTCCAGGTGTCATCATCCGCTTCTTTAACCCGAATATGCTGTTGGCTAAGATAGGTGTATGTCACATCCTGCAAACGCCAGCTTTTGGTCAAGTATTGGGCGTTTTTAGCGGTCGTGATCTGGCTCAACAACAAGTCCTTATCAAACTCATAAATGTTTACATCCCGCAGCGTATTTTTATCGATAACTTCACCGATGCTGACGAAGTTATCGCCATCTTTGGCCCACACCAGACGACTGGATGAAAACAGGCTGCCCCCTGATATCGCCTGGGTACGAATTTCTTTGGCTTTGGCCTCACTTAAGGGGGCAACCCATTCGCCTATCACCATCACAAAGAGCACCATTAATATTGCTGACTTCATCGCTGAACCAATAATATTCCAGCGACTTTGCCCGGCAGTTTGCATCACCACCAGCTCACTATTACTGGCCAGAATACCCATGCCAATCAAACCACCAATCAAAGTTGCCATAGGGAAAAACAGCTCCAGCTCCCGGGGCAAGCTTAAAAAAACGTATACTGCAGCTACGGTCATGTCGTAGCTACCTTTACCGACACTTTTCATCTGCTCGATAAATTTAATCAAGGCGCTCAAACTCACCAATACCGCCAAACTCATAGCGGTGGTGCCCAGTAAAGTTCGGGCAATATACAGATCAAGAATTTTAAACATTAGCCCTTGCCCCGCAAACGTGCCCGTAACCGCACCCCAAGCGGCCGGCCTCTAAATAACAAAGTAATACCAATCAAGGCGATCACCCCGTGTACCCACCACAACCCCAATTGCGCTGGTACTTTGCCATCTTCCATTACTTTGCGTGCAGCCAGCAACAATAGAAAATAGCCGAGATAAAGCATCAGGGCCGGAAACATTTTGCCAAATCGCCCCTGGCGGGGATCGGCCGCGCTTAGCGGCACAGCAATGATCACCAGGAAAAATAGAGACACAGGGATCGACAAACGCCATTGCAATTCAGCCATGGCATCAATGGATGGATCATCCAGTAAACGCATCGTTGGGTAAGCGGATAATTTGCGGCGTTTTTGTTCCGCCTCTTGTTCAGCAATTTGCAGCTGATATTCACCAAATTCGATCACACGATAATTTTGCTGCCCCAATATACCTTCGTATTGCACTCCATTACTGAGCACTAATGTTTCGGCTCCATTGTTACCTTCACGTAAACCGCCCTGTTGGGCATACACCAGGTGTACATTTTGGTCATCATTGGTAGTGTCGTGTTGGGCTAAAAACACACGTTTTAGCGGTTCCTTATCGTCGCCAATTTGATGCACAAAGATCACCGCTTTTTTGTTAGCTGTTTGCTGAAATCGTCCGGGAATAATGGTGATCAGGCCGGCACCGGCTTGTTCTTCAAGTTGGTATTCCATTTCCACCGACAGCGGGGCAATCCACAATGTCATCGCCCCTGTCAGTACGGCCATAGCCACAGCCAGAGCAAGCATTACCCGCGTGACGTACCACTCGCTGATGCCACAGGAACGCATGACGGTCATCTCGCTGTCCACGTATAGCCGACCGTGTGCCAGCATAATGCCGAGAAATAAACTCAAAGGTAAAATCAGCGAGGCCAGTACCGGCATGCTCAAGGCTAGAAATCCCAGTACCAAGCTAGCGGGAATATCGCCATTGGATGCTTCAGACAACACCCTGACAAATTTATTGGTGATGAAAATGGCCATTAATACCAGAAAAACAGCCACCTGGGATTTGAGGGTTTCTTTAACTAAATAGCGAAATATGAGCACGCAATGTCCAACAGAAAAGTAGTAATTTTAGTGGCAAGCTACAAAATTTTAAGTAGACTTAACGTTTTCATACGTTTCATTAGCAATATGTGCCATTTTAAAGCACTTGCCAGTATGTAATTTACAGATTATGTCCGGCTTAAGCTTTGCTTGCAATGATACCCTGCAGCACTCAGCCTTACCTATAATAACAAAATCATAATCGCTAAGTGTTGCTAATAGTACCCAATGACAGATAAATAATTTTGTGAAGAGGAAATCCCGTGGAATTTAGTGTAAAAAGTGGAAGCCCAGAGAAGCAACGTAGCGCCTGTATAGTAGTGGGTGTATTCGAACCCAGAAGATTGACAGCTGTTGCTGAGCAACTTGACGAAATCAGCGGTGGCTACATCAGTAACCTGCTGCGACGGGGTGATTTGGAAGGTAAACCTGGCCAAATGTTATTGCTCCATCATGTGCCTAACGTGCTCAGTGAGCGGGTATTGCTGGTTGGTTGTGGTAAAGAGCGTGAGCTTGATGAACGTCAGTACAAACAAATTATCTCCAAAACCATCAAGACATTAAACGAAACTGGCTCAATGGAAGCGGTGTGCTTTTTGTCTGAATTACACGTCAAGGGTCGCGATACCTATTGGTGTGTGCGTCAGGCAGTAGAAGCAACCCAGGATTCGCTGTACACATTTTTACAGCTTAAAACCAAAAAGGGCGAGCCTCGCCGGCCATTACGTAAGATGGTATTTAATGTCTCTACCCGTCGCGAACTGCCCATAGCTGAACGCGCTCTGGAACATGGTCTGGCCGTATCTTTAGGGGCAAAAACCACCCGTGATGTAGCGAATATGCCACCGAACATCTGCAATCCCTTATATTTATTTGAGCAAGCCAAGTTACTGGAAAAAGAATACACCAACCTGCATATCGATTCGGTTAACGAGAAACAAATGGAAGGTTTGGGTATGCATTCTTACCTGGCGGTAGGTCGTGGTTCAGCTAATGAATCCATTATGACCATAATGGAACACAAAGGCGGCCCGGCAGATCAAGATCCAATCGTATTGGTCGGCAAGGGTTTAACATTCGATTCAGGCGGCATTTCCATTAAACCTGGCGAAGCAATGGACGAAATGAAATACGACATGGGCGGTGCTGCTGGGGTATTGGGTGCTATGCATACTATCAGCGCGCTTAACCTGCCAATCAACGTTGTGGGTATATTGGCCGGCTGTGAAAACATGCCTGACGCCAATGCCTATCGTCCCGGCGACATACTGACCACTATGTCAGGACAAACCGTAGAAGTACTCAACACCGATGCAGAAGGCCGTTTAGTACTCTGTGATGCCCTGACGTACGTGGAACGTTTTAATCCTGAGTTGGTTATCGATGTCGCCACCTTGACCGGTGCTGTGGTTGTCGCCCTGGGCAAACACGCCACCGGGGTATTCAGTAATCACAATCCTTTAGCTCATGAGCTAATTAATGCCTCGGAGCAAAGTGGTGACAAAGCCTGGCGCATGCCGTTGTGGGATGAATATCAGGATCAAATTGAAAGTCCGTTTGCCGATATGGCAAACTTAGGTGGCAAGGGAGCCGGTGCCATCACCGCCGCCTGTTTTTTGTCACGCTTTACCCGTAAATATAACTGGGCACATATGGACATTGCCGGCACGGCCTGGGTAGGCGGAAAAGAAAAAGGTTCAACCGGTCGCCCTGTGCCTATGCTGTCCCAATTTTTGATGAATAGGGCCGGTCTTGAGACAGAAGATTAAATTTTACACAAAACGGCAAAACTAATGTCCAAGGTAACCTTTTATTTACTCGACCAGGTCACAGATGATAATTCGCAACAGCCAGCCCACCTGGTGCTGGCTTGCCAATTGGCGGCTAAATGCTTTCGCGGCAAACAGCGCTGCCTGGTGTTTTGTGACACCCAGACACTGGCGGAGCAATTTGATGAACTATTGTGGCAATTGCCCACCGACAGTTTTGTGCCGCACAATTTAGCCGGTGAAGGCCCTCCAGGTGGCGCTCCGGTTGAAATCACATGGCAAGCCCCTAGCCAATACAACCGCGGGGTATTAATCAATTTATCTCCAGGGGTGGCTGATTTTCACCACAGGTTTTCCCAAATCTACGATTTTGTACCCGCAGGCGACGCACTCAAACAGCAAGCCAGGGATAGATACAAAAACTATCGCGGGGCAGGCAATCAATTAGATACATTACCCGGCAGTACGTTAAGCAATAACGTAGCGCCCGGCAACAGCATGAATGAGACACAACCCAATGGATAAAACATTTAGCCCACAAAATATTGAACAACAGTGTTATCAAAAGTGGGAAAAAAACGGCTATTTCAAAGCCAGCGGTGAAGGCGAACCTTATTGCATCTTATTGCCGCCACCCAACGTTACCGGTAGTCTGCATATGGGTCACGGTTTCCAGCAAACTATTATGGATATCCTCACCCGTTACCACCGCATGAAAGGCGACAACACTTTGTGGCAATGTGGCACAGATCACGCCGGCATAGCCACGCAGATGGTGGTAGAGCGCCAGTTGAACGCCCAGGGGAAAACTCGTCACGACCTGGGTCGCGATGCCTTTGTCGAAAAAATATGGGAATGGAAACAAGAATCTGGTGGCAATATTAGCCAGCAAATGCGCCGCCTGGGTACCTCCCCAGATTGGGAGCGTGAAGTGTTCACCATGGATGAAGATTTATCTTCCGCCGTTATTGAAGTTTTTGTGAAGTTGCATGAAGAGGGACTGATTTATCGCGGTAAGCGTTTAGTCAACTGGGATCCGGTATTGCACACCGCAGTATCTGATCTGGAAGTAGTGAACGAAGAAGAAGCAGGCTTTATGTGGCATGTTCGCTATCCGCTGGCTGATGGCAGTGGAGACCTGGTGGTCGCGACCACTCGCCCGGAAACCATGCTGGGCGACAGTGCAGTGGCCGTTCACCCGGATGATCCCCGCTTCCAGGCATTTATCGGCAAACAGATCAAGTTACCGCTTACCGGTCGCTTGATCCCCATTATTGCCGATGATTATGTGGATCAGGAATTTGGCACGGGTTGCGTGAAAATCACCCCCGCCCATGATTTTAATGATTATGAGATGGGTAAAAGACATAACCTTGAGATCATTAACATCCTCACCGATGACGCCAAAATTAACGATACCGCGCCACAGAAATACCGTGGTCTGGATCGTTTCGTGGCGCGCAAAGACATAGTCGCCGATTTGGATGCCCTGGGAGTGTTAGTCAAAATTGACGATCACAAATTGAAAGTCCCCAGAGGAGATCGCTCCGGTGCTGTCATTGAACCCTATTTAACGGACCAGTGGTATGTGGCCGTTAAAGAGCTCGCTAAACCCGCGATTGAAGCGGTAAAAAGTGGCGAGATCAAATTTGTGCCAGAAAACTGGGACAAGACCTACTACCAGTGGATGAACAATATTCAAGACTGGTGTATCTCTCGCCAGTTGTGGTGGGGACACCGCATTCCGGCCTGGTATGACGACAATGGTAAAATCTATGTCGGGCGCACTGAAGCCGAGGTCCGTGAGAAACATGTCCTGCGGGACGATATCAATCTGCGCCAAGACGATGATGTACTCGATACCTGGTTCTCCTCGGCGTTATGGCCCTTTGCCACTATGGGCTGGCCACAAAAAACACCTGAGCTGGCCGAATTTGTACCCAGTGCCGTGCTCGTCACCGGCTTTGATATCATTTTCTTCTGGGTAGCCAGAATGATCATGATGACCAAGAAATTTACCGGCCAAATTCCTTTTAAAGAAATTTATATCACCGGGCTTATCAGGGATGAACAAGGCGACAAGATGTCAAAATCAAAGGGCAACGTTATTGACCCTATTGATTTAATTGACGGTATTGATATTGATGCGCTGGTAGAAAAACGCACCTCAGGGATGATGCAACCCAAACTGGCCGCCAAGATTGCCAAGCGCACCAGACAAAGCTACCCCGAAGGTTTTGCCGCTTATGGTACAGATGCCTTGCGCTTTACCTTCACTGCCATGGCATCCACCAGCCGGGATATCAATTTTGATATCAAGCGGGTTGAAGGCTATCGTAACTTTTGCAACAAATTGTGGAACGCCTCACGCTTTGTAATGATGAACACCGAAGAGCAGGACGCAGGAGCTCAAGGGGGTGAACTGATATTAAGTTTGGCTGATAAGTGGATATGGGCACGCTTCCAGCAAACCCTTACAGACTTTGAAGCGGCCCTGGTAGATTACCGCTTCGATATCGCTGCCCAGCTGGTATACGAATTCACCTGGAACCAATTCTGTGACTGGTATTTGGAGTTATCCAAACCGGTGCTCAATTCTGATGCCAGCAGTGAAGCGCAAAAACGCGGTACCCGTCATACCCTGCTTAATGTGCTGGAAAGTATCCTGCGTTTAGCTCACCCCATTATGCCTTTTATCACCGAAGAAATTTGGCAACGTGTGGCCCCACTCTGTGCCATAAAAGGTGAGAGTATTATGACTCAGGCTTTCCCTGAGCATAACGCTACCCTGCAAGACCAACAGGTACTGGACGAACTGGAATGGGTTAAGAGCTTTATTGTGGGTATTCGCAACATTCGTGGTGAAATGGATATCTCGCCTAACAAACCCCTTAATGTACTGTTGCGTAACGCCAGTGCACAAGATTGGCAACGTTTACAATCCAGCCGGGACTTTTTGGGTTCGTTGGCAAAGCTTGACAGCATAGAGGTATTACAACCCGACGAGCAGGCCCCGGCTAGTGCCACTGCTTTGGTTGGCGAAATGGAAATTCTTATTCCCATGGCTGGGCTTATCGATAAAGCCGCGGAACTGGCTCGGATTAACAAGGCGCTGGGTAAAATCGAAGTGGATTTTGCCCGCACTCAAGGTAAACTAGACAATGAAAAATTTGTTAGTAATGCCCCCGAAGCAGTTATTGATAAGGAAAAGGCCAAATTGCATGATTTTGCGATACAAATGAAAAAGCTTAAGGAACAAAAAATCACTATAGAAAATTTATAAGTCTTGGAGACCCGTTTAATCATGAACGGGTCTGGTTTTGCATTTTAACTAAATCAATTTAAACTGCTACCACAGTTGGCCCAACGTAAGTGATAACGAGCACCCACTTTTTACAATACACTGAGTACAGGAGAAGGCGCCCATTTCAACATTACGAGTTAGGTATACGCTTTTCATCTTATTGCTTGGTTGTTTTAGCGCCCATAGCGAACCCGTGCCGGTCAGGCACATAACTATTATCTACGCTTCAGATATGCCTGTTATTGGACGAACAAAAATAGGGGGATACCCTGAACTCGCCCAGGTGTTGAACACCTATCGTAAGCAACCAGATACGGCTACATTTTTCTTCTTTGGCGGCAACAGTCTTGCGCCCAGTCCGCTTTCCTCATTAGACCGAGGTACCCATATTATTGATCTGCTTAACTCCCTGGAACCGGATGCAATGGGTGTGACCAAACGTGAATTCAGCTACTTCGAAGATGAATTATCGTTGCGCGCCTACGAGGCAGTCTTTCCCATTGTCGCCAGTAATATTTCCGACAAACGCAGTAAAACCAATATAGACGCAATAGTAGATAGTATTATCGTCGAGCAGCGGGGTATCAAAATAGGGATGATGTCGGTCATTGATAAAACCGCTATCACTGATTATTCGTTGAAAAACATAGTGGTGTTAGACCCGCAAAAGGCCATTGAAAAAAACGCCACTGAGCTCAGGCAACAGGGTGCCGATTTAATCGTACTGCTGTACTCAACTAATTTCATCTTTATCGATCAGTTACTAGACGACAAAATAATAAATATGAGCTTTACCACCAGTCTGGACTCTGCCACCTTAGCCAGTGAAACCAAACCCACCCACCCCAATGCAGTTATGGTGACCAAATCGGGCCAGGTGGCAATAATGCACACCACTAAAACTGAGCAACAAACACAAACCAGTACTTCCTGGCAAACAGTTGAACTGAGTAAATATGCCAAGGATCCGGCTATAAGAAATCAGGTAGACGAGTATAGCGCCCGCTTGAATCGTTTGATGGATGAGCACGCAGGTGTGGTAACAAAATATTTTACCACCTTACGTAGTAGCGTCAGAACTGAACAAAATGCGTTTGCCAATATGTTAACCGATACGCTGCGGGAGTTTTCCCACGCCGATATCGCCTTAATAAACGGCGGGGCCATTCGCGGTAACAAACAGTACCTCCTCGGCCAGCAGCTCACCCACCGAGATATTGCCCAGGAATTGCCCTTTAGAAGCAGAGTTGCCCTGCTTAATATCAGTGGTGCCCAGTTGATCGAAGCTCTGGAAAACGGTTTTAGCATGATCGAAACGATCAGAGGCCGATTCCCTCATGTTTCAGGCATGGAAGTGACCTATGATCCGCACGCGCCAGTTAATAAAAGGGTTAAATCTGTATTGATCAACGGCCAACCCCTTGAAAATAAACGTATATACAAATTAGCAACGTCAGATTACTTATCAAGTGGTGGTGACGGATACACAGTACTGGAGAAGTGCCCTAAAATTGTACTCGGTTTTATGTTGAACCCATTAATTGTTGACGTGTTTGTCGACCACCTCCGTCAATTAGACGACGTTAAGCCCACTTTGGATGCCAGGCTGGTAAATATCCATGAGTGATCAGAAACAGGCAAAAATAAAGATAGCTTCCCGTCTGTCGTTAACAACCATTTTTACCGCGACTGTTATCAGTGTATTGCTTACTTTTATCAGTATTACTGCGCTCACCTATACGCGACTGCTGGACTTTCGGCAGATTTTAGATGAAATAGCCAATACATCGTTGCCAAATGTAGTGGTACTGGAACAACTCAATAACAATATAGCCTCACTGTCCACCATCAGTAATGGTTTGAGCAATGCTAAATCAGAGCCTTCATTACGTATAGCTGAGGCCCAGATTGAAAACAAGTTAGCAGAGATCCACTTGTTGGCTGAGCAGCAGATACAAGACAGATTTTTGTATGTTCAGTTGAATGCTATCAGCCTGGAATTATCCGAATTGCGGGAGCTGGCATCGGCTAGTCTGCATATTAAGCAACAACTGACAGAGCACGAAAATATACTGTATAGATTAAATGATCAAGTGGGTAATTTAACCTCCCAAATCCGGTTCCCATCCAACGACAGTCAGCAAGAACAGCTGTGGCGCACTGATTTTTTTGAAGCGATAACCCTTGCCAGCAGAGGACTGAATACCACACGCTTACAGACTATACGCCAGCTATCATTTCAAGTAAGTGATATTTTAGATAACTTAAATATCAAGATCGATAGCTTTCCCAGGGCACAGCGCAAGCGACGTCTTGCTTTAAATCAACAACTTGAAAATATTTTGATCGAAAAAAATGGCATTTTTCCATTACGCATCGAATTGTTACAACTGTCGGGGCGAGTCACAGGACGTGGCAACTTTGTGCATAATCTTATTATGGATTACTCCCGTTTACTCAATTTTAAGTCCTATCTGCTTAGTGATTCTGTTATCACACAAACCCGTCACGCTTCTTTGCAGGTAAGAGAACAGATTCAATTTCTCGCCTTGCTTGTATCCACAGGACTGGTATTTCTGATACTTATTCTATTTTTCATCCAAAAACGTGTGGTCTCTCGCTTGGTTAAACTCAATAATCTGGTACAGGATCGGGCGATAGGTAAACCCAATACTCAAACGGTTTCCGGCAACGACGAAATCTCAGACATAGCGAATACCTTTAACCACTTTGCGGTGACCATAGAGCAGCAAAAACAAGCTCTGCAAGACCTATCGTTACAGGACAGCCTGACAGGTATATCCAATCGCCGGGCATTAGACGAGCGCCTCGAGCACGAATTAAAAATTGCTATTCGCCAAAGTTGGCCTATCTCATTGCTGATGATAGATATTGATTATTTTAAGCCCTATAACGACAACTATGGGCATGCAGCAGGTGACGAAACCTTAAAAATTGTGGCTAATATATTAGCCACAAATTTACCCCGCAGTACAGATTTTGTAGGGCGCTATGGAGGCGAAGAATTTGTCTGTATATTACCTGATACCAATGCAGATGGTGCCTTAAATGTAGCCACTAATTTACTCAAAGAAGTTAACAAAGCAGCTATAGAGCATAAATATAGTCCGGACATTCCGGTGCTTACTATTAGTTTGGGGGTGGTAACCAGTAATAAGAATGACAGCAAAGATGCAGATACCCTGCAAAAATCAGTTGATCATGCACTTTATGCAGCGAAGGAAAATGGCCGCAATGGGATTTTTTGCTATGAAGATTTAGGGGGCTAACAACCATTTTAGCCCCCTTAATGGGGAGCATGAGGTCAGTTTTTATCTACCACATAAAAAAACGCCGAGTTAACCAGCGTTTTGGTAAAATTTAGGCCTTGTCCCGGCTACCGAACTTTTGCCTCTTCCTGGGGAAATGTGCTAACAAACCATTGACGCAACATGTTTTTTTCGTAGCGCAAAGGTTCACTATCAAAAAAGCGATTAGCACGATCCTGAAACGACATATCCTTCAAATTTTCTTCTCCCTGTTGCAATACTTGTCCTGTGTGACCTAACAACTGATAACTAAAAGCCATGCGCGGTATATCGATACTTTTAATCAACCTCACATCTGAACCACTGCTGCCTAAACCGACAAAAGAGGCAGGCCATACCTCCCCGGCTAAATCCAGGTTTGTCACCGTGATGACTAATGCCTGCCCGTCTGGCAAGGATTCAGCAAGCTCCACCAGATACTCATCCAGCTTATTAAAGATATTCTCGGCAAATCGTTTACGTGACTCATTGGCCGGTCGAATATCACGATAATTTTGCGGATTTTGCCAGGTCACTTCTACTTCGGCCTGACTAAAAGCGTGGGTAGAGAGTAGCAAGCACGAGCTCACTATCGCCGTTATCATTAATTTTTGCATATTTTTACCTCTTGAATACAGGAGTTCCTTAGTAATCTAGCCCATCAAGATGAATCGTAACTGAATTGCTCAGTAAAACATACATACCCTTAACAAGCCTAAAATCAGACATTATTGTACCTGAGGTTAATCATAGCTCCTTAGGTGAAAAAACTGCTAATCAATGATCTAGATCATCTATATATTGTGCATAGCGAAGCAAACGTTACATACAACTGTTATACTGCGGCGCGTAAATGGTATACAGTTTTGTTCAGTCAAGGAGTCCAAATGAGTGAGCGCATCCCAGTCAAAGATATATCTCCAGTCAAAGTTCACCGCCCAGATAAGAGCAAACACGATAATCAATATATCCCTCGCAGCCGCATATACGTGCGCGCGGTCAAGGGTGCCTTAGAGAATTTCCGTCGATTTTTTGGCTTGGTTTTTTTATCTATATATGCCGTACTGCCCTGGATCCAGTTCCAGGGGCAACAGGCTATTTTACTGGATATCCAGGCCCAACGTTTCCAGATTTTTAACCTTACACTTTGGCCACAAGATTTAACCTTGTTGGCCTGGATCATTATCGTCGCCGCTTTTGCCTTGTTTTTTATCACCACTTTTGCCGGGCGCGTGTGGTGTGGTTTTATGTGTCCACAAACAACCTGGACCTTTATCTACATCTGGTTCGAAGAAAAAATAGAAGGCAGCCGCAACAAACGGGTCAAACTCGATGAACGGAAAATGGATTTTGATAAATTCTGGCGTAAAACCCTTAAGCATATTGCCTGGGTAGCGGTAGCACTGCTGACTGCACTGACCTTTGTTGGATACTTTACGCCGATAGATCTGCTTTTTGTCGACTTTTTCACTTTTTCTGCGAGTTTTTGGGCCGCCTTCTACGTATGGTTTTTTGCTGTTTGTACTTATGGCAACGCGGGTTATATGCGCGAGATCATGTGTCTTCATATCTGCCCCTACGCCCGGTTTCAGTCAGCCATGTTCGACAAAGATACGTTCACCGTCGCCTATAACAGTAAGCGCGGAGACAAGCGTGGCCCACGTCCCCGCAAAATGCCCAGAGAAGAAGTACAAGAAACCGGTTTAGGTGACTGTATTGATTGCAACCTGTGTGTGCAAGTCTGTCCCACCGGTATCGATATTCGAAACGGATTACAATATGAGTGCATTAATTGTGGCGCTTGTGTAGATGCCTGCAACGGTGTGATGGATAAAATGGAGTACCCCAGAGGGTTGATTAGCTTTACCTCTGAAACCGAACTGGCCGGTGGCAAAACCAAAATATTGCGACCAAAATTAATTGGTTACGCTTTGGTACTGTTCCTGATGTCCGCACTGTTGGTGTTCGAGTTAGTCACTCGGGTCGCGCTGGAAGTTGATATCATTCGCGATCGCAATTCTTTGTATCGCGAAACCAACCAGGGCCTGATAGAGAATGTTTATACTATAAAGTTGTTAAATAAATCCCAGCGCAGCCAACGATTTACCATATCAGTCATAGGCTTACCTGGTGCTGTGTTTATTGGCGAGTCCGAAGTACAAGTAAAGGGTGGCGAAGTCTACAACTTACCTATCAGTATTGCCGTAGATCCTTATCAGTTGGAAAAATCAGTGACTGAATTTAGTTTTAAAATACAATCTTTGGATATTGAGGACACCACTATCGAACAGGATACAAAATTTTTATATCGCTAGTAACAATAATTAACTTTGCCAAATTTACTGTGGATTTCATCCTCGATGCCATCGCCTTTTCAGGTATCAGGATAGGGTCAAGGACGACATAGCCTAAACGATTATGAAAATCGAGTGTCTCAGTTTGTCGCCGGGGAGCGCAAAGTTTGTCACGGCATCAAGCTAGGCCGGCCCCCTGCAGGCAGCCCTGAGATGGTTTTTTTTATAACTGGTTACAAAGTGCTGTCGGCATTTATTTTAAGCTATGTTAATCTGCATACAGTTTTTGCCCTAAGAGACGATATAAACTATGAAAAAAATTGTACTTGCCCTTTTTATGACCCTACTACTGCCACTCCAGGCCTGCGCTCAGGAACAATGGACAGAAGGCGAACATTACTTAGTGATCAGTGATGAAGCCACAGAAACACCACAGATCAACGAATATTTTTCTTTCTGGTGCCCCCATTGCTTTAATTTTGAACCTTTAGTAGCAAAAATTAAAAGTAAAATTGGCCAAGACGTTGCGTTTCAAAAAGTGCATGTGAATTTTATGGGTTTCACCAGCACTGAAGTGCAGGACGATGCGACCCGGGCCATGATGGTCGCCAGAGCGTTGAAAAAAGATGATGCCATGAACCAGGCCATCTTCAAATATATCCATGTACAAAAGTCTCCCGTAACCAGTATTAAAGATCTGAAAAATATTTTTATCGTCAACGGCGTGGAAGCGGCTGAATTTGACAAACTGGTCAGCAGTTTCGGCGTCAATAGCATGCTGCAAAAGAATAACCAGTTAATTACAAAATACCGAAAACACCTAAGCGGTGTACCCAACTTTATAGTCAATGGTAAATTCCAGGCTAAATTTACAAGGGATATGACCAATGACGACATAGTCAATTTGATTGTTTGGTTAACCAAACGAAAATAAGCCTACGGGCGAAAAATCATTCACTAAGACAAGTATAAGTTTGAGCTTTGCCCAGTGATTTTTCGCCAAATGTACCTTCAACTAATAAAGAGCTTTTTTAGTTGGCCTGTCGATAAAAGAAAAAATGCATGGCGTTTTTCATTGCTTATAAGCGAATTTCTTTAGCGATATAATAAAGCTCACCGCGCTATTAATATATACCCGTCTCCCTTAAACCTGCACCATTGTTGGCTGTTCTTACTCCTGCCATCGCCAACCGCATTGCACTTAGTACATCTACACTCGTGAGCCTGAATGCCTTTACCGCCTAAACGCCACCCCAATAGCTTTGGGTGTATACCCAAGTAATTTAGCTGACTATCCAGATTCATTATTTCACAAGACCAATCCATGTTAATAAGTGCTCACTTAGCGACACCTTGCTCACAAACTGCCGGACGCATTCTGGGGTACTTATTGATA
>JBKEFM010000095.1:0-16686 GCA_046709505.1 Paraglaciecola sp. | reverse complement strand
TCTTTTGATTATATTGACTGTCTTCTAAAGCGTGTTTGAGTAAATCTATTTCGAATTCTTGTGACAATTCCTTTAAATCCACCGGGAATTCATAACGTGTCGCTGGGCTATTTGCTAGCGCAACGTCTCGGGTTTCTTTGACTGCACTTACGACCGGCTCTTCAACTTTATGGGCCTGGATAATACGGTCGTGGGTTTTTGTTCTGGTTTTAGGGCGAAAAGCGGACTCGAAGGGGTCAAGAATAATGTTGTGCACAGGAATGTCGGGATTATTGCTACGATAAACAGCCCGTTCCACTACGTTTTTAAGCTCGCGAACATTACCCGGCCAAGGATAGTCCAGTAAGATGCGTTTAGCTTTTTCTGTGAAGCCGCTAAATAAGTCCATTTCCAGCTCCCTGGCCATATTGATGGCGAAATTTTCTGCTAGCATCATAATATCGTCTCGCCTTTCCCTGAGGGGCGGTAAGGTAATAACATCAAAGGCCAGACGGTCCAACAAGTCTGGTCGAAACTCCCCGGATTCAGCCAGGGCAGGCAAATCTTCATTGGTGGCGGCGACCAGGCGAATATCTACCTTGACACTTTTTGAACCGCCAACGCGCTCAAATTCACCGTATTCAATCACCCGCAATAATTTTTCCTGGATCATGCCTGAAGTGTTCGCCAATTCGTCCAAGAACAAGGTACCATTATTTGCGGTTTCAAACCTGCCTTCTCGTCTTTTGGTGGCGCCGGTAAAGGCACCTGCTTCATAGCCAAAAAGTTCGCTCTCAAGTAAATTTTCGTTTAATGCAGCGCAGTTAAGTTTGAGATAGGTCTGCTCCCAGCGTTTGGACAAATAATGCAGACGGGCTGCGACTAGCTCTTTGCCTGTTCCCCTTTCGCCGATTATCAGCACAGGTTTATTTAACGGGGCAACTTGTGATATTTGCTCCAAAACCTCGAGAAAACTATTGGATTGGCCTAATAAATTATCTTGTTGGCGAAAACGGCTCATCATATCCTCAAAAAATGGTCTAATAGACTAACTTGTGGTGTAGATAAATATTATTGTAGATCTCACCCAGTAAAGAGTAAATAATTATTTGTTTAAAATCAGTTGTTTAGTTTAATTGCTTTATTGGCCTATTAATTGAATAGCTTTACCCAGGAACTGGCATAGAGCGAAGTAGCTAGGTGTTCAATTAAACTGACATATTAAAGAGGTAAAAACTATGGGTATATTCTCGCGTTTCACAGACATAGTGAACTCAAATCTCAACGCTATTTTAGATAAGGCGGAAGATCCTGAAAAAATGGTCCGCTTAATTATTCAGGAAATGGAAGACACGTTAGTAGAAGTGCGTTCAGCTTCTGCAAAAACACTGGCTAATAAAAAAGAAATCGCGACACAAATCAATAAGCTATACAACGAAGGAAAAGATTGGCAGAGCAAGGCTGAGCTAGCTATTAGCAAGGACCGTGAAGATTTAGCCCGTGCTGCACTACAAGAAAAGAAAAAATGCGATGAATATGGTCGTACCCTCACGGTAGAATTGGATGTGGTTGAAAGTCAAATATCCAAGTTACAAGGGGAAGTCGGTCAGCTGCAAGATAAGCTGGCAGACGCTAAAGCTCGGCAAAAAACGATTGTCATGCGTCAAAAAACGGTGAGTTCTCGTTTAGAGATTAAAAAGACCTTAGACAGCAGCAAAGTGGATGCAGCCATGGGGCGTTTTGAGCAATATGAACGTAAGATTGATGATCTTGAGTCTCAGGTCGACGCCTATGATCTGGGTAAGAAAACGCTGGCTGACGAGTTTGCCGACTTAGCGACAGATGATGAGATTGATGATGCATTGGCAGCACTGAAAAAGAAAGTAAAAAACCAGAGCAATCAATCTCAAAAACACGATTAAGACGTAGCCAAGGAGAGTTATTGTGGAAGATATAGTTGGGATTATTGTTGCGCCAATTATTGTTTTTATGGTCATTGTTGCCCCTATATGGTTGATATTACATTACCGTGCCAAGAAACAAATCAATCAGGGATTATCTGCTGAGGAATACGCGACCTTACAAGAGTTAGCTGACCGAGCTGAGAAAATGGCGGATCGGATCCACACGCTAGAACTGATCCTGGATGCAGAGGCTCCTCAGTGGAGGAACAAAGTATGAAAGGCCGTGGGGAGTTAACCCGGGATCCTGAAAGAGGAAAGATTGCCGGGGTGTGCGCTGGACTGGCTGAATATTTTGGTATTGAACTGTGGTTGATTAGAATACTGGTGGTGACAGCTTTCTTTTTGTCTGCGGGTACCTTCATATTTGTCAGTTATATTGCGGCCTGGTTTATTCTGGACAAGAAAGCGTCCGTAAACCACTCGCCGCACAGTTCATTTAAACGTCACAATTCTCAGTTTCAGCAGGCAGGCAAAGGGTGGCACAATGTCAGCGAAGATGAGGACGAAAAAGTCAAGGTAAAGTCTAAGGTATGGCAGTCAGGTGAGCCCCCTAAACAGGCTTTTGCAGATATTAAACAACGGTTTGCCCGTAATGAGGAAAGGTTACGTAAAGTCGAAACTTATGTTACTTCATCCGAGTATCAATTAAATCGGGAGATAAACAGTCTATAAACAGCTAAAGTGCACCATATAAAACGGTTTAGATAAGAGGGAGATCTAAGCCGTTTTTTTATAAGTGGCCTTTACTGCCCTAGCTTAATAGCATGGCATCTTATTAATAAGCTTAACCACCATGGAGGAGCGGTTGTATGAGTAAAAAAAGCGAAGGGTATGCATTTGTGTCAGCAGCCAAACAAAATTTTAAAATGGTGAGTGCTCGTCTCGCAGACCAACATTTAAATCTGGCCGTAACTGGTTTAAGCGGCAGTGGTAAGACCGCTTTTATTACTTCTCTGGTCAATCAGTTACTGGAAGCTAAAGACGGAGCTGACTTGCCTTTTTTCTCTGTGGTACGTGAAGAACGATTACAAGGGGTAAGACGGGAAGTGCAGCCCAATCTTAGTTTGAGCCGTTTTGCCTATGAAGATGCCATGCAAGACTTAAATACCTTACCGGCCCTATGGCCAAAATCCACAAGGGGTATTAGTCAGGTCAGATTACGGCTGCGCTATCGTAAAAATTCTGGCTTGAGTCGTTATTTTAGTGAGCAAGGTAGCCTAACGCTGGATATCACAGATTATCCGGGAGAATGGTTATTAGATTTACCCTTGCTGGATATGGATTTTAGCCAATGGTCTGCCCATTGTGAAAACGAATTAGCACAGACCAAGCGTCAAGAACTCGCCAAGTCATTTCTCAAAGAGCGAGAAAAACTGGATCTCAACGCCCCAGGTGATGAACTGATGTTGCAAAGCATTGCGCAAACCTATACCGATTACTTACACGCTTGTCGGGCACAGGGCTTTCAATTATTACAACCTGGGCGTTTTATATTGCCTGGTGAGTTGCAAGGGGCACCGGTATTACATTTTTTTCCTCTGTGTGAAGCCTCGCTTGTTCATCAACAGGTTGACTTGTCAGCCCCCAAAAAAGGTAGTAATGCCCAGTTATTGGTCAGCCGTTTTGAGCATTATCAAGATGACGTGATCAAGCCTTTTTACCGACAGCATTTTAAGCGCTTTGATCGCCAAGTGGTGCTAGTGGATTGTTTATCAGCTCTGAACCAGGGGAAAAGTTGCTTTAGCGATCTACAACAGGCATTAAATTGGCTGTTAGGCAGTTTTGAATACGGTAAGTCCAACGCCTTAAAACGCTTATTTAGTCCCAAGATCGATAAGTTGATCTTCGCTGCCAGCAAAGCCGATCACGTTACACCCGATCAGCAAAATAGCCTGGTGAAATTGCTCGATTCAATGCTGCACAGCGCCCGCCAACAAATCCAGTTCGATGGTGTGCTAACTGAATCTACTGCTATCGCGGCCATTCGTTCTTCCCGTGCCGGTGTGAGTGAATATAATGGTGAAAATATACAGGTATTAAAAGGGATTGATGCTAACGGTGACCCCGTTACGTTGTTTCCTGGCGACGTGCCTCAGCAGTGTCCAGAAGAAGGCTTTTGGCAACAACAGGGGTTCGATTTCCCAAGCTTTTCGCCACCTGTTAGAAAAAGTACTGAACCATTACCACATATACGCATGGACAGGATTTTGGATTTTATACTCGGGGACAAGATGCAGTGAATAATGACAATGCACAATCTGCTCCACCAGAAGCGGTACTGAAGAAAAAAGTAGTCATAACTGAACAGCCGACCGCCGATAGCCAGGTTAAACTGCGGGAGATGACCAAACTGGAGGATGTAACCGACTGGCAGGATATTCACTGTGCAGCGGCAGCTGAGGAGCCGGTCCCCCCTGGCTACCAGACAGTCAAACCGGCCAGAAAACGCTGGTGGTCTAAACTGTTAGGTATGACTTGTGTGACTATTTTGCTGCTGAGCTGTGTTGAACTGGGACTGTTTATTCAACAAATGTATGTCAGCGAAGACTGGTTAAGTGGCCTTTGGTTGGTGGTGGCGGGCATTATATTGACCCTGGTTGTCGGGTCAGTCATCAGCGAATGGCGTGGACTAAAGCAATTAAAATGCCAACAAAAATTCCGCCAAACCTCGGTGGAACTTTTTAATACACCGGCGATTGGTTTAGGCCAGGATCATTGTCTGGCTGTTGCCCAGCGTCTGCCTAAGGGCTATGAGCCAGCTATTATAACCTGGCAAAATAGTGTTAATGAACACCACACCGACAGTGAAATTATTTCCTTGTTTGAGCATCTGGTTATTGCAAAGGTCGATCAGCGTGCCCTGGCAAATGTAATGAGCAATGCTGGTGCTGCCAGCGTTATGATCGCCGTGAGCCCTTTTGCCTTGTTGGATATGGCGATAGTGTTATGGCGCAATGTACGCATGATGAATCAAATAAGTGAAACCTATGGCGTACGGCTAGGCTATTGGGGCCGGATTGCCCTGATCCGCCGTATTTTCCAAACCATGCTTTATGCCGGTGCCGCAGAAATCATCTCAGATGCGGGTAATTATGCACTCGGCGCCAGTGTGGCGGGAAAATTATCGACTCGTATAGCCCAGGGTATGGGAGCCGGCGTGCTGACAGCACGTATTGGCCTTAAAGCCATTGATGAATGTCGGCCCTTACCGTGGCTTACCGTGCAAAAACCAGGCTTGTCACAGGTCAGCAAAAAGCTTATGTCAGATTTGCATAACCGATTAAAATAATTGAATTAATTTACTAATACTGAGTCTTGATCAGCGGGTGCGTGTAATCTTTTGTTTACATATTGTTGCTTGGTTGTTACAGGTTTGTGTCTTTTCCTTTGTGTTATTTTGGGTAGAATTCGGCTCTATGAAGAACCTAAATACGGCAATTATGTAGTATGGCTAAGCAATCCCAATACCAGTCCCACCTTCCCGATGCGGATGGCATAGTTCATTGGTGTGATGACGAAAACAAAATGTGGCAAGACTTGATGATCAGGCAGCGTCAGTTGCTTGATGGCCGTGCCTGTGATGAATATCTGCAAGGTCTGGCATTACTCGACTTGCCAACGCAAAGAGTGCCCCAATTGGCTGAAGTCAATGGGGTTTTAGCACAAACCACAGGCTGGGAAGTCGTACCGGTGCCAGCTTTGATCAATTTTGATGAGTTTTTTAGGCTGCTGGCTAATAAACAATTTCCGGTGGCGACCTTTATTCGTAGCCGGGAGGAGTTTGATTACTTGCAAGAGCCAGATGTTTTCCATGAAGTTTTTGGCCATTGTCCATTGTTAACAAACCCGGCATTCGCCCACTTTACCCATACTTATGGCAAGTTAGGTTACGGGGCAAGTAAAGAGCAGCGTAGCTATTTGGCCAGGCTGTATTGGTTTACTGTGGAGTTTGGTTTAGTGAAAACTGCCCATGGGACACGGATCTATGGTGGCGGGATATTGTCATCTCCTGAAGAAACCATTTACGCTCTGGAAAATGAAGATGCTGTGCGTCTGCCGCTTGTTCCGCTGGATGTAATGCGCACACCTTATCGCATCGATATTAT
Source organism: Paraglaciecola sp. (assembly GCA_046709505.1). Lineage (GTDB taxonomy): Bacteria > Pseudomonadota > Gammaproteobacteria > Enterobacterales > Alteromonadaceae > Paraglaciecola. The sequence continues at coordinate 10,637 of JBKEFM010000095.1, read as the reverse complement.
TCAGCCTGTCTATTTTTTGTTAAGGGAGTTTTCTGAATTGTTCGAATTGGCCGACATGGATATTATGTCTCTGGTACAAAAGGCTCAGACCTTAGGTTTGTACCCCGCCAGATTTGCGCAAAAAACCATCAAGGCCAGTTAAGTTAAGATCATTAATAATTAATGTCTGGCCAACAGCACATCAATTAAAACGCCATTCTCTGTGAAATGAATGTGCTGAGCTGAGCATATGTGTAATAGTATCTTTACAAAAAACTATATTAAGTAACGTTATGCGATTGGAAATTAGCTGTCAGGATAGATTGGGTATCACTCAGGATGTTCTGGATATTCTGGTGAGTCATAAAATTGACCTGCGGGGAATTGAAATTGACGAGATCGGTAAAATATATCTGAATTTTCCGACTATCGAATTCGCCGATTTCCAACACTTGATGCCGAAAATCCGCAAGATAGCAGGTATAGATGATGTTAAAACCATACCCTTTATGCCCCAGGAGCGGGAACAAAATCAATTGCGTGCCTTGTTGCAAACGTTGCCGGATCCGGTTTTTTCGGTTGACACTAAAGGTCGTATTTTACTGGTGAACGAAGCTGTGGTGTCAAGCCTGGAAACGGACAGCAATAATTTAATTGGCACAGAAATAGATGAACTGGTTAAAGGTTTTAATGCCGGGCGCTGGTTGGAAAGCAATAAGGTTACAGGTCTGAGTCAAAAAGTACGTTATGTCGAACAGGACTATTTGGCGGATATCTTACCTGTGATGGTGCCTGATGGTGAGGGCGAGTCTATTCTTGCAGGGGCGGTCTTTATTCTTAAATCAGAGTTTCGGTTGGGACAGCAATTAACCGTTTTTCACCAGGCAAATGTTGACAGTTTTCTCTCCGTGCAAGCAAGCAGCAAAGCTATGAAAACAGTGGTGTGTGAAGCTAAAAGAATGGCTGAATTAGAGGGGGCACTGATGCTCAGTGGCGAAACAGGCACAGGTAAGGAGCTTATCGCCAAGGCCTGTCATGAAGCTAGTCGCCGTAGTGAAGCTGCGTTTTTGGTGCTCAATTGTGCCTCCTTACCCGATAGCGTTGCCGAAACTGAATTGTTTGGTTACGCAGCTGGCGCGTTTGGTCAATCCACCGCTAAAGCAGGTTTACTTGAACAAGCCCAAGGCGGCAGTTTGTTTTTAGACGAAGTCGGCGATATGTCGCCACAATTGCAAGTGAAAATTTTAAGGGTGCTGCAAGATGGTAAATTCAGGCGGGTAGGGGATGATAACGAAGTAAAAGTCGATATCAGGTTTATTTGTACTACGCAGAAAGATCTAGGCTTAATGATACAGGATGGACTCTTTAGAGAAGACTTATATTATCGACTAAACGTGCTGAGTTTGATTATCCCCCCTTTACGAAAACGTAAAACCGATATTGTACCGTTGGCTGAAACTTTCTTAAAACAACACAGCGCCAAACTGGGGCGTAAGGTGCCTAAATTAACCAAATCCTGTGTGGATTATATTCAAGCTTATCCCTGGCCAGGCAATGTTCGCCAACTTGAAAACACTCTGTACAGGGCCGTGTCTTTACTGGAAGGCAATGAGTTAAATAAAGAGCACATTCAAATTCCATCTTGCTCCACGGCGGTAAACTTTTTCTCAGATGAATTTGACGGCAGTTTGGATGAAGAGGTAAAACGCTTTGAAAAAAGTATCCTGCAACGCTTGTACCCCAGTTATCCAAGCTCCCGGCAATTAGCCAAAAAGCTGGGTCTAAGCCACACCGCCATTGCTAACAAACTGCGCGATTATGGGATTAACAAAAAGACCGTGAAAATTTAAATACACGCCTGTAAATTAACACTGACAAATGCTGCCCTGTATCGGCCCAGGAGCAGCATATCAAATGAAATAAAACTGGTTGTAAATTTAATGTTACTAATTGGTTTTTTTTCCACAACTCTTTGCTATTCGCCCTTCTTTGCATTCACTGTTTTTTGATGTTAATTAATACTGCATTCTCATTAATACATTAATACTGCACTCTCATTAATATGCGACAACCATAACCACCAATATGCTCGCCTTTGTGCCCCTGCAGTTTGTGGTTTGTAACGTTAAAGTGATGCTGGGGCAATAAACGCAGCTTTAAACACAATGACGATTATTACGACCATGTATGATTTTATCCTTATGGGGACTTTTTCAGTTGGGATAATATTAAAGGGGTAAGGGTTTTGATCCGGTAGGTTTTGTTTATGACAGACATTTAAAGGCCTTTGAGGCTGGGCAATAGCATAAAAAGACCTATACCTATGAGGTTGCGGTGAGGATGGATACTTGGGATATCCTAGATATTTATGATAAGGCTTTAATCGTGTAAAATACCGGGTAGGCCAATAGTTGGCACTGAACGATTACCAGATTAAATATAGAATACTTTTCACCTTGAATAAGAGCATTAAATGAAATTAGCAACATTAAAAAATGAAACACGGGACGGCCAATTAGTTGTGGTCAGTCGGGATTTAACACAGGCTGTGACGGTGCCAGATATAGCTGCAACCATGCAAGCAGCCCTCGATGATTGGCTGGCGTTATCGCCTCAGTTGGCTATCGTTTACCAGCAACTAAACGATAGCCAGATAACCTCGGCATTTCCTTTTGATGCTAAAAAATGCAGCTCTCCTTTGCCACGTGCTTATCAATGGCTAGATGGCAGCGCCTATGTCAACCATGTTGAACTGGTCAGAAAAGCCAGAGGCGCAGAGATGCCTGTTAGTTTCTGGACAGACCCACTGATGTATCAGGGGGGATCGGACGATTTCATTGGTCCTTGTGACGATATTCGTTTACCAAGTGACGAGTGGGGCATAGATTTTGAAAGTGAAATAGCCATAGTGACGGACGATGTACCTATGTCTACTGCGGTAGATGATGCCGCCCAACATATACGTTTGCTGATGCTGGTTAATGACGTCTCCTTACGTGGCTTGATCCCTCAGGAACTGGGTAAGGGATTTGGTTTTTTGCAGTCAAAACCGGCTTCGGCATTTTCCCCTGTCGCGGTAACGCCAGACGAACTGGCCGATCATTGGCAAGATGCTAAATTATGTTTACCCCTGATGACAGATTACAACGGTAAACGTTTTGGGCAACCACAGGCTGGTGAAGATATGACATTTAACTTTGCCCAGTTGATCAGTCATGCGTCAAAAAGCCGTAATTTAGGTGCGGGTACGATAATCGGCTCGGGTACAGTATCGAATAAACAAGGTACAGAATATGGTACTGCCATAGAAGAGGGCGGCGTGGGCTATTCCTGTATCGCAGAGGTACGCATGATCGAGACTATCCGTGACGGTAAACCAAGTACTAATTTTATGAAATTTGGTGATCGGGTAAGCATCAAAATGCTCGACCAGGACGGTCAAAGTATCTTTGGCACCATTGATCAGCACGTTATTAAAGTTTGATTGACCTAATGACCAGCAATGGCAAAAACGAGGAATTATAAGCATGAAACTTTATGGATATTGGCGTTCTACCGCCAGCTACCGGGTCAGGATAGCCTTGAATTTGAAACAAGTGGCGTACGAATATATTCCCGTACACCTGGTTAAAGATGGGGGGCAACAGCATCATGCTAATTACCAGCGCCTTAATCCCAGTGAACTGGTTCCCACTTTAGTTGATGAGGACAGTGATATTATTTTGAATCAGTCTTTGGCGATCATCGAATACCTGGATGAAAGCCATGAGGGGCCCAAACAACTTATACCCCAGCATAGGCAGTTGCGCGCCAGGGTGCGCACCGTAGCTTATGATATTGCCTGCGATATGCAGCCCCTTGGTAATCTGCGGGTGATGCAATACCTCGTAAATGAAATGGATTGTCCTGCGCCGCGTCAGAGTGAATGGGCGAAGCATTGGATAGAAGTGGGCTTTGCAAGCTTGGAAAAACGCTTGGCAAATACCGCAGGTGACTACTGCTTTGGCTTTGATTTGACCTTGGCGGACGTATGTTTAGTCCCCCAAGTTTATAGTGCAATACGATTTGATGTGGATATGGAAAAATATCCATTGATTAGAAAAATTGCAGAAAATTGCAATAAACTGGAAGCCTTTATCCTGGCCAAGCCAGAAAATCAAATAGACGCTGTTAGCTGAATTGGCGATGAGATTATTAGTGACGGTGATTTATGTCACTCATGATCTGGTCTGCCAGCATCATGAGTGGCATAGCTGCTACTGATTTTTAATGGGTAACTCGGTGGTGTTTTTGACTTGCTTGAGGGCAAAGGTAGAGCTTAAGTGATCGACCAATGGCAGATTTGTCAGCTTGGATTTAAGCAATTGTTCGTATTCTTCGATACTCTCAACTATAACTTTTAATAAATAGTCTTTTTCACCACTGGTGGTATGACATTCAACTATTTCATCAATACTCTGCACGGCCTTTTCGAAGTCGTTGAGGGATTCGCCATCATGATTTTTTAACGTCACATAAATAAAAACTGATACACCTAGATTGAGCTTTTTGCTGTTGAGCAGGGTGACTTTTTGCATAATTATGCCATCGGCCTCCATTCTTTTCACTCGGCGCCAGCAAGGGGTATGGGACAAGCCGACCTGCTGGCTTAATTCAGCCATAGAGACAGTTGCGTCCCTTTGCATCACTCTTAGTATTTCACGGTCAAACTTATCAAGTTTCATAATTCTGATTCAATTAATGCTGTAGAAAAAATTTTGTGAGTAGCATGCTTAAAAACCTTATCATTTTCAAGCAAAGAAACTAGGATATTTATCCTATATTGGAGCAATGAGACGAATGCTTCGTTGCGTGTAACATTTTTTCCTATAAACATCGCAAGGCATGTCCTCCCATGACTGAGCTAGTATATCTTTTTGTAACTCAATACCTATCCAGAGAACTATTAAATGTCCGTTTTTGACCATATTGAATTTGATGAACATGAACACGTTGCTTTTTGCCATGATAAGGCCTCAGGCTTAAAAGCGATTATCGCGGTGCATAATAGTCATCTGGGTCCCGCCTTGGGCGGTTGCAGAATGTGGCCTTATGTCTCTAGTGATGAGGCATTAAATGATGTGTTGCGCTTGTCCAAAGGTATGACTTACAAAGCCGCTTTGGCCAATCTAAATCAGGGGGGAGGGAAAGCTGTTATTATAGGTGATCCCAGAACGGCAAAAACACCCGAGATGATGCGTGCTATGGGACGATTTGTACAAAGCCTCGGTGGACAGTATATAAGTGCAGAAGACTCCGGAATGTCCGTAGACGATCTGAAAGTTATGGCACAAGAGTCGTCTTATATTTCAGGTACTAAAGCTAAGTATCGTTTTGATGGGGGGGAAGCCGATGGCAATCCAGCGCCCTCAACCGCTTATGGTGTGTTTATTGGTTTACAAGCTTCAGTCAAATATAAATATGGCTGCGGGCTAAAAGGTATCAAGGTCGCTATTCAGGGCCTAGGCCATGTGGGGTATCGTTTAGCCGAACACTTACATGCTCAAGGTGCCGAGTTATTTGTTACGGATATCTATCCCGAAAATATGCTCAAAGCTCAGCAATTGTTTAATGCTACTGTAGTGTCTCCACAAGAGATACTTGCGCTAGATGTGCATGTCGTGGCGCCATGCGCTATGGGGGCCATTATAAATGACAATTCTGTGCACAAGATTCAGGCTAAAGTCATCGCCGGGGCGGCAAATAACCAGTTGGCAAACGAGAAAATAGGGGAAACGCTTAAAGATAAAGGCATTTTGTACGCCCCTGATTATGTGATCAATGCCGGTGGCATCATCGACATCTATCATCAAAAAATGCTCAGTTCATCAGAAGCGCTACGCAGCCACCTGGAAAAGATAGGGCAAACATTGGAAGAGATATATACCAGGGCTGATGAACAAAATTTCGCCACTAATGTCGTGGCGAATGCCATTGCGGAAGAAAAATTCAAAAATTAAAGGTTAATTTCTTAGAAATCGAGGATGCGGCTTGCATCTTCGATTAGTTTTGACATAATGCTGCCGCCTGAGCAGAGGGAGATGCTTTTTTCAGGCGAGTTTCAATGGTGGTCCTTTGGTCCCTCCGCAATGATACTCTGTTAACCCGGTCAGACCTGGAAGGGAGCAGCCGCAGCAGACGACTCATGTGCCGGAATGTGGCTGGAGGACTGCCACCCAAATCTTCGAATTATTTATTTTCCATCCCAGCTAAAAACTTTATTGCTTTATTTATTGCTTTCACCGTATTCATTTCCATTTGCTGCCGCTCATTTTGTGCTAGATAAAACGTCATATCTACTTTATAGCGAATATACCGTGGCGGTAGCTGATTTAGGGCTAAACAGCATAAGTCGGCAATGAAATTTTCATCTTTCTCGTCTGCTATTTTCAGTTCTGTTATGCGATCTAACACCAAATGTTCATAATAATTATGTATGTCGTCATCTAGTTTCATTTTTAATCAGCCTTGAATATCTATCACCCGTTTATCCTAGCTCAATATTGAGCAAAAAATGTTTAATGTGTTTTTCTTTCTTGTATTGGCATAAGGCAGGGAAAATACAAAGTAGGAAAAACAAAACATAGAAAATAGATAAGTCCCATTCTGCATATCCAGATAAAACACACTCTTCGTAAATAAATAATTACACCGTATTTATGTTATTTGTCGAATAACCTGGAACTTTTAGGTATATGACGTAGCGACGTATTGACCAATATAAGTTTGATTGGATACTATCGGGTTGAGATTCACTATCTCGCAACAATAATTCGCAAAAAGCGATAATAAACACACTAAATAATTAGTGGTCCAGGGAGACATACATGTTTACATTTAAAAAGAGCATAACGGCTATGGCTGTTGTTGCTACATTGGGATTATCCGGAACAGCATTCGCATTAGATACTGGCGGTTTGAAAATAAGAGTTACTGACGCAAATGGTAGTCCAATATCAGGTGCCACTGTATTGGTAAAAGCACCAGATGTTTTAGTTAGTAAAAATGCAGTATCAGATGCAGACGGATTTGTATCACTGAGGGGCTTAGACGCCTCAAGCCAATACACCGTGAGTATTAACGGCGCTAACATTCAATCTTTTGAAGCAACAAACGTTCGTGTTAGTACGGGCAAAAGCTTAAACCTTACTTATGAATTAGGCGCTAGCTCTAGTGATATGGAAACTATAACTGTTTCTGGTCGATCTATGGCTGCGATTGATACAACGTCGGCTACAACCGGCTTAGATATTACACTTGATATGACTGAGTCACTTCCGACTGGTCGTTCTTATCAAAGTTATCTACAACTTACCCCTGGTGTAAAACCCAGTTCTGGGGGAAATCCCTCTTCTAAATCCGGTGTTAACTACTCAGACGGTGGCGGTACAACAGGCGCATCAACTGACAATGTTTATTATATTGATGGGGTAAACGTTACCGATAATTCTTCAGGTACCTTTGGTGGCAACATCAACTCAGAAATCATCCAGGAACAGCAAGTTATAACCGGTGCATTACCTGCTAAATACGCTGGCGGCGGAGGCTTGGTCTCAAAAGTTGTCACTAAGTCAGGTGGTAATGAGTTTCACGGCTCTGTCAATTATTACTTGCAAAATGATAGCTTAGTCGGTGACTACGATAATCCTGAAAAAGCCAGTGCTGGTTTTTCAACCTTCGATACTGCCGTCACATTAGGTGGTCCAATTATTCAGGATAAGTTATGGTTCTTTGCTTCTTACCAAGTAAAGAATCGTAAGGATGATGTGGCTAATCCTGATACAGGCGAAATTTCACGGTCAGTTGAAAACGAGAGCACATTGGGCTTTGGTAAGTTAACTTGGCAAATGACTGAAAACGATCGTTTCGTTGCTACTTATTTTAATGATCCTACAGACATTTCTGGTCGCCGAGACTTCGACGTATTGACAAACCGTGACCGTTCACGAACCCAAGGTGGTGACAATTATAAAATTGATTACTCACACACTTGGGATGATGTGGTTCTTAATGCTGGTTTTATGAGCCACGAATCTGAACTATCGGACCTTGCTAAAGATAAATCGACTCGTAATGATGTCGCTTATCTAACAAACGCCGCTTCAGTAACCCAAACGGATACGGATCTTGGCGGTCTTGGCTCTGATACACTTCGGGAGCGTAATAAATCAAGTTCTTATATTAACGTAGAGTATTACGTGGATACAGATTTTGGTTATCATACGATTGAAGCGGGCTACTCAACGGAAACGAATGAAAATATAACCAACTCTGTTTATACCGGCGATTCAGCTCAATATAACTCTATAGCAGCCGCTGATGCAGGTGTTACCTTTGCTGACTATACTGATGCTACTGTTGGATGGGTCGGCGATATAGCCCTTTCAACTGATGATACTCCGCGTATTGCTGAAGGTGCTGGGATAGATGAAGCTGACGTTGCATCGATTGTATTTGACAGCACAGTTGGTAACCCTACTAATGATGTTAACGCCTATCGTATTATTCAGACTCAACAGGCCGAATCTAAGCTAGAAACCAAAGGGCAAATGGTTTATCTGCAAGATAAAATAATTATTGATAACCTTACCCTTAATATTGGTTTTCGCGCAGAAAAATGGGATCACTATGCATCAACAGGCGATAAGATATTCAGCTTCGATTGGGACATTGCGCATCGTTTAAGTGCGATTTATGATATTGATGGTGATGGTGATTCAAAGGTTTGGGTTTTCGCCGGTCGTTATTATGACCCTGTTCGTACTAACATGACTTCATTTGCGGGCAACCTAACCGGTTCTGTTCGTGAAGAGCAAGTTTTTGTAAATAACGCATGGGAAACCTTCCGTACGCGTGGTGGTGTCGGGACTCAAGATGCATTCTTTTCACCCACCACTAAAACACCTTATACCGATGAATATTTAATCGGGTATTCGAAAAATTTGTCTGAAGATACCAATGTTTCTGTTACTTATACCAATCGTAAAACAAGAGATATCTTGGAAGATTATGATTTAGGTGTATATACGGAAGGTGGCCAGTTAGATGGCACAAGTTTGGCATTACCACTGTCGTACTTCGGTTATACTGAAAACCCCGGTTCAAACTATGTTCTAGCCACATTGGAAGGTGGTAAACGTGATTATCAGGGGATCGAAGTATCCTTTAATAAATTACGCTCAGACAACTGGACCATGCGTGCGTCATATACATACAATGATGCCCAAGGTAACTCAAACTCTGATAGCAACGCCGACTTACAAGGTGATTTTTATTACTTAGATCCTCGCGCTCCAAACATGTACGATAATCAGCCTGGTAATATTGAACATTCTGCCAGAGTATTTGGTACGTATTTCTTCGATAATGGCTTTGAAATAGGTGCTATTTATAACTGGAACTCAGGAACTTTGTATAACAAAGCTACTAATGTTTACGGTCGTTATGTACCTTTGCGTGAAGAAGCAAGTTATGATTTTGGTGGATATGACGGTACCTGGATTGCACCCGGTAATGTAGCAAGTGAAAGCACTCCGGCATATGGCACGTTAGACATGCGCATTAAATACAACTATGATTTTGCTGATGACTATAGTGCAGAATTCTTCTTAGATATCTTTAACGTCTTAGATGATCAAGCAACTATTGAAGAAGAAGCATTTATAGCTGGTAGTGGTTCATTCGACTTTGGTCAAGCAAAAGATTGGGTTGAACCCCGTCGCTTCTACTTAGGCGCTAAATTAATATTCTAAATTTAATTTAAAAATAGTGTTTGTTTACAAAACCAGTAGTTAATAGCTACTGGTTTTTTTTTGATCATCAAAGCGGGCAAACCCGCTAGGTTGTAATAAACCTAGATCACCTTGATTGAGGGGAGAAAAATCCGAATGACAAAGGCGCCACTGGCTAACGGAGGGGTCTGAAGGAAGCCATAGGAAGATATACACAACCGTAATCTGTTTATGAATACCAGCCATTCACCGAAGGCAAGCCTGGGGCTGTTCAAATTCGTTGCATATGAATTTGTCAGCGACATTGGTGAATTGGTGAGTAAGCTTCCCAAATAGCGCGAAGCCCAATGCTTAGCGAGTAAAGGGGGAATTTTTTATTTTGATAAATCTAAGGGAATCATTTTCAAGCTCTCTGAGGCGTTTAAGCAAGGCTTGTGCTTTGGTTCGTTTTAAACATCCACGTTTATCGTGGGTATAAAAATAAGTCTGGGTCAGGAATGAGGCACAATTTAATCAACGTGGCTGGTCTTAGATATTTACTGCAGTTCCATCAACACTCAGCACTAATGATACCCGTAGTGCGCCTTTGATCTGTTTCGCAGCAGCTGTTTGTTCAATAGGATCTGTCGCTTTTTGATTAAAGTTAAACAAGGTTCTCGCACTGTTGGGAATATTGAGTTGGTTGGCAGATTTTTTTCAATTTTTTTACATAATCTAACTCGCTGTCGATTTCAATATTGTCAATCTTGATGGTTTAATAGCGAAAGTGATATTAAGGTAAGTGTAACATTTTGGCGGATCACTCAACACGATCGCTAGGATTGTCGAATTTTATTTCGATGGAGCTGAATAGTTACCAAACAATTTGTAAACTAATGGTTACACTAA
>JBKEFM010000094.1:0-16732 GCA_046709505.1 Paraglaciecola sp. | reverse complement strand
AGCGACAGAGCTTGATTGATCCCAGGAGTTTTAGCGCTACGCCACTGTCGCCAATAGGCCATTCTCACTCTGCGACAGATCCAGTGATTCAGTTTGACACAGCGTTGATAACAATTGGCAATCCCAAAGTAATTTATCCAGCCAAGTACATACTGACTGATTTTAAAGAGTTGGTAATGTATCGACACGCCCGATTTTGAACAGCTCAATATATTAAATCAAAAACTCGCTATGACCGCTATGTTAATAGACGAGATCGTCAAAATCAGTTTTTTCGAACCACCGCTACGACCACTTTTGGCACACAACGGCCGGTCAAGAAAAACCGTGATAACCAATTCAGATTAGGCCAAATTCCCAAAATATTGTTAGGCCCCTAAAAATCATTTGAATCTACAGTAGTCTTGAGTGTTGATCGGCTAGTGTAATTTAAAAGTCGTATAATGCGCTTTACACATGAAGGTAGGCTAGTCTTTGAATCAAATACTTTCTTCTTAAGTCGACGTATCGTTGAGAGGATTAGCGCGCCCTGGGGTTCTTTCACAAAGGTAGAGTCTACGATTGAAACATACAAAAATAATTTAGATCCATAATGGCAACTGTGAAACTAAAAAGTGGCAGTTATTAATTATCGATCTGCACTTAAAAATAAGCATAAACTTAGATGTATTGTTGGAAAATTAGATAATCGCCTTGCAAGTGCCGCTATCATTGAATTTCCTATCTATATTTTAGCTATATGTAACTTTTTGAAGCGCAATAATAATCCTGGCAGGCTAAAAACCATAATTCATCCCATAGATTGAGCAACTCAATTAACAACGGTCCACGCTGAGAACTCACCAGTGCTAGCGGGCACGCCGACTATGTCATCATGTCTGACTACCCGAAAAAGTGCCCCTATGCCTGTGTATTTACCTTGCAATACACAGTTATTTTATAGCATAAAACCAAGTACCATCATTCACGCCAATGCACCGTTGAGGAAACGACTAAACCTTTATTGGCAAAGAACTTGCCTAAAGGTCAGGACCAGGCATTTTTTTCATAATTTCAGCGCCTGGTGCTAGTTTTTACTCTCTTTGCTGCCTTGAACCTCACAGGTAATTTGGGACTATTACGGCCATGGTTTTTTCGTTAATGGGCTGGTTATACAGAGGATTCGATTATTGAGTTTCGTCAGCAGTTATGGGTATTTTACTCGGTGGTATGGCACAGGGATCCCTTATTTTAAGTTACCCAATAACCGGCGGTCTATAGCGCTATCGGTTAGAGCAACCCGTGACTATTTTTAGGCTGGTGATATGAGTTTTTATACACAACCGTAAAATTAAAAAATAGTGGCTCTGCTGAGCAATGTTTCCTTATGGAGATGGTTGTCAGTCACTTTATCGCGACTCCGGTGTTGCCATTCGGTGCCCCCCTTTTTTTGGGTACCCTTTCTAACGCGTACCACCATGAAACCTGACTTTTTTAGCACCCTGGCCATCATTTACCCTGGTGATGAAGTCTATCAAGGTGGTGGTTGGTTCAACCGAACTGCTTCGCATAGAGCAGTTAGCCTTAGACATCATAGCTAGCCATTTCCCTATCACGGGGGATCAGGTAAGAAAAACGATTGGAGTTACCCCTTGGCGTAAAATAAACTCAACCCAGTTACCTAGACGTCCTAAGTGCCTGGGTTAAGCGATAACAGCCAACGACGTTGACGTTCCAACAGAGACCGTTATTGTTAACTTACTGTACTTAGCACCTTAAGCATACTTTTGCTCAAGTGCAAAACGTATTAATGCCGCATAGCGATAGATTGCATGCACAAATTTGCTGTACAGTAATACCACAAAGAAACCAAACACAAATCCAAGGTTAATAGCGAGCAACCACCCCATGGCGGTAGTTTCTCTGAAAGCCAATAATAGTAATCCGGTCAGGCTAATAATAAATAACAAGGCTAAAAAGCCGTAATCCATACCATACTGTCTGACTAACATGGCCTCAGTGTCACTTTTGAGTTTTAACCATAACAAACCAGCCGGCCCAATAAGCAAGCCAATGCCCCCTATCGTACCGAGCATCACAGGCAGACTAAAAAACGGAAAAGGTGAGATGATCCGCAATAAATATTCATATACTGTGGCGGTAGAAGTGGCAGCAAAACACAGCACAAAACCCCAAGCCATAAAATGATGATAAATTCTGCGCTGATTAGAAAATGCAGCATCTTCGGTATTACACCCTTCACCGTGCCCACCACCTAAATATTTAAGCGTGACCGCATTTTGGTGGCTTTATAGAGTGCAACGGGACTCAACAACGCAGTGAAACCCACCATGCTTTGCCGCCAAAAATTGATAAACCCCATTAACAAGGCAAGCTACTCAAAGGCCGCCCCAACATTTAACATTGCCAATTTTTCTTATCCGACAAAATATACCGGGTAATGCATACAGCGACCAAGGGCGAAAAATGGCGCTAATCCGTAGATGTCATTTCACAGGCTTGTGTTATTTCGTCAATGCCGCAAGTAATGACGGTCACGTTTTCATAGCCAATTCTGGCCAGCTGCTCGGCACTTAAAATCGCTCGTGCCGAGGTAGCACAATGCAAATAGATGGGCCGACTCGCGTCTTTTTCGAGATCCAATATTTTCATTTCCAACAACCCACGGGGAATATTGATAGCGCCAAACGCTGGCTTGGTTATATGTTCTGCAGGCTCCCTGACATCAATTAATAAACCGCTATTTTGACTGCGTTCACTCACTGCAGCCTTTGCGGAAATGCACCTGATATGTTGTCTGGCTTCGCTCACAAGTTGGGGTACGGTTTTAAGCATGGCTTAGTCCTCTAATCCTGATTTTCTGAAAATGGTCATCATCGGACACCAATTAGTAAACGCCGATTGAATGAGATTTAGGGCAATAAACACGGTGAAATACATCCAGTTAGGATGCACAAAATAGGTTAACCCTAAGGATAACAGTATCATTACGCCTGCCACTAAACGCAAAGCTTGATTGACTTTCATTAGTATTTTCTCCGGTTAGGTAAGATCTTTATATTAGCAAAAACTAATATTAGACAAATCTAATATACTCCCTATAATAAGTCAACTCAGCTTAAGCTATGGCAATAACATCTTATGGATCTAAATCAATTAGCGGCTAACGCTACTCAGGCAGAATCATTTATGAAAATGCTGGCGAATAAAAATCGTCTGATGATCCTGTGTAGCTTGATTGACCAAGAACGCAGCGTATCTGAATTAAGCCAGATTGTGCCTTTGAGCCAATCGGCACTGTCCCAACATCTGGCATCCTTGCGCAAACATGATCTGGTTGCTACCAGGCGAGATGCCCAGACTATTTACTATTGTGTAATAGATAACCGAGTCAAAGCCATTATTCAAAAACTGTATGAGTTTTTTTGTGTTTAACGGCGCATACCACTGGAAAAGGGAGCACATAGGGTGACACAACATCCATTAGACAAACTGGTAAGCTACTCACTAAAAGGTGGGTTGCCCTTTTTTATGTTTATTTTTGCGCTGCTGGCAGGTGCGGTTGCCCTGAACTTTACGCCAAGGGAAGAAGAGCCGCAAATAGTGGTTCCCATGATAGATGTAATGGTAGAGGTACCTAATCTATCGGCACGTCAGGTAGAGCGACAGGCTACGGTAGCGGTGGAGAACTTGTTAACGCAAATTCCCGGAGTTGAGCATGTTTATTCCACCTCAATGGACGGAAAATTAAGTGTAACACTGCGCTTTTTTGTCGGTGAAAACCGTGAAGACGCCCTACTCAATACTTACAACAAACTGTATTCCAATCAGGACAAAATCCCTAAAGTCGTATCCAACTGGATGCTTAAACCGGTGGAAGTAGACGATGTGCCTATATTGGTGCTGGGATTATATAGCACCGCCCCTCAACGCTATGGTGATTTCACACTGCGCCGTATGGCCCAGGAGGTCGCGACTGTACTGCAAGGGATCGCCCACACCAGTGAAGTACAAGTAGTGGGAGGCAGACCCAGAAGCATACAAATTCTGATGGATCCCCCGGCATTAAACGCCAGACAAACCAGTGTACTGGATGTCTATCAGGCGCTCAGATCGTCCAATGAGTTACTCAAAACTGCCAGACTGGTTGTCGAAGGTGACGGGGTATTAATTGAATCTGGCGATGTGCTGCGTAATCTGGATGAACTGGCCAATTTACCGGTAAACGTGGTCAATGGCAAAGCGGTGTTGCTCAAAGACGTAGCGACCATCGAAGACGGCCCGGACACGGTTAAAGCTTATCAATGGCTGGAGTTTGCCAGTGATACGGCATCGCCATCACTTGGCGCACACTATCCCATGGTGACTATCAGTATAGCCAAACAAAAAGGCAGTAATGCCGTGGCGGTAGCTGATGATGTGATCAATAAACTACAGGAGCTGCAACTCACCCTATTGCCACAGGAAGTGCAATTTGAAGTGCTTAGAAACTACGGACAAACCGCCAATGAGAAGGTCAACAATCTGACATCAAGTTTAGCCTTTGCGGTATTCACAGTAGTGGTATTTATTGGCATCTTTTTAGGCTGGCGCCCTGCTGTGGTGGTGGGTCTGGCCGTACCGGTCTGTTATGGCCTGACCTTGCTGCTGGATTTACTGTTTGGCTATACCATTAATCGTGTGACACTGTTTGCCCTGATTTTATCCCTGGGCTTATTGGTAGACGATCCTATAACCGGTATAGATAATATCAGCCGCTTTTTGAATAAGAAATCTATTCCCGGTAATAACGATAAAAACAGTCGTATTGTGGCTGCTATGTCAGAAATTCGCCCGGCTTTGATCATGTCGACTATTACCATTATGTTAGCCTTTATCCCTTTGGCTTATATTACTGGCATGATGGGCCCTTATATGGCGCCCATGGCTTTTAATGTCCCCGTGAGTGTGGTTATTTCCACTCTGGTTGCCTTTATTATTACCCCCTGGTTAGCCGCCCGTTTACTTAAACCTGCCGAGCAAGCAGGCGCATTGCCGAGCGCTTTCTATGGGCGGATGCTGGCGCCACTGATTGCTAATAAAAAACGGGTGAAAATAGGTCTGTATGGGGTGCTGGGATTATTTATTGCGGCTTGTATCTTGCCTTTAATGCGCAGTGTACCTCTTAAACTTTTACCTTTTGACAATAAAAACGAGATCCAGGTACTGATTGATATGCCCCAATCCGCTACTCTGGAACAAACCGCAGCTATGGCCAATCAAGTCATACAAATTACCAAGCGCTTACCTGAAGTCAAGGCTATTGGTACCTATATAGGCCAACCTTCGCCTATCGATTTCAATGGTATGGTTAGGCAATATTATCAGCGTACCCAACCTAACCTAGGTGAGCTTAGGGTGACCTTGATTGATAAAGATTTACGCCAACATCAATCTCATGCAGTCGTGCTGCGCCTGCGAAAGTTACTCGCTCCATTGCAAAGTGCTGACACTGTTCTCAAAGTGATTGAGGTTCCACCAGGTCCACCGGTATTAAGCACTTTGGTGGCAGAGATATATGCCGATCCTTTTGTGGATAAACAAACTCATATACAGGGTGCAAGAAACGTCATACAACGCCTAAAACAAGAACCCCACGTGGTTGAAGTGGATAGCAGCTTGGACACCCCAATTGAAATCGCCCGTTTTGTGGTAGACAAACAAAAAGCCGCATTATCGGGTATTTCTACCACCGATGTTAATCAAACTGTCGCTATAGGCGTAGCAGGTATCACTGCCGGCACTTACCAGCAAGAAAATGAAACCAACCCCGTGCCTATATTGCTCAAGTTACCCTTTGCGATTGGCAATTCACTAACTGATCTTAATGGCCTGGGTATAAAGGGACAGACAGGTGTGGCGCAACAAGACGGGGGGTTCGGGCTGGTACCCGCTCCCCAAGCTTTGGTCAGTCTGGGCGAATTGGGAAAATGGCAATCGTTGCGGGCATCACAACCTATCATGCACAAGGATCTTAGGCCGGTTATCTATGTGACCGCCGAATTATCCGGTAGAACCCCGGCCGAGGTGATTGCCGATATTAGCAGTGATCTGGTTGATGAAGATACCATTTCTAACAAGGATGAAAACACACCCCGGGATTGGCAAGATCGCAGTTACTTATCTTCAGGCGGTGGTATTGCCTGGCATATTCCCCAGGGCACGCATCTGGATTTTTCAGGTGAAGGCGAGTGGCTCATCACTTTGGACGTATTTCGTGATATGGGTATAGCGTTTGCTTTTGCCCTAGTAGGTATCTTTTTTGTTCTCAGGCTACAAACTGCAAGCACTGCCCTAGCATTGATCATCATGTCAGCTATTCCTTTGACGATTATCGGTATCATGCCGGGTTTCTACCTGATGAACCAGTTTGGTGAACGTACTATAGCCGATGCTCCCGACCCGGTATTATTTACCGCCACCGCTATGATTGGCATGATAGCCCTAGCGGGGATAGTAGTACGGAATTCATTGATATTAGTTGAATTTATCGACCTTGCACGCAAGCAAGGCATGGCCATTAAAGAGGCCCTTATCGAAGCGGGAGCAGTACGTATGCGCCCGGTGTTACTCACTGCAGGCACAACCTTGTTAGGTAATTTAATTATCACCTTGGACCCTGTATTTAGCGGCCTGGCACTGGCCATTATCTTTGGCATTGTGGCATCCACCCTATTTTCTTTGTTTGTCGTGCCAATGGTCTATTTTCTGGTCTTTGTTGAAAAGCCCAGCCCACATTTTGAAGAGGTTAAGTTATGAGTTCACCGTTAACAAAAATTGCAGCACCACTACTGGCAGCAGCCATTCTATTGCTATCGGTTGCCTGGATGGCCGGTATATTTACCAGCAAAGTAGCCCCGGATACTCGGGAATTATCCGCAGACAAAATGCAAAATCTGCTGACGGTGACCGTTAAAGCGGTGCAACGCACTGAATCTGTACCAGGTGGTATTAAAGCCCGGGAAACAACACAAATTGCCAGTCGTATCATGGGTCGTATTGAAAAAATCCATGTTCGGGCGGGAGACTCTGTGGAAAAAGGCAGTCTTTTGGTCAGTTTAGACGACAAGGCACTCACTACCCAGGTGGCACAAGCGACCGCCAGGATAGCCTCAGTACAGGCCCTGCTGGATGAGGCCAAGTTAACCCTTGAACGTACTCAGAACATCCGTAAACAGGGACTGGTATCGAGCAGTGATTTGGATAAGGCCCAGGCAAATTTCACCCGCTTAATGTCCGACTTGCAGGCGGCCAAACAATCCAGAAAAGAAACCACTACCGCATTGAATTACAGTAAAATTCGCTCCCCTATTAACGGGCGTATAGTTGATCGCAATGCCGAGCCTGGCAATATGGCCTCTCCCGGGCAACCACTGCTGTCTTTATATAACCCTCTTTCTTTGTTGGTTGAAGCAGACGTGAGAGAGGCTCTGGCGGTCACCTTAACATTAGGTCAAAAGGTTATGGTGAAACTGGATGCCCTGAACAGACAGATACCAGCTACCATTTCGGAAATGATCCCAGCCGCTGATCCAAACGCCCGTAGCTTTGTGGTTAAAGCAGATATCACCTTTGATGAAGCTTTATTACCGGGCATGTTTGCCCGTATGGACATAGGATTAGGGAAAGAACAACAAATTCAAATTCCGCTGGAATATGTGCATAACTATGGGCAACTTGAGATGGTGTGGGTAGTGACAGGCAATCAATTGAAACGACGATTTGTCCGCCTTGGCCAGCGCTATGATGGCCAGGTTGAAGTAGTATCCGGGCTAGAAAATGGCGATCGCATAGCGCCACATATCTAACATGACCCATACCAACCCATCTTAGTAAGTGATCGCTCAGCGTGAATTTAAACGGGCTTACTCCAGGCGCTTGAACAAAGTAATAGTGGTGCTCTTTTGGGTTCAAGCAACCCAGAATAAGCTCCTTTAAAACTCACCCAAAGATGCACTGCTATTTGAAAAGGAACGACCATTTTTGCATAATCACGCCTTGCTCAAACCGCTGGACGTATTCTGAGTGGGTACTTATTAATACGGATTGGTATAAAGAATTGATTGTCCTGAGAATAACCACAGCCGTACACTGTGATGGCTGTATTGGTTTTCATGTACACGATGCGCTGATTGCCGGGGCTACACCTCGGGAAATACTGGAGGCGATAGGGGGCGCTATTTTAATGGGAGGCGGGCCCTGTATGGTATACGACTGTGAGGCCATGGAGCTCTTGAGCAGTTCGAACAAGAACAAAACCCACCCTTGTAGCGACGCTTGTCAGTCGCTTCTATAAAACCAGGGGTTACGCTGACAGCGATTGCCGTAATGATGCCTTGGATCCCTTGTTGGCTTTTGACGACAAGGCAACCACAGCCGAAAGATCACTCTCCCCAGCAAGGCAAGCATGGAGCTTTTGGCTGTCCAGCAGGGTGATTTTTCGATGATCGACGGCTATCACACCCAGGGAGTGCATTTTAGTCAATAAACGACTGATAGTTTCTATGGCCATGCCCAGATAATTGGCGATATCGATACGGGACATACTGAGGATAAACTCCTTACCTGACAGTCCCCTTTTCTCAAATCGCGCCGAAATATCCAACAAGAATTTGCTCAATCGCTGTTCTGAAGTCATTTTACCCAGGCTCAACAGTAAGGCATGTTCATCAATCAGGGCGTGGCTCATGCCTTGTAATAATTTATGCCGCATATTGGCGGATTCGCTGATAGCATGATCAAGTTCACCTAAGCCAATACAACAAACACTGCTGGTTTCTAAAAAATTTAGCCTGTGCACATGGGTTCCACAATCAAATCCGTCCAGACCCATTAGATCTCCTGGATAATAAAAACCGGTAATTTGTTCATCACCACTGGTAGATGATATTGAGCTCTTGGCTGAACCTGAGCGTAAGATAAAAAGGGCGCTAAAAACCGTACCTTCCACAAACAAGGAATCCCCTTTGTGATATATACGATGGGATTTTACGCCCGGTCGTAATGACGTTTGCTCAACACTACCGAGACAAGTACTAGATAAAGAACAATTTTTACAAGTATTGGATTGTTGCAATAAATACGAAATCATTTCGGATTTTCCTTTTCTAAAATAATAACTAAGTCATTGGATAAAAAAAGCAGACTACGTAACCTTGCCTACCCACTGTTGACGGTTGCCAACAGGACTGATCCTATGCCACCTATGCAATTCACGCCATTCGATATTATGCCTAATTTATTACGGTAAATACCTAATTACCCATCGACGCCCCCTGAAGTTGTCATTGAGAAAACCCATACTACCAACATCATTATCCTGTGATGGTTAAGAAATTGAGGTAAAAAAAAGACAAGCGTAATAGGGATATACTTTCGAAAAACGGGGCGATTTAAAGGTGAAAAACTTCACAAACCGTAGATCCTAGACAAAAAAATATCCAAGGGAGTACCAAAATATTACCCTTACCACTTGCCATCAAGGTTGGTTTTTTATAAGTACGTTGGTTAATTGCCATGGAAAAAAAACCGCTGGAATTAACCAGCATAAACATCATGCCTGACCGATAGCAAGACGAAAATCCGCAACAAAAATCAAATATAATATTGCGACGGCAATCAGGTGGCTAAGAACTACCATTAGCCTTTTCCTTTTCTGCCCTGGCAATATGATTGATAGTGGTGGCAAACGAATCCGGATTTAGCGAAATGGAATCTATACCACAACTCACTAAAAATTCGGCAAACTGTGGATAATCTGAGGGAGCCTGGCCACAAATTCCCACCTTCACACCATGCTGGTGAGCAACCTTGATAACATCGCGGATCATTCTGGTCAGGGCTTGATCTTTTGGGTCGAACAAGTGCGCTATCTCTGCTGAATCACGATCCACACCTAACACCAATTGGGTTAAATCATTGCTCCCGATGGAAAAACCATCGAAACGCTGGGCAAACTCATCGGCTAACACCACATTAGATGGTACCTCGCACATCATATACACCTGCAATCCGTCCTCGGCTCGAGTTAACCCACATTCAGCCATAATAGCTAACACTTTGTCAGCTTCTTCAACTGTCCGGCAAAAGGGGATCATGGCAATAATATTGGTAAAACCCATTTTTTCTCTAGCGTTTTTAATGGCACTGCATTCCAGTAAAAACGCCTCTTTGTAACTCGGGTGGTAGTAGCGGGATGCGCCACGCAAACCAAGCATGGGGTTTTCTTCGTCCAATTCAAAATCTTTGCCGCCAATAAGTTTTTTATATTCGTTTGATTTAAAATCAGAAAAGCGGACCACTGCTGGTCTCGGGTAGCAGGATGCGGCAACCTTTCCTATCCCTCTGGCCAGGGTATCGACAAAATATTCTGCCCCGCTGCCATGACCTATTATAATCTGTTCAATTTGCTGTTTTACTACCTGATCAGCCACCCGCTCGGGATGCACCAATGCCATAGGATGGACCTTTATCATGCCATTGATGATAAATTCGATGCGGGTCAAACCTATGCCAGCACAGGGTAACTGCCACCATCGCAAAGCACCATCGGGTACGGCAATATTAATCATAACGTCGGTATTGGTATGGGGTATTTCATCCACACGGATAACCGACACATCGTAATCCAGAGATCCTAAATACACCTTCCCTACTGAACTGGAGGCACAATCGAGGGTAATTTCTGCGGAGTTTTTAAGAGTTTGTGTAGCAGTGCCTGTTCCCACAATGGCTGGCACTTGCAGTTCACGGCTCACTATTGCAGCGTGACTAGTGGTTCCCCCTGAGTCTGTGACTATCCCCCCGGCCCGCTTCATGACCGGAACCCAGTCAGGATCGGTGCGTTCGGTGACCAATATGCCGCCGGTAGGAAATTTGTCAGCATCTGCCGGGTCTTTCAAATAACAGACCTTGCCACATACTATGGCATTACCCACGCTGGAGCCTTGGGCGAGTAACAGTGATGTTTGTTTGAGTCGGTACGTTTTCAATAAATTACGATCTTTACGGGACATTATGGTTTCAGGCCTGGCTTGCACTATGTACAAATTGCCGTTCACACCATCTTTCGCCCATTCAATATCCATAGGCCTACCATAGATAGTCGCAATCGAAACTGCCCAGCTTGCCAATAACAAAATTTCGTCATCACTGAGCACCATAGTCTGTTGCTCTTGGGCATTGGTGGCCATCGTTCTGGTAAAGCCAACTGTGGGATTTCTCCCTGGTGCATGTTGAATATCACCCATTGTGGGATGATAAATCATCTTATATAATTTACTGCCACAACGCTTTTCGATAATAGGTTGGGTAAGCTTGTTGGCCAGTAGAGGTTTAAATACCATATAGCGATCAGGTGTTACGCTACCTTTTACTACCGTTTCCCCCAAGCCCCAGGATGCATTTATTAACACCGCATCCGGAAAACCGGTTTCCGTATCGACAGAGAACATAACCCCGGCACAAGCAACATCGGAACGCACCATTTGTTGCACACCTACGGACAAGGCTATGCCTTGATTATCTACATTTTGTTTGTCTCGATAAGCTATCGCTCGATCGGTATACAAAGACGCAAAACATAATCGACAACTGGAAATCAAGGATTCAACTCCCTGTACATTGAGGTAACTTTCCTGTTGACCGGCAAAACTCGCTTCGGGTAAATCTTCTGCTGTGGCAGAACTGCGCACCGCTACATCACAATTTTCAACCCCAACTTTCTCACACAGATTTTGATAAGCATCGGCAATTTCTTGTTTTTGTTGATCAGTAAATTCACCATTGGTAATGGCCAGCCTAATATTAGTGCCAGTGGTGCCAAGATCATGTTGCTGGTTTGTCAGGGCCCTTAACTCTCGCTGGATCAGCTCACCAAGACCATTATTGGCAATAAATTCCTGATACAAAACGGTGGTCAATGCGAATCCAGGTGGAACTAGAATATTATTGATGTTTTGCATATGGCTCAGTTCACCCAGATTGGCATTTTTGCCCCCTACCAAGGCAATATCATCCAGCCCTATGTATTCAAAGCCCAATATTCTGCAGTCTTGTTTAACCATAATGCTCCCCCAAAAGCGCTCACGTTAACTTAAATGTATGACTGCAAAAATTAGCACTGGGGTAAACAGATAACTTGTCGCAGATCAGGAAATCTGTTGTTATCGCTTCACTGACGGAAAGACTTTAAGGCTAGGGCTTAGATGCGGTGGCACAAGGCAACGGGTAATAGGATTCTAATAGGTGGATGGCTATCGGCAACGTGATATTCAAGAAAAATGCGGTAAACATTAATGTATACCTAAAGCCATTAAAATTGCAGTTAAGCGGCAAAGAACCTCAGCCCCATGAGCTTAGACGTACTAAGTGATTGGTGGGTGTGGGGTTAGCCAACAACACTGCAGCTTCAAGTAAGACGGCTATAATATGCCTCTTTATGAATAATATTGTGTTGCACCTAAGTAATATAGAGCACCACAAATGCCAACTCAGCGCGCCCCAATATACCGCAGGTATAACGTGTAGCCAAACTAACCAAGGCGATTTACACAACGAAAAAGGCCAGTAGTAGGGTCAAGATTTAAGGGATAAGGGATAAGGGAAGTAGATAATTACCCGTCAAAGATAACATGGGCGCCTAATTGGACGAAAACACTGGTCTAATCAACATAAACGGGACATTGTTCACTGCATGTTTGATTATAAAATAGGTCTCGATCCCTGTTAAGCTGGTGAAATACTCCTATTTTATAATCAGACCTGCAATATATGGCAGATTGAAAACCCAGGTAATGGGAACTTAGCCCCAAAAGCTGACAGCGAAATAAAAAACATTATCATTTTGGCACTCATCACTGTTATGCCCCCCATTATAGTAGGCATTTTCTGACTATTGCCCAAGGGCACCATGAACTCTACCATCACGATATCGTCTAGTAGTACCGCTGAAGTCACGATAAGTGTGGCTACTGGCATATTTAGCAAGCCCTCACTTTTTTAGTGACACCATGATCAGTGAGAGTGCAGTAGCTGTCTTGGCTAAACCACACATCAAGGCCAAGTCGATTTCTTGCTAAAAGTAGTTCGCCCCCAGCAAAAAAACGCACTAAAAAAAAGAGCGATGCCACAGCTAAGCTTTATACTGAGTAAAAATTACTGGCATTTTATTCAAACCCTAAGACAAACCTAATGATACTCAGTTCGGTAAAACCTCGAACAAAGGTTTTACCCTGCTCGAGAAGTAATCTGCGATTAATCATTACCATGGCCACCAGCAGAAAAAACAACACAAAGATCAACCTACTAAAGCGTGCTTCGGCGAGTGCAATAAAACAGTCCCAGATAACAGCCAGCTGTGTTAACAACTCTATCAAGCTGACAACCTTAAATGAGCCAGAGTGTCTCCTCCCTGTGGTCCTGGTTGCTGTTTAGCAAGCATATTTTGAGTGACCAATACAATGCCTTCTTGGCTGATGCGAAAACCTCTGGCGACATCATCTGATTTATTGATCCCTATTTGCATACCATCTTCAATCTTACAATCGCTGTCTATAATGGCTCGTCTGATATTGACATTTTGACCGATATGCACACTGGGCAGTAT
This sequence comes from Paraglaciecola sp., assembly GCA_046709505.1. Classification (GTDB taxonomy): domain Bacteria; phylum Pseudomonadota; class Gammaproteobacteria; order Enterobacterales; family Alteromonadaceae; genus Paraglaciecola. The sequence goes on along the minus strand of JBKEFM010000094.1, from coordinate 3,087 downwards.
CACCGACTGTTCAACATTACTGTAACAGTCAACATATACGTCTGAAAACAGGAGGGATTGGCTAACTCTTGAACCGGATATGATACAGCCACCGGAGACAGTAGAATCAACAGCAAATCCCCGACGATCAGTATTATCAAAAACAAATTTAGCCGGCGGAGACTGTTTTTGATGAGTCCAGATTGGCCAGTCATTGTCATAAATATTTAACTGTGGCGTAATGCTGACTAAATCCATATTAGCCCGCCAAAAAGAATCCAGGGTACCCACATCTCGCCAATAAGGATGGGCTCCTCCCTGCGCGTCACGGAATCGAAAAGCATTCACTTGATTACTATCTATCGATGCAGGGATAATATCGCTACCAAAATCATGATGGGATTGGGGATCATTGGCATCTGCCAACAACTGCTTTATCAGGAACTCAGTGTTAAACACATAATTGCCCATAGAGGCCAAGGTATAACCGGGGTTGTCACCCAAAGGTTGGGGCTGTTCGGGTTTTTCGGTAAAATCAGTGATCCTGTTATGCCTGTTGACAGACATAACACCAAAATTACCGGCAGCATCTGCAATGGGTACTTCAATACAAGATACCGTCATATCGGCACCACTTTGCACGTGCTCTGCCAGCATATCGCCATAATCCATTTTATAGATATGATCACCTGACAACACCAACACATATTTTGGCCCGTGCTGACGAATAAATTCAATATTCTGATAAAGGGCATCAGCAGTACCCTCGTACCAGTTATCAGAATATTGCTGAGAAGCAGGCAATAGTTCAACAAATTCACCTAAATCTCGGTTGAGGTTTGACCACCCACTGGTCAAATGTCTAATCAGGGAATGAGACTTGTACTGCGTCATGACCCCTATTTGTCTGATACCGGAATTAACACAATTAGACAGGGGAAAATCTATCACTCGAAACTTGCCCCCAAAGTGTAAAGCTGGCTTGGCTCGAAATTGAGTTAATTCGTGTAAGCGACTGCCCTTGCCTCCAGCCAGGATAAGGGCCAACGTGTCACGGGTTATTTGACTCACATAGCGTGAGCGGGAAGTTATCATTTAACGTTTCCCTACAGGTACGATGGTAAGTTAAATAACCATAGCCGTTTTATACTTTTACCGCAAGCACGTCACATTTAACGCCATGTAGAACACCGTTAGCCGTGGAGCCCAATAGTAATTTCAGACCACTTTGGCCATGGGTACCTATCACAATTAACTCAGCCTGGATTTGCTCGGCCAGACGATGGATTTCGTCAACAGGTGAACCACTAGGTGCGTATACCTGGGTTGACGGAATACCATATTTCTCAGCGAGTTCCTTTAGTTGAGTTTCAGCTTGCTGGCGAATATCATTCACAAAGTCACCGCCAAATGCAGCGCCATAAGGTTCAAAATAAACATGAGGCAGTGATGAATGGATAAGACTTAACACCTCTGGCTTTTTGGCCATATTAAGGGCCCGCTGCAGTATCGGTTCGTAAGTCGTATAGATATCAACTGCTACTAAAATTCTTTGGTAATCCTGCATATATTATCTCCTTAAATCAGTGCCTCCATGGCACCTATCAAATTTATGTCACTCGGTTTCAATATTTATTTTGCGCTGTTTGAGCTGGTTTATTTCAGATTTGCGAAATTCCACAGTCATATCCCCCGTTTAAAATCCGCTTTCATAGCATCTTCATCGATGCTTGGGGGAACGGTAAAGCTGCGTCTAAAAACACCATAGCTGCGCTCTATCACATGATAATTTTCGTGCTGCTGACAACTCTTTTTTGATTTTTTTCTCACCACTTAAGGTTAAAATACCAGCGGATAAATCCAAATGCGCATCGTTGATATTCAAGCTCGGAAGTTCAGCCGTCATCTTGAATACTTTTTTATCTTCACTAATATTTACTTTTAGATCCAGATTAATATCAGTACTGTTTTCGTGACATCATCGGGTCTGTGAAAGGCCCGGTGGGTCCTGAATTTATCAACTAAATTGTCTATGCTCTGCCAGGGCAAAGACGATGGTAGAAAGCCATGTTGCTTATTACCATTTGAATGATGTTTGATTTGCAGCTCAGTCACGTTATGCTCCTGCTGACTTGTCCGTTAACTATTTACCCTTTAGAGGACACTTAGGGGAGACGGTCAGCAACTGTTTGTGGTCTACGCCTCAGTACTATTAAAAACCAAGCGCCAATGCAGATATTGATCCTGATCAACTAAGGCTTACCGAGGTTAAATTTGCCTATCTATACCCAAGTTGCAGCTAGGCGGCAAAGGAACGCAGCCCCCATGAGCTTAGATGGACTAAGTGCTTCGGGCGATAGAGGTGAGTGAGAGCAGCCAACAACGCCGCAGCTTCAAGGGTGACGGGATATACCCAAGTGATCTGATTATTGCTCTGGCGCATAGTTACAGTATGAAATCTAAAATAAGCACCGGACTGTTTTGGTTTAGGCATGACTTACGCCTTACTGATAACCCAGCCTTCACTCAATTATGCACTCACGTCGATAGAATGTTGTGCGTTTATATCCTCAATGAGGAGGATGCATCGCACAGCGCAGCGTTTAGGGCCAGTGTGGGTGAGCAGAAAAAAAACTTTTTGCTGCAAAGCATCGATGCACTGGATCGCAAACTCAGACTAAAAGCACAATATTTATTAATACTGGATGCCCCTGCGGTAAAAACCATTAGCGAACTAGCTCAGCGCTATGAAGTCACTCATATAGGCAACAGTTTTCACCCTGGTGTGTATGAGCAGCAAGAACTGTTAAGTCTAAAAAATGCTCTACCACAGATTAAATGGATGAGTGCACAAAGCCACAGCTTGTTTTGTGAAACTCACTTACCCTTTGCCCTTAACACCCTGCCCTCAGCGTTTACACCCTTTCGTAAGCTTGTGGAAAAACTCCCAATTGCCGTACCCACTTGCGAGCAGTGTAAGCTACCACCGCCAGTCGAGCACCCACCCGCGATTCAACAGTGGAACCTGATGTCAATGGCGATGCAGGGAGGTGAAGCAGCAGGCATGGCTCAGTTAAATAGCTATCTGTTTGATACTGATCGTGTCAA
>JBKEFM010000093.1:0-16742 GCA_046709505.1 Paraglaciecola sp. | reverse complement strand
GCCGTGCTTATAACCGAGCTGAATACCTTGAACGTAGACGAATACTAATGTGCTGGTGGTCAGGTCATATTGAAGCGTCGGCAACTGGAAGAGTCAATACTGAAGATAGCATTAAGCACTTAAATGTCGTTTAAATTATGAATGCTTAAAATCTTGTACTCCTTTGAAATTGGCCGGCATAAATCATGCTGCACAAGTCATATAACGATATGATTTATATGCAAAATAAGTACAACCTAAAAAACATACCCTTCATCGTACCCTTTAGTTATTAACACCATGAAATAGAGGTTTTACACTAAGGCATTCGCCCCCATAACTAGATACTGTTAATCGTCACTTTTGCCACAAAGAAGACCTAATAATTAAAACAACTACCTCCGTATTTATGTCAGCTATCTTCAAGAATAGCTGACATTAGCAGTATATTTCTATCTCGATTTCGACCCCTAACCGCCTTGAAAATCACATTTTTAACTTCCACATTTGAACTGTAAGCTGCTAACCAACCGCCTTATTGATATTCCAAGGCAGTAATGCCTCTACATCTTCAAGTGTTTTTGCTTGGGGTAATAACGTAAAGACTGTTTTCAAATAAGCTGACGGCTCTAGGTTATTCGCTTTGGCGCTTTCCACCAAGCTATATAAATTTGCACTGGCCTTAGCCCCTTGTCCGCTCGTTGAGAACAACCAGTTTTTGCGACCAATCACAAAAGGCCTAATACAGTTTTCAGCATGGTTATTATCTATCGGCCACGCGCCATTCTGGGTATATTGGCTTAATTTACACCACTGATTATTTAAATAAGTGAGTGCCTTGGTTAACTTCGCTGATTTTACGGGGTGCTTTAACGATTTATCGAGCCTCTGTTTTAACGCCGCTAATATCGGAGCACTTTCTTGTTGTCGAACAAGGTGTTTTTTATCGGTTGTTGCCGTTTTTATTTTGGCTTCAATACGAAAGAGTTTTTGAATATAAGACAGCCTTGCTCAGGTTTCCCCGAGGTGCCTTTAGGTTGTGCATCACTCGCTTCCTTAAAATAACGTCTAGCATGTGCCCAACAACCTAAGTGCGTCAAACCATTGGTTTTAGCAACCGCGTCGTAAACAGCATAACCATCTGTCATTAACGTACCGCTAAAGTCGCCTAACATCAGCTCAGCTACGCTGGTTTCTCTGGTGGGGCTGTAATGCAACAAGTCCATCCGCTGCTCGGTATTATTGGTCATTATCCACATGCGACTTTGTTGGCTCGCGCGACGCTCTTCTTCTTTGAGTACTTGAGTCACAGTTTTATCCATGAAAAGCACGTCTTGCGCCTTTAATACATCAAGGCCTAAATTAATCAGGGGTTGCACTAATTGGCCACTCTTAATCATCCAGTTCGCCATACTGGTTGAATCAAGTTCAACATTTAGACGTTTAAAAATAAGCTTCCTTTGACGATAAAGCGGTAAGCCGTCACAATATTTATGCGTAGCGATTTGTGATAACAATCCTGGGCTGGCAATAGATTTTTCAATCGGTTACGCGGTTTTTTTAGCGGTAACAAAATAATCATTACAACACGGACACATGTATTTACGGCGAACGTGGTTTAAAACGGTTACCTTAGCAGGGATATAATCGAGCTGCTTATGGCATTTTTCACTAAAATGTTTTAGTACTTGGTTGTCATGCAGGCAAAACTTTTCATCTTCCGGTAAGTCATGAATAATATCGGTAACGGGCAAATCATCAGGGATTGATAGGCGTTTCTTTTTACGCTGATGAGCAGGAACAAGCGTTGTACTTTCTTCAACGTCGTCTTCATCACTTAATATTTCAGCTTCGTCGAATAAACCTAGTTGGTCGGGAGACCACTTTTCACTCGAAGCACCAAATCTTTGCTGAGTCATGTAACGAATGTATTCTTCTAAGGTGGCGATTTTATCTGATTTCTTAGTAAGTTGAACATCTTTCTTTAAGAGTGACTTTTCATTATCATCAAGCACACTTTTCTGCTCAGACAACTGAGTTTCTAGCGATAAAAAACGCTGCATTAATTGCTCGTTATTGATCGTGACGGGATCGTTTTTTATGGCGATATTATAACAAAAAATGCCTAGAAAGCCGAGTTGAACTCGATGTTTTTATGGGGTTTTATCGCAGTAAAGTAGCTTCAATTTATTGCGTTGTTTCGAGCAAAAAACAAAGAGAGCGCCCGAGCTTAATGACTCCTTCATCGTTAATTCAACAATGGCGGCAAGGCCATCAATTTGTTTTCTAAAATCAACGGGATCACGATGTAAATGAACTACCCCGCGCTTAGGCTCAAATTCGCTACGCGAAGTGGGGTACCTTAATTAGTTGAAGGTCAAGTTCCTTACGCCGCAAGCGACGGGGAATTAAACCCGCAGAGATTAAAAATGGTTGCTTAACTAAGATGACTGAATTTAGTTGACCAGGTCAAACCACCACTTAAAGGAATTTAAAGCTTTCCCCTAAGCGTACTCATATTACGGCTAAAATCCCTAGAATTCCGGAGTCCACTTTGAGCCGTAGCAACGTTCTGCGCAGGATGTAAATCTAATCCTACTTTTACTGCGTGAGCTAACACTGAGCAACAATCGTTTTTACCCCATTGATAAGGCAAGTTCCCCTGCCGTTTATACTCAGAGATGAAGTTACTAACCTGAGCATGTGTCAGTGACGACGACAACGTTTCACACTGAGTAGAGGTTGTATCGACGTTAGGTTCACTGACAACGCCTTGTAAACCAAATGAAAGGCTGTCTACCTGTTTCCCCATCGAATCAATAATTTTAGCGTAACAATGTTTAAGCCTTGGGTGTCCACTGTTTTTTTCAGAGGCTCCAAGGTTGCTTGTGCATAACATCACCTTATACGTATCAGCTTCTTCTAAAAACATAATGTCTTTTCTATCCACGTTTGTATCGTTTTTCATATCATCACTGCCATCTAAGAATGAGACAAAAAACGCGTCCATTTCACTAATAAGAAAGGATATTCCCCTGTCACATCTACTGCACAATACCAACTCTGGCTCGCTCCAGTGTTAATGCCTTTATAATCAAATACCACTTTTGCGACCAAGCGATTACCACTAACACTTGTGAGTACGCTAACGTTCACTAACTGGTAACCACTCGGATTTGGTCCTGATTGACTAGACTTATAGCAAAGTTTATATGACTCCAAATAAATATCCGGATTGTTATACAATACGTAATTTAACGCTCTTTCAGCGTTTCTATTGCCATCATTAGCGTTCATTGAAATAATTTCATCGACTAAATCAACAAACGGAGCGCCATGGCTTTTTTCTTGTGCGATTATTTGCGTCAACGCAGTTAAACTTGTAGGCACAATATTACTTACTGCAACACGGTCACCATCCAATAGGGTTCCCATTACAATAACTTGGCCACATTTTGGGTTTAACGCAGCAATAAACTGAGTTAACCGTTCATTAGACGTAGGTAATAAAGTGAAAACCTCATTGTTATCAACATTATCCAATGTCCATATCATTTTTCGGGCAATATAACGATTTTTTGGATCACTCAGTCCATTAAACAATAATTCAAGTAAGTCGTTATTATGATTAAGTAATATAAGCCCAACATCATCATTCACCTTATCTAAGGAGGGTACAGTGTTACCACTTAAAATAGATGCCTGATTAAACTCTTTTTCAAGACTGAGTGTTGGAAATCGAACATTGATGGTACCTACCGTATAAACAAAGTTATATTCACTGTCTATATTGGCAGGTCCGATCCCCTCTTGTGCTAACTGTTTTTCCGGTTTTTTTATCACGGCTAGTTGCTGAGAAAGGGTCGTTGTGTCAGTAACCTGCTCATTTAAAAATCTGCTCATCATTATTTCCTCTATTAATTTGCTGGTACGTAAGTTCTTAGTGGAAAGTCAATAAAAGGATATTGATCTGTGACATCGACACCACAAGAATAAAAGCTTTCAACGCCGTTGTTGAAATAAGTAAAGATGACCTCAACCACCGTTCTCCCTTGAGTTTGTTTATAAAACTGATAGCGCATTGAACGTAGCGGATGCGATTTGAACGTTTGCCGCGAAAGCATATCAACATAGTTAACCATCAAAAAGTTAATCGCACGGTCAACATCTTCAGCCCCGTCATTCGCTTTAATCATCAGTGCTTTCTTCCCACCATCAGGCAACACTTCAAATTGATTTGCGATCACAATGGGTAATTTCAAATTACCGCAATAATGTGGAGGAGCAATAGGCCCCATGGTGCCCGTCAAGGCAAAGTCTGTTAAATCAGACGTTAAATTAAGTGCATTAATAAAAGTATTAAGCTCAATTTCTGATCGCGGCACCATCAAATAGGTGTCTACGCTATTAACACTAAACACCCAGCACGCTTGCTCTGCAATGTATAAAAATGGCCTAAAGCTCAGGTTAGAGTTTTCACCTGGGTTAACTGAGTAGGTAAATACCGCATAATAATCATCTTGCTTTACATTTAGCGCATGTGTTGCTGCAATAAATTCCTTTTGTAAATCGACAGAAGGAAAAAAGAGGCGAAACTGCCCTAGTGCATAAATAAAACTGGGCGTAGAGCAACCGCATGATTCTGTACTGCCACAGCCACAGCCTTGGGGTGTTATACCGTGGGGCTGATCAGCATGCTGATTACTAGGCGAAATTTTTGTTGATGTTGTCATACTATTTAACTCCTTTTAGAGTAATTAATTTGGCTGTGTTCTAATTCAAATTCAGCGGCATAAATGCTTGAATAGGGGCGCTAATAAAAGGGTATTGTCCAGTGACGTCAACACTACAATAATAAAATTTAAGCAGGTCTGAGTCCCTACTTTGGTATTTAAAAATCACATCTACAATCGCGTGCGGCGACATAACCTCCGAATAGTCGGTATCAATACTGGCTAAAAAGTATGACGTATCGCTCCTCGACCTGTCAGTGCCTACCTTAAGGTTATGAGTATGCAGGTATATGTCAGGATAGCGAAAGGCCACGAAATTTTTTGCTCGGCTGAAGTCTGAATCTCCAGCATTGGGGCTAAATTCAAGTTGTTTAATCACATCTTGAATGGCGTCAGAGCCAACCCCTGTCATTCCTTTTAAAATATCGTGTAACGCATCCAATGTTTGGCTAGACACTTGATCACAAAAAACGGTTGGAAGTAACCCTTTGCTTTCGCCGTATGGCACTACTGGCCCTAATTTACCGATAACGGTCGAATAAACCTCCTGCAATGTATCCTCCTGAGGTTTCAGGGCCGTAATACACTGTTGCAATTCTGTTTGTGAACGGGGTAAAACTAAATAATTATCAAGATTATTAATACTCAACACCCACTCAGCTTGCGCAGCTATATACAAATACGGTCGCTGTTTTGTTAAATTATCTTGGTAACTAAACACTTGATAGTAATCATACTCACTCACCTTGAGTGCTTGCGCTGCAGAATCAAATGCTTGTTGTAAGCCCTTATTGGGAAAAACAGGTTTCAATATGCCTACCGCATAAATAAAAGACTCGTGTTGTGTTTCACTTTGTTTGTCGTTACAACCGCACTCTCCTTTTGTACCGCCACAACCACAATCTTGTGGAACAATTGACGGCATAATAGTGGACGCATTCGACACTATTTCATGCTCCACCTCCATTTCTGAAATATAAGGTGTACTTACCTCTGTATTCGGTACTGTATTCAATTCTGTATTCGGTTCTGTCATAGCTGTTATATCCTGATAGTTATTAAGCTGGCTTTGCCGCAACAACGCCAAACTGGCATTACCATTGAGTAAACTGGGGGTAGTTTTAGTTTCATATGAGTTAAGTGTGAGAGCCGACTTTTGCAGTAGCATGTCATGAATATTTTGAGCACTAGCAGCAGGGGCCAAACTCCACAAAAGTGCTGCGGCACCGGTTACAAAAGGGGCTGCAGCACTTGTGCCTGTCATTTGTTTGTAGCCACCTCCCGCTGCCGTACTTGTTACCTTATCGCCGGGTGCTAATAAACCATGATCCACCAGCCAAGCCCCTCTATTGGCGCTGGGTAAAATTTCGCCTTTTTTATCGACAGCACTTACCGCTATCACCCATGGATGTTCAAAAATGCTATTAACACGGTCACTCGCCTGATTACCACTGGCACCCACCAATAAAACATTAGCATCTTTAGCTCTGTTATATGCCTGTTCTAATTTAGGAGATAATGGCTGTGACTCACCATTTAAACCCACACTCATATTGATAATATTGGCCCCAGCATCCACACACTCATTTACCGCATCGGCTAATTGTGTCTGCGTAACCATAGGGCAAGCTGACAAGTTATCAGCTTCACAAAATATAGGCTTAGCTATAAATGAACATTGTGGGCAGATCCCCGGTGCAGCAGACTCCCTACTCGCCGCTAAAACACCTGTAACAAAGGTGCCATGCTGGCAAGAAGGCCCAATATTATTCAAACAGCTTGCGTCTAGTTGTTCACCATTTGCGTTAAGCACCGTTAAGTTCGTTTCAACAAAATCGCTGTGACCACCATCAACCGCACCATCGATAATCGCAATACAAATATCACCACTGCCTTGGGTTTGATGATAAAGCTCACCTAACTGAAAATCAGAGAATTCATTGACACTTTCCACTACAGCTTGCTCCTTTATACGTTGTTGTTATGGTCAGCACTATAATGGGTAAAGGCTTAACATAATTGGCGTAATCTAGGCATCTATTGGATTTTTATACGAAGATGAAAAGTCCATAATAATGCATTGTTATCAACGCTTTTAAAAACGTTAGAGAGAAGGTAAAAATGCCTGAAATATATTTCAGGCATGGAAGAAGCGGCAGCACTTATATAGTCAACTGACATAGACAACTGACATAGACAACTATACCCGTGGTCATTCAAAGTACAGGTTATCTATCAACACTAAGCGCTATTTAACCAGCGCCTAGAATCGTTTTAGTTGCCACACCTACGGTTGCGGTATCAATTGAATATAACGTTGTTACCCCCATTGTTGTAGCGGCTTGAGCGGTTACTGCCATTTGTTGTTGTGCTGACGTTGCGTTATGCGCCGCGTTCGACAATGCTTGTGAGGTTGCTTGAAACAAATTCCCCATCGCCATAGCGGGTGCATCGCCCAGTACTTTTACATTGGCTTGTGTGACTGAGTCGGTTATTTGATCATTTACTGCTGTTGGAAATGCCATTCTTAATTCCTTATCGTTCTAACTATTAAAAAATATATGTTAATTTAAAAATCATCCGTAACTACAGGGTTACTATTTTTGATTTCCAACAAAAGTATATAAATAAAAGCCGATAACTAATTGGTATAAATACTTAAAATATGTGGTACAAAATAGGAATTGTTATATAAATCTACTTAAAGGGGTATTCGCATCAGGTGAAAACACACTTTTTTAATGGTTTTTTTCTAAATACGCTTTTTATAATGACTTAGTGATGGGTATGGTTACACGAATACACACACCACACTTACAACAAACTAGGTGGTGTATGCAGTAGCAAAATGTCTGTTAGAACAATTTATGAATAATAGGCCCAGCGTATTTTACACGAATCAGCATTATCTCCAATGGTAATAGTATGCAGATGGTTTTCTCCCATGCCGTTAGCGCAGGCAACTGCTTGTAGTACATTAGTCCCCATTGGGGCTAATCCTGAAGGACAAGCGCAATCATGTGTATTTCCGTAATAATAGCCCACCGAAAAACCACTACTAATCACAGCGGCACTCAATTCAAGTAAATAAATATTGGATTCTTCTGCAGTGAATACTTTTGTAGAAGTACTTTCAAGCGCATTAATACTTTCTATATCCAGCCAGATGGTTACCCCTAATGGTAACCCTAGACAATGTAGTAGCTTGGTAATTATTTGACTTTCTTGAACGGCTTTAGTTTTTATCTCCTTTTGTGAAATTGCTCCTTGATTACCACGTACTTTATATAGTGGCATTAACGATAAGCCACTACCACCTACATTTATCGGCTGCATAATACTGTATGCTTCTAAACTCGTAAGATTATACTTATTTAATTTGTCGTCATATCCCTCACTAATATCTCTTAGACAAAAGGTATAACCATCATGCTGATAATTCTCAGCCATATTTGGATTAACAACATCGCTCGAAACAAACCCTTTTGAATTGGCACTTGCCACCTCTGTTTGTGCTTTTAAATTGGCTATACTTGTTAAATCTGTTAAATCTGTTAAATATCCCATGTAATAGTTTTCCTTTACTTGTTGCTGTAAATTTTTTATCAGAGAAGGGTATATCACCCAAACATGCTATTGGGTATCAATAACGCAACTCTAATGTGCTATCAAAAACACCTGCTTTTGATAAGTTAACTATAACTAGCGTTGGTTATACCAACTTGGAATATTTAACTATACGCTTGGTAAAACTTACGATAAAACACTCACTTACTCGTTTTTCATTAGTAACAATCAGGATCAGTATGCAGAGTTAACGGTAAATGTTGTAGAAAATACAGATGAAGCTTTCTTGAAATGAAAAATTCCCGTATGCTTCTTTAAGTTTTCGCATTGACATTGATCCTGCTCGCATAGGGGCTCTTTATTAAACGAATCGAGCAAACATCATGCAATTTTTAATAAGCAGAGTGGCTGTATTGAATGAGATATTTTGAAGTTAAATTAACTAAAAAAATGTTCAGCTTCTATGAGAATTTGCAGCTGGCATTGAAAGCCTGTTGAGTAAGTCGTAGTGTGTTATTAACTTGGCTCCGATAAGTGATTTAAAAAGTAAGTTTAAACGATGCTATCCTGACTTAAAAAATACATGATGGGCTAGCCAAATGAGAAGCCCATCAAGAAAATTAATCTTTAGCATAAAAGTTGAATATTTTAAAAATGTTATCTGCTTGTTTATATTTTTCAACTATCCTGATTCTGTACTGTAAACCCTAACTTAGCCTGCTTATGTCTGACGCCACTGTATATAGCCTTCCAAAGTTACTCCTTGGGTGAGAAAATACTCTTGCGCACTTGCATACAGTGATGATATTACAATACTCGGTATTACCGATGCTTTACAGTTAGCATACTCTGACCATTGAACCCCCCCACTGATAGTATATTCATTTACTGGCTCAATAGCCTTGCTATAAAGTTGAGGAGAAATAAAATCAATATTCTCATTATCAAAAAATGAGTTCATTAATTGGGGGGCATCAGAGATACCATAAGGAGCTGAATGGCTAACAGTAACAAGCACCTTAAATCCCTTTTCTTTGGCTGCTTGAAATGAGGCTTTAAAATCGTCTTCAAGACCACATTTTCCTTCCTCAATATCATAAGCTATTCCATCATAGTCACTAAATTTACCCTCATTAATCGCGTCGGTAATAGCATGCAAATGTTCCCCAGTAAAAGCACCCGTGTCATTCCCTCCGCCAAAACAAATATATTTATCACCAACCAAGCTAGCTAAAACCCTGTTTGCGTTGGAAATCACTTTATCAACATCTATCTCCCCACTAAAAGCCAAGCTCATTGTTGTATTTGAAGGGGGCATACTCGCAGAATATGTCCAGTCCCAGTAACCCATATTATCTGCTTCAGGCTGTAGTAAGGTCGGTACTACATCACCTGTTGTAGCAGGTATATTCAATAATTCGCCAACTTGAATTTCACTGCCCAATTCCGAGTTGTTCTGCTGAATTTGTTGATATGTCAGGCCCGCACATTGTGACAGCGCATTAGTTATGCTAGATAAAGTATCTCCAGCAATAATGGTGTAATTTAAAACACCACTACCTGTACATTCAGGAATCGCAATTACCTTACCAACCTGTAAGTCATTTGGCCTTAATTGAGGGTTTTCTGTTTCTATTTGCTCAATAGTAACACCAGCAGCACCGCTAATTGAATTGGCGATCGAATATAACGTGTCACCGGCTAAAACCATATAAACCATTACTGTATTCATTTATTAATATCCTTATATAAATTAGTAAAAAAGCGCAGAATTATTGATTTTTATACCTTAATAACCTGCTTGTCATCCAATTAATTCTCACATTGAGAAAGATAATAGTAGTCCATTTGATAATGCAATGTTTCATTCATGCAGAATTTATATCAAAAATCAAAATATCTCATTATCAAACTGATGACATTTAAAAAACACATTGCTTGTTTAATATTTTTCAAAGTCGATTAGTTGTTATTTAACCTGTGTTCTGGTTAATGAATTTTAATGTACACCTATAAAAGACTTATTATCAATAACATACAAAATAATTACGTGTTTTACATTTACATTTACTTTTTCATCTCAGAATTGATAATTTTGGTGACAGCAATGTGGCGCGTCGTACCCAATAACGGGTTATTGTTAGTAATACCAACGCTGATAGCACCTAAATTAGCTTGTTGAGAAACTTTGCTTATCCAGAGCTCAGGTTATTTAAATAAAGGATCGCTTATTAATTTTAACCCTATTTAAAAGCCATGATGACCCTAAATTTAACGTTTGAATCATTAAATCGCTATTTTAATCCTCCTAGTGAACCACTGTTTATAATCAAACTGGAGGTTGAAGCTCCACAAGAATACACTTCGGTAAAGATTTACCTCATGTATGACAAACAGCAGACAAATACTTGATTTCAGGAATGTGTCAGTTTTTTCCGCTTATTTTTACAAAAGTGATAGATGATGTGAAGTGTCCTGTCTGCCACCCATATTTACGCAAAGTTACAGGAGATGTGAATGTTGTAAATTTATCTGCTGACAAGTTCATCAAACCTCACAATGTTTTGGACATTGACGTGGCTGGGTTTAAGACCGGATATTAGTGCTATTAATATATCCTTCGTTCATGTTGGTTTAAATGCTGTTAGGGAAAACGTTTCTGAAGCCTATGTATGCCAGTAGTTTCCTGCGAACAAAATTAGCAAAAGAAGGCAAACAGCCGGCAGAGCTTTTACCATTGGTCGGTAAGCCCAAAAAAGTAATGCCTAAAGGATTATTTGTAGTTTTGGTTCCTTATAATGAAACGTTATAAGGAGATTCTTCTTTTAAAGTGGGTGGCAATGTTAGTTTACAAAGTTTCCTTTTTATCATGGGTGGCTTAGTTAAATTTTGAATTAAGGCTAATTAATATCGAGCTTATTTTTAATGGTTGATAAGTAACTTGGTGGTAACGCTGCAAAATCCCAAATAAACAATCCGCCAATGTCATAAGCTGTTACTTGTTCTAAAAAGTAGTCTAAGTTCTCAGCATTCAGTCCAACTGACGTAAGTGCTAACATTACCTCTTTTTTAGGTACACCATTGTTAATAGTACGCTCAATTGCCGAGCCAACATTCGCTGTTATATCGGCTTTTGACCACATTTCATCGGCATAACACATTAAAATAAAACGGTCTGAGCAATTTTCCTGTGCAACTTTCTGCACTGCGGCATTAATCAATTTACCTGAACTTGAATTGTTAGGGTTATTATAATCCCACCCCGCTAAAAACGTATAACTCGACTGCAGCGGTGGCTGCTGCTTTTTTAATTGTTTCATAACAGCGACAACATTATCGATATTCATGTGGCTCTCGTCATCAAAGTCAACGCCAGCCCAATGCTGTTGGTTTGTGCAGCTCACTATTTCGTAATTTTCAATCTCAGTGTTCGGCATGTTCTCAGGGGTAGCACCACCACCACCGTATGTCCACATTACAGAACCCGTTTCAGCATTCGGCGCGGCGGTTGTTTTAGGACTCCAACCAGGTGAGCTAGGGGTACCCGCAGTTAGCCCGTCTAAGTTCGTGATCATGCCATACATAGTATAGGCAAAGCCCGCTGGGGCAACGTCGCGGGTATTTTGGCTCCAGCCGCCCATTATAAAATTAGTCATTTTAATTCCTTTTCGGTTATTTAAATTCATTCTAGCGCTGTAGGAGTGTTATTGGTTGGTCTTTAAATAGGGCGAAAGTAAGCGCCTGTTTAGGATATTAGTTATAAGAAGGTCCCCCATTTAAAGTTACGTTAATTGTTTAAAGTGTGTGTCTTGTTTCATTTTTGGTTGAAATGTAAAGGGTTGGTTGTTGTTCTATCACGCAAGTCCGTAAGTCATTACAAAGACCCATGTTTATACGCGCAATAGGTCCCGGTGCGCATAAAGTTAAGGTCTTGTTCAGGTAAGAGGTGTACGATTGTCTATTATAGAGTGCACTCAACCGTTTTTAGCGTTCCCTGTAAAACAACAAAAGTTTATATAGCACGAGTTAATCGCGCATTATCGCTTATCTCATGTTGCACCGATTATTTGGCATTCATCAATAAGACATCGTTTTACCCCATAAAAAGTCGTTATCAGAGTGACACCATTAATTAAGTTAAACCTGCAGTGGATATATTACAAGAGCGTATATCCTTGCGATTACATTCGACGTGATCATAGAGGCCGTACAAGTCATGCTTTCGATTGCGTGTTGTTATTTTGTATGTTTTCCTTGTTTTCCCTGTATTGAGGAGACACCGCGCAGTTCAGCCAATCAGTTCCGTATTCGGATTTGTGCGGTTGGCAGCCCTTTGAAAGTAAGTAGGATATTTCGCCACCTACGTTAGTTGGTTGCGCCAGCTGGGCATCCGTGATTTTGTATTTCACGTTCTGTATTATTTTTTCTTCCACACTGTCATCAGGATCTAAGCAAATTCTAACCATCGCTCCGTTCGTTACAGCAGAGTCCAGGAACGCTTTGTTCTCGCACTCGTTCCAACAATTCCCTTTGTTCCACAGCCACCCTGTAAGGTACGTAGGAGTTAATTTGTGTTCTTTGGCTTTTGTCAAGCATCCAATCATTGGGTTAGCTTCGTTCACGCCTGTCGGTTTGTCCGTCCCGATCATGTAGAATTTATTGTCCATATGGATGTCGCCGGTCTCGTCACTGATCAGGCGCTGTTCGGTTCCTTTGAACCCTTTTGTCGTATTGCATTTCTTTTGCCATTTGTTGGTTTTTAGGGCTAGTGCGCTGTTGTTTAAAAGTTGTGTTGTTTTTTGCTTATACATGAGGTTGTACTCCAGTCATATCCGTTGTGTAATTTTCCAGGTTTTTCAAGTGTAAATATTTAATGTGTTCGGTTTTATGTAGACGATGTTGCTTGCAATCAAAAGGTTCAGAGTAATTGATCTAACCCAACTACTGACAATGCACCTACAGACAACCCATCCAAAACAACCCCACCATTCACCCAACACCACCATCTCCGCACATACCCTTCCAGAACTTTCTCAGAAGCCCCCCGCTCATAAAGCCGAAAAAGTTTACGCGTAAAATTCCCAAAACATCCAGCACTCACCCCCAAAGCAAAAACCCTCTTCTCACCCCCGTCCACCAGCAAATCACTCGCTGACAAAGCACAAAGAGCCACAGAAGTTTCCATCTCTAAAGGTTTACCACCCGTACCAGACGTTTTATCGTCTTCATCTTCATCTTCATTTTCGTTAAAAGCTGAAGCATCAGGTTTCCCGCCACCCATAGCAAAAATCCGATACCCCAGCCAATCAAAACCCTTATCAAGCTTACCAATAAAGGTTTTTTTCTCAGCCTTGGTAACCTTTAACCTCACCAACACCTGATTCATTTTCAGCACAGCGTTGCGAAGCTGCCAGCGGGTATTACATAAAAAAGCCAATCATCCATATAACGTATGTATACGGCGCCAACGTGCTGTGCATAATCGGCCAAAATTTTGTCTAACTCATCTAAATACAGCGCGCCAATTAATGGCGACAACGACGAACCTTTGCCAATTCCTCGGGTACATTCAAACAAATCGCCATTAACATCGTCCAGATGATTTAAAAATTGTCTGAGCAGTTTTAAAACAGCGTCATCAGAAACATAACGTTCAAACTGACTCATTAGTAAACTGTGGTTCATACTGGCGTAGTAGCTTTTAACATCGCTTTTTAAAACAAAGGTATATTCACTACTTAAACGTTTTGCCTGCGTGAATGTATGAATTACCGCTTGCTTGGCACCACCATTGCCCTTAAGGTGCTTACAATGGCTCGACAAATGCGGTTTAATAGCCTCAGTTAACACATTCGTTAATACTTTCAACACTAAAGCATCTTCCGCACACCACTCTTTACAACTGAAGCCTATTGAATGCTCTTCAACCTTCACTGCTTTACAAGGAGACAAATAATAATCGCCACTGCGTAACAATTGTTGTATTTGAGGTTTGATTTTTTGCCAATGAAAGCGCAAATGCCAACAGTCGTGATTGTCACCTTTATTCGCCCACCCCCGACACAGCTGCTGATAAGCCAGTTCGATGTTTTCATCGCTGCTTATGCGTTGTATGGTGATTGGCAGGTTTGCTTTCATTGCAAGAGTCAAGTAATAAATGCCTTTGGTCTGCTTAGTTTCAACTGTTTTTATAATGAGTAGTATTCGTTTTCTGTTAATAACTATAAAATTTATCATTGTATAGAACTTGGTAAATTCTACGCAATGATGTGTTAGTTATTGGTAAATTCTATGGTTTTATTGGTATTGGTTTACGGGTATTGGTTTTTCTGTTCAATATTTTTACCCGTAGATTTTATTTCAGGATGAGTTAGTTTGGGCGCAACCCTTCGTTTTTTGTGACCACACTTAATTGGAGATAGAACTTAGGGCGGCGTAAGACATAAGATAAACAGCGCTCATCCAGAAGGAAAGCTCGATATGATACTAGTAGCCGCACTACCAATGCTGGTAAAATTAGCCACGCTAGCGGCTTCCATCACAGCAATTGCGGCGGTAATTTTGGTGAAAGTGGGCACATCTTCTGTTACAAGCATTTGAGCTAACGCCACGCCTTTTGCCGTATTGGCCATGGTCTGTACATTACGTAAGGCGTCTGTGGCATCTTGTATTGCCATCCCGGTTGATTGCGCGACTGATTGATAGGCCTTACCCGCCCCCGACAACTTATTTGCTGTTGCCGACATACCATTTTGCTGATTTACGCTTAACGCGCTACTGTCAGAAGTAATTATATTGGGCATTACACACTTATTGGTAAGGAATATATCACTTGATGATAGTGGGTTGTGCCAACTGTGGCTTGGTATTTGTTACGATCTAGCAAAGTGTTGTGATAATCATTAAAAGAACAAAAACAATTTACTAAAACTTTATAAAGAGGGCTTACTTCAAATGCACTTACTGAATTGGCCCCCTAAAAGTACAGTAACTATGGATTGGCAGGCTGCATACAACCTTGTTGGTAGGCATTCCTAAAATGATTACTTCTGTTGAGTGCGTTATTTATATACCCTTGATGTGTACCATCTGGGCCATCAAAAAACTGATTTGCATGATATTCACGCCACTGTGCCATTAAATCACAGGCTATAGCGCCCTGTGCTATTTGCGCACAACTTAGGTTGCCCCAATTATTCCAATATTGGTTACACATGCCGGTCCAATACCTATAGTTATTTTGGCTAGTTGCATAGTCAACATTCACCATGTTTTTCTCCTTGTTTTTATAAGATAAAAGCGTTAGTTGCTCTTTAACTATAGGTACAACAGATATTGACAACTTGGTAAAAGCTAGGATTTAGTTGGTAAGTGTCGCTAACCTGTATTCAAGTTAGCCTACATTATCTTAACCAAATAAAAATGCCTTAGTTATATTAAATACACTAAGGCATTATCAGGTTACTGGCCAAATTTGTATTGGCATATTTTCCATGTTTGTTCAGGTATTTACTCCGTAGCAGCAACCGCCTGATCGGCTGCAATGACAGCATCACGGGCAATTTGTTCTGCCTGTTCTGGCGTGGTAGCATTATAGCCAGTGGCTTGCTCAGCCGTTGCTTGATCGGCTGCAACTACGGCATTGGTAGCACGCTTTTCTTGTGCTACCACGTTTTGTTCAGATTGTTGTTCTAGTCGTTGATCTTCGTTCATGATGTATCTTCCTTTTGGTTAAGCTAGGTTATTTTAAGTTACGTTATTTTAAGTAGAGAGCGCCGAAAAGGCACCTTCTACCCAAATATCGTTATGGGTAAAGAGGTTAATAAGCTCTAACGGGCGAGAGCGGGCCAGTTCAGCAAATGAGCTTTCCCAAACATTACGGTGTGAGCGCACTTTAATAATATTATCGGTGTCATCATTCCAGTTAATAGGAAGGAATATGCACTTCTCTTTAAGCTTACCACCGTAGAGTCGGTCTTTATTAGACAAACACACTAATTGGCGTTTATTCACTTGGCCAAGTTCAGATTCGCTAACAAAGTAACGTAGGCTAGCCCTAAACCAGAGAGGAAATTCGAATGCTTTTACGCGAGTGTTAACCGGCAGATGAAATGCTTTGTTATTGTTTAACGTTTCACTAATACCTTCAATAACACCTTCAAAAGCACCTTTAATAATACCCTCATCAGCACCTGAAATAGCACCTTCAACACCTTTATTAGCAACTTCAATAGCAGGTTCTGTGGTCACCATTTTTCTGTCATGTTTAACCAGAGCAGTATTCTCACTGTGGTTAGCATTTTCCTGATGTTTCACAGCACTTAACCGCATGGCAACTTTAGCTTCTTTTTGCCAGTGCCAGGTATTAAGTGCATCAAGTGCCAGGCTTCTATAAGCGTGATTTTGACTATTGGTAGGCTCTTTGACGTTAACGTTAACATTAACATTGGCATTGGCATTGGC
>JBKEFM010000092.1:0-16766 GCA_046709505.1 Paraglaciecola sp. | reverse complement strand
TATTCCTTGATCTTTTAATCAATTATTTTAGCCCGTAGGCTTTATCAATTTGTTTGCTGTTATGCACCTAAAAATCTCTTAGTGTAGTGTCAATTAATATGCACCAGTCACCCATATGAATTAAGGCATTTGTCGTTAGTTATTAAATAGATAACGACAGCCCTTAGCAGTTTTTGCCTCAGAAATCATTTAGTGCCGTACTTTGTCCATGCCGTTAATGATGTTAGCTTGTTAGCTAATCACTTTGACAGAATACTGGTTTACACCTTCGGCGTATCCAGACATTAAGGGCTCAAAGCACAGGCATATCAACCTCGAACAAAAAGTTTTAAAAGGGTCAAGAGGATGTTTAATCAGAATTATGGTTGTACCAACACAGGATAAAAACTCAACCTCTTGATTTGAAGCTAAAGATTATGTCATCATTTTGAATATCCAAATGCTTTATTAACATCAAACTCAACTTGATCTCTCATTACGTAATAGCAGGCTCTCGCTAATTTATGAGCAACTGTCTTTCTTGCAATGACGATAGATTTTTTAGCCAGTTTACGTTGATAGTATCGCTTAACAGTATCGTTAAAACGGATCGCAAAATGAGCAGCCTCTATAAAAGCCCAAGCTAAATATTTATTGCCATTTTTTGTATTTGTTTTACTTTTCTTTTTACCGTTACTGTATCTCCCACCATTTACACAGCGGCAATATGACGCGTACTGACCGACTTTATTAAAGCGAGATATATCTCCTGTTTCTAGCATAATAGTGAGAGCTAGGATTAGACCGATCCCATCAATACTGGTTAGTTTTACAAATTCTGCTTTTAACTTTAGTTGTTGTTTTAATACTCTCTCAATCTGTTGGATCTGCTTCGTTAGACACAACAACATGACCAAATTTGCGCTGACGGCTAAACGGACATTTAGATCAGAAAAATCTATCGTTAGCTGCTTTTCAGTTAATCGCTTGATCTGATCACTATTTAATTTCATATTCAGGTGACGAGCATATAGCCCTTGCATTGATAAGAGGTTTAGCGTTTTTTGTTGTACTAACTGAAACCGTTTTCGTAATAAATCACGGATCATTCTCTCTTCTTTGGGGTAGATATATCCTTCGGGCAGAATACCCAGGCGTAACATGTTAGCTAACCAGTTGGCATCACTATCATCATCGCCGTGTTTTAACCCAGAATATTGTTGAATAGCGGCTGTATTAGCTAGATGTACTTTAAATCCGGCATCCATTAGTCCATCAACTAGCCAGTACCAATTGTAGGTTGATTCAACAACTAGCCCTTCAAGTGCATCATGATAGGGCTCTAAAAGATGAATGATTGCCTTAATATCATTACTTATACGTTTCTTGAGCACAACATTGGCATTTTCATCCACTAAGTTGAAAACACTATTATTTGAATGTAAGTCTATTCCACCATATAGTTTCATAACTAGCTCCTCATTACAGTGATCATTAAGTTTAGCCTGTAGAGACGAAAAACGAACCGCTTACACGGATGAGATTTCTATATGATTATCAGAGATCAAAATATTAGTATCTGAAGCTAGCAAAAATCTAGGTATTGGAAATCAAATGCTTGGCCGCTGGATCAAAGAAGCAGAGAATGAAGATGGTCAAGTCTTTTGGCGTAACGGTAAGCTAACACCCGATCAAGAGAAAATACGTAAATTAAAAGCCCAAGTAAAGCGCCTAGAGATGGAGCGTGAGATATTAAAAAAATCGACGGGCTTCTTTGCAAAAGAAACCCTGAGAAAGGACTTATTGTTCATTCCGATCAAGGTGTTAAATATACAAGCCAGCAGTACCGGAAATTACTTAATAACAATGGCTTTGCTCGCAGTATGAGTAAAAAAGGGCTGCTGCTGGGATAATACCGTTGCTGAAAGCTTCTTTGGTAACCTAAAGCAAGAGCGTGTTCATTGGAAAAATTATGAAACACGTTATGAAGCGCAACAAGATATAATGAATTACATAACCATGTGTACAACAGTAACCGACTACACTCTTACTTAGGATATCAAAGCCCTAACGATTTTGAATTGAAAATTAATGAGTTAGATAACGTAGCTTAACTAGGGTGACTGAATTTACTTGACCAGGTCAAACTTTTAGATACTAGCTAGTTCTATACATCTTAATTAATAAGGACTCTCTAATGAGCCTAGCCTAACTAAATCATCCTGATATTTCATCCTTTTCTGACGTAAAATACAACTCGAACAGATAATTTCATCACTTGGATCAGCACACTATGCTAACCGTGAACAGGGTGAAATTGAGGAGTACATCAGGACTGAAGGTAACGAATTGTTGAGATGCCTTTTTCAAGCATACTTGGAGCAAAAGGAGAGTGTTGAGCCTCGACGAACTTTTGTAACCAGCCACTGCTGGAAACAAACTCAATCATGTTAAGCAGCAGACAAACCTGACCTTCGTCGAGCGGCTGCTTTGTCCAAGAAAGCGGACGTAGCAATTTATTATAGTTTGGTCACCTTGAGCAATCAACAGACGGTGGGAGGATTAGCTTTTCTAACCGTTTAAATATCAAGTTCGCTCTGAAAGCAGACATCAAACGGCGAAAATCTAGTGCAGCCACAGGTAAGTCTGTTTAAATAAAAGCAATATTCAAAACTGGTTTGCACAACAATGGGCGGTGCTTGTTTTGAATTCTGAATAACGTGAAAACGGTTGATTACTGATTACTTGATCCATACACCTGATTTGTTATTTTTGTAACCTAATGTCAAATAAGCTGCATCCACTAGGCTCTGGCCGCGATCGTTGAGTAATAAGCCATTGCCCATTTTGGTCATGGTATAACTGAAAGCCAAACCACACTCGGGATCAGCAAAACCAATAGATCCACCCGCCCCCACATGGCCAAAAGCTTGATCGCCAAGAATAACGGACTGTCGACTTGCCGCAGAGTGCATCTGACGATTATCTAAAGACTTCATAAAACCTGGACCAAACCGTGTTGGAAGTAACAGTGTAAAATCTTGTTGGGTTGCTGTAGAGACCATACTCATATTTTTAAGGCATTCTGGCGACACAAGACTGCCGTCATTCTTAGCTAAAGGTTCATACATGGCAACCTGACCACGTGCATTGGAAATTCCGCCAGCGCCACCGATTTCGGCACGATAGCTTTCAGGATTATCCGCTTTCCATCCTCCGGTGTTCAAAAATGATAACGCTTGAACAGACGTAGGGTCAGCCATCAACCTAGCGCTGAAATCCGGTACTATGTCGTCAGCTATAGGTGAATATGGGATCATGGGTGCTATGGGATGAGAAAAGTTGTCTGGAATACCGATCCAGAAATCAGCACCTGTTGGCCCAGCTACTTCATCAGCAAAAAAAGTGCCCAGTGATTTTCCTGATACTCTTCGCACCAGTTCACCAACCGTCCAACCAAAGCTCACCATATGGTAACCATTACGTGTACCCGGCTCCCAAAATGGTTTCTCATCTTCAAGCCGCGAAATCATGTAGTCCCAATCATTGAAACCACCTAGTTTTATCGGTTCACGAAATGCAGGTACGCCACTTTCATGGTTGAGCATCATCGCTACTGTAGTGTTGTCTTTACCGTGTTTACCATACTCAGGCCAGTAATCAGTGACTAGTCCGTGTAAATCAAGCAGCCCCCTATCGATTAAAATATGCGCACAAAGAGCGGTAGCAGCTTTGGTGCATGAAAAAACAATGGATACTGTATCTCTTTCCCAGAGTTCGCCTGTTTTTTGGTTAGCCACTCCCCCCCACAAATCTACCATAGTTTCGCCGTTAACACTAAGGCAAACCGACGCACCAGACTCACCTCTGTCGGAAAAATTACGTTCAAATTCGACTTGCAATTGGACAAATTTCGGGTCGCACTGACCTTTTACTACTGTGCGCATTTGTTGTCTCGATTAATCTAGTTAAAAGAAAAAATTAAGAGCTAATGAATAAAAAACCTTGATATTCAGTTGCTTATAAAAAAATTAGTGATACAAATTTAACCCCATCAAGGATAGAATCCAGGCATTTCAATTGATGATTTTAAAGTGACAATAGCCCTTTTTTTGTAAAGAAATAATTTTATACTTTCTTTGCAATCCGCTAATAATCACCAATGATTTAATGTTACAAGTTGCCAAACGCGGATCACTGCAACACACCATAACGTTTCCATGTATCTAGCTTTACAATTTTCCATAACACGTTCAACACTATGAACAATAACTATAATAAGATAATAAGACAATAAGACAATAATCGGTATTCTCTGACAATCCTCAAACTCAACAGAGACAGACATCGCAACAACTTTATCTGTTTGTGTTTTACTCAATAAGGTTGTAAGCCGCCATTTTCTTGGTCTAACTTATTTTTACTTATATAATCATCAATATGCCTGAAAATACTCGTTTCATGAAGTCGTAATGCCTGAGCAATCATCGACGTTAACCAACCTTCTGAAAGAAGTAAAATAGCTTTAATTCGATCTCGAACACGGCTATCACGACTTGTATCGTGAAGGGCTTCAAGATCTATTTTTTTCTCAGTGGTCAGTTTGATATTTTTCATGAGGGATATATCCGTTCCACTTGAAGATTTGAGTTGCAAGACTACAGAACAATTAATGAGCAAGGCAAGTGAACACTGTTAATTATCATCACTGTTCATTTCGCCAATAAGCTTCATCAAACCCGTAATGTTTTTAGCCTGCATTTTACTCATTACTCTACTACGGTGAATTTCAACCGTTTTGATACTAATACTTAGCTGTTCAGCAATTTCTCTATTGACTCTGCCATCAACAACCAGTTGAGCAACCTGTTTTTCTCGTTTACTCAGCAACTGCCATCGCTGCGCAACTTGGCGTTGTTTAGCCTGTGTTTCACTGAGCCCATCTACATTTTTAAGGAGCGAAGCAACCAAGTCCAGCAACGCTTCATCATCAAACGGTTTTTCAATAAAATCTACCGCCTGATTTTTCATCGCTTGAACCGCCATGCCCACATCTGCATGACCTGTAATTATAATTACTGGTAGTTTTATTGAGCGCTGATTCAACTCTTGTTGCAAAGCAAGACCACTCATTCCGGTCATACGAACATCCAACAACAGGCAACCAGAAATGTAGCTATCACTACAAGCCGCTAAGAACTCTTCTCCGCTACCAAAGGCGCCAACCTGATGCCCCGCGCTTTCTAATAGCCAAACTAAGGATTCACGAAAATCTAAATCGTCATCAACGATGTAAACCATTTTTTTATTCACTTATCAACTTATGCCTCTTGCCTTAAATAATACAGGGTAATTGTACTGTAAAGGTAGTAAAGCTACTACCATCTGATTTCATCGAAATTTTTCCGCCATGTGCTTCAACAATAGTACGGGAAATGGACAATCCCATACCTAACCCCGTTTGTTTATCACTGACATAGGGTTCAAATAATGAAGCCATTACATTTTCTGCTACGCCAACTCCGTAATCGGTGATCCGCAGCGAAACAGTGCTAGCTTCTGTAACAGTTCTAATTCGAATGAGTTTATCATCCCGCGCTACGTTAGCATAAGCATCCAACGCGTTACGCAACAAATTAATTAGTACCTGTTCAATTTGTACGCTATCAGCTTCAATTTCCGGCGTGTCCGCGGCCAGATCCAGTTCAACCTCAACATTACGATCTGATAGCTCATGTTTGAGAAAAAACACCACTTCTTCACATAGCGGATTAAGGGAAACTTTAGATCGTTGATAAGGAGTCTTTTTAACCAACGTACGTAAGCGTTTAACGATATCGGCAGCACGTTGTGCCTGACGGACAATGTTAGCGAAAACCGGCTGTATTTTGCTTAGTTCGGTTAATTTACCACTTTCAATTTGTCTAACCGCGCCACGCGCATAATTTAAGGTAGTAGCCAACGGCTGATTGATTTCGTGTGCAAGCCCAGAGGCCATTTCTCCCATGGTCATCAGACGGGATGCATGGGCGATTTCAGCCTGATGCTGTTGTTTTTCCTGCTCTGCGAGTTTTTGTTCACTAATATCACGAATAATTAAGGCATAATAATCGTCTGTGTCATTGATACCATATTGCGCATGTACCAACACTTCTTCTAGTACGATAAATCGATCGACAAACCGATCTGATTTAAGTTGTAAACAACCTCGCCATCCACCACTAGTATTGGCTACTTGACAGGCTAGTGTTTTAATTTTTTGAAAACTTTCTTTCGACAATATTTGACCCAAGTTTGTCGATTCAGCCTGCTCCTTTATTAAATTAAATCCCGTCAATGCCGAGACATTCATGTAAGTGACTTTGTAATCTTGACTACAAAACACCAACAGATCTGACGATGCTTCAACAACTTTAGCCAAACGCCGACTCACCTCTTCAGTTTCTACTTGGGTATTAATATCACGCGTCACGGCAATAATTTCTTGCAACTCACCGGTTGTTTCATCTCGAATCGATCTATGGGTGCTTTCAACCCAATAATACTTGCCATTTTTATGACGATGGCGATAGCGAAAAGTACGAATGCCAAATCGATAAATAGCCGGAATTAGCTTTTTTTTCATCGCTTCGGCATCTTCTGGATGAAAATAATCGTAAGCTGGTTTACCCATAATTTCTTCTGGTTTATAGCCACTAACAACTTCAACCGCTGGGTTAGTCGCAGTATAGGCCCAATCTCCTAGCCTATGTGTGCTGATCATATCACCAGACTGTTCTACTAAAAACCGATAGCGCTCATTGCCAAGTTCCATCGAATTTATTTTATTTTCATCTTTTTTCAATGTGAACACATCTACAACTAAACGGAGGTATACCTTTATTGTATGCCGATTAAAAACTTGATCAAGTCTACATATTAATATAATGTAGGGGTATACCCTTACTTTTGAATAAGATTTTTCTATGAGGTTTTCATGAGGCAACAACTTTTAAATAACCGTGACATTGATTTTTTACTCTATGAATTTCTTGATACAAAAGCGCTATTAGAGCGTCCTCGCTATCAAGAACACTCAAAAGAAGTATTTAATGCCACGCTAGATACGGCCAAAACCGTCGCAGAAAAGTACTTTGCTAACCACAATAGTAAAGGTGATGCCAACGAACCTAGTTTTGATGGCAAAACAATAACCATGATCCCTGAAACCAAGCAAGCTTGGGATGCCTTTGCTAACGCTGGATTTCTGGCCGCACACTACGATTTTGATGATGGTGGCATGCAACTCCCTGAAGTTATTCTTCGGGCCTCCATGGCGTATTTTTCAGCGGCTAACATAGCGACTACCGGTTATCCTTTTCTCAGTATTGGTGCAGCAAACCTTATTAACACTTTTGGCAATGCTGAGCAAAAAGCAACTTATCTACCACCAATGCAAGCGGGACAATATGCCGGCACAATGGCATTAACCGAACCAGGGCAAGGATCTGCCCTAGCAGATATCAAAACAACGGCAAAATTAGCCACAGACGGCAGTTACCGAATTTTCGGTCAAAAAATGTATATCTCTGGTGGCGATCAAACCATCACCGAAAATATAGTGCACATGGTTTTAGCAAAAATAGAAGGTGCTCCTGCAGGTACTAAGGGGATTTCCCTATTTATCTGCCCTAAGTACCTTGTTAATGAGGACGGTACATTGGGGCAACGTAATGATGTTGCCCTTGCTGGTTTACTGCACAAAATGGGCTATCGCAACACCACATCAACCGTTTTAAGTTTTGGTGAAAATGAAGGTGCGGTTGGCTACTTGGTTGGCGAGGCACATAAAGGCCTCTACTATATGTTTCAACTGATGAACGAAGCACGAATTGGCGTAGCCCTTGGTGCCTCGGTACTAGGTTATCAAGGGTTTAACTGCTCATTAGACTTTGCCCGTGATCGCCCTCAGGGGCGCTTACCTTCCAGCAAAAACCCACTATCTAAGCAAGTTAAAATTATTGAGCATGCCGATGTCCGTCGTATGCTGTTAGCGCAAAAGGCTTATTCCGAGGGTGCCCTAGCAATGTGTCTCTATGCTAGTTCGCTGTTTGAAGATACGCACACCGCAGAAACGGAACAAGAGCGCCAACAAGCATTTTTGTTATTGGATCTGCTCACCCCTATGGTTAAATCTTGGCCGTCGAAATATTGCTTGAAGGCTAATGAATTAGCCATTCAAGTGTTGGGGGGGTCTGGCTATATTAGAGAATATCCAGTTGAACAATATTATCGCGATAATCGCTTAAACCCCATCCACGAAGGCACCGAAGCCATTCATGGCCTTGATCTTCTTGGCCGTAAAGTGCTGCTAAACAAAGGTGCAGGTTTAACACTGTTTACCGAAACTGTACTGGCAACAATAGAACAGGCAAAAAACTTGGAACAAGTAGAACCATTGACCTCACCGATAGAAAAAGCTTTAGCCGAGCTCAATGAAGTGACTAAAATATTGACTACTGAATTAGTTACAAACCCTGATTTGACGCTTGCCAATGCCACTATTTATCTCGATTTATTCGGCCGTGTTATCGCTAGCTGGATTTGGCTAAAGCAAGCATTAAAGGCCGCTGAAGGTCTTAACAAAAAGTCATTACATGACAGTGACGCTAATTTTTATCGCGGAAAATTACAAGCAGCTCGCTATTACATTCAATGGGAGTTGCCTGAAATTTATCCTCAGGCTGAATTATTAAAAGCATTCGATGAGATACCTTACCAGATGCAGGATAACTGGTTCTAATGCCGCCGTTACCAATTATTCATTAACAAATTCAATAGCAAATTTAAGACAAATATTTGTAAATTATTAATTATTAATCTGCGCGCTGCGATTAAAAAATATACAGCCCAGATATTACCAAAGGCTCATTCATGACAACTCTGATTAAGTATGATATTCGCGATAACGTTGCTGTTATCACCCTAAGTAGCCCTCCAGTCAACGGATTGGGGCAAGGACTGCGCGCAGCTATTTTAGATTGCTATCAAAAAGCCAGTAAAGACAGCCGTGTCAAGGCTATCGTTATTTCCTCCGCCAGCAAATTATTTTGTGGCGGTGCAGACATCAGTGAATTTGACAGTGACAAGGCTTTTTCTGAGCCTAGTTTACCTGATTTGTGTAGTAAGTTAGAAAATTCAGCTAAACCTATCGTTGGGGCCATTAACGGCATGGCTCTTGGCGGTGGCTTTGAACTGGCGCTAGCTTGTGATTATATTATCGCGCTACCTCAGGCAAAGTTTGGCCTACCAGAAGTTAAGCTTGGCATTCTTCCGGGTGCTGGTGGTACTCAACGTTTGCCACGTATAGCAAGCGCAGAATTGGCATTGCAAATGATCACCTCTGGTAATCCTATCAATGTTGATAAAGCATTAAACGCTGGCATCATAGATAGATTACACGACAGCGAAGAAAACTTCCTTGATGCTGCGGTTAGCTACGCTCAACACCTCGTAGAAACTAAAGCGCCGCTGCGCAACTGTGCCCAGCTTAGTGTCGATATCAGTAAACTGCCAAAAGATTTTTTTAACGAATTTCGCAGTAGTATTGCTCGTCGCAACCGTGGTTTCTTTGCGCCAGAACGTTGCATTCAATGTGTAGAAGCGGCCTGCGAATTACCTTTGGCTGAAGGTTTGGCATTAGAAAGTAAGCTTTTCCAGCAATGTATGAATACACCTCAAGCTCGAGCTCAGCAACATATCTTTTTTGCCGAACGTGCCGCCAGTAAAATTCCCGGCGTTGATCCAAAAACACCTCTACGAAAAATTGAAAAGGTCGCCATTATTGGCTCTGGTACTATGGGTGGTGGTATTGCGATGAACTTTGCCAATGCTGGTATTGATACCATTATTCTAGATTTAAATGCGCAAGCGCTAGAGCTTGGCCTTAAGGTGATCAGAAACAATTACGAAGTCACCGCTCAAAAAGGCAAGATGACTACAGCTCAAGTCGAACAATCTATGTCAAAGCTGGCTACTACCACCGATTATAGTGATATTAGTGATGCTGATCTGGTCATTGAAGCCGTATTTGAAGACATGGACATAAAAAGAAAAGTATTTAAAGCTCTCGATGATGTCTGTAAACCTGGTGCTATTTTAGCAACCAATACCTCTACACTTGATGTCAATGAAATTGCCGCGGTCACTAAACGGCCACAAGACGTTATTGGCTTGCATTTTTTCAGTCCTGCCAATGTTATGCGTTTGCTGGAAATTGTACGTGCCAACAAAACGGCCGATGAGGCGATTGTCACTATGATCAAAATAGCACAACGCATCAAAAAGGTGCCTGTTGTTGCAGGCGTTTGCTGGGGCTTTATTGGCAACCGCATACTAGAGCCTTACGCCCGTGAAGCCTCGCGTCTGATACTTGAGGGCGCCAACCCTGCACAAATAGACAAAGTACTTTACAAATATGGTATGGCAATGGGTTTTCCGAGTATGATCGATTTGGCAGGCATTGATGTTGGCTATTTAACACGCCAAGGTAACAAAGACGCCTTTTATGGTCAGGATGCTAGCTATGCCGCTATTTGTGACAAACTTTTTGCACTTGGTAATTATGGACAAAAAACCGCTAAAGGCTTTTATCTATATAAAGGTCGCGCTAAAGAAGAAAATCCACAAATAATGGAATTGGCATCAGAACTCGCTAAGCAACATGGAGTGATACAAAGAGAAATTACTGATCAGGAAATTCTTGAGCGGACGATATACATGTTGATAAACGAAGGTGCCCAAGTACTCGACGAAGGTATTGCTTACCGCTCTAGTGATATCGACATAATATATTGCAACGGCTACGGCTTTCCAACATACCGCGGCGGACCTATGCAGTATGCCGATGAAATAGGCCTAGACAAAGTGCTCGACACCATCAACACCTATCGAACAACACTCGGTGACTACGGCGAAACTTGGTTTAAGCCAGCACCTTTATTGGAAAAATTAGTTGCCCAGGGTAAAAAGTTTAAAGACTACGTGGTCACAATATAGATGGTCACAGCATAGACTATCGATACATCAATATTTTAAGCATAAAACAGATAGGATAAAAATCATGAAAGAAGCCGTCATTGTATCAACCGCACGCACCCCGATTGGCAAAGCCTATCGGGGTGCGTTCAACAACACTAAATCACCTACACTGATGGGTCATGCCATCAAACACGCCGTTGAGCGCGCAGGAGTTGAGGGTGCAGAAATTGACGATGTGATTATCGGGTCCGTATTAACCTGCGGCAGCGCAGGCTCTAATATTGGCCGTATGGCATCACTTGCAGCAGGCCTGCCCTACTCAGTTTCTGGTCAAACTATTGATCGTCAATGTTCTTCTGGCTTGATGGCAATAGCCACAGCAGCTAAACAAATTATTGTTGACGGCATGAACGTCGTAGTGGCTGGCGGTCAGGAAAATATTTCTGAAATCCAGCAAAAATATTTTGAATGGGCTGGAAATTCACAGGACGAAAATGTCATTAAGCACGCCGAGCATGCCTATATGCCAATGCTTTTAACAGCGGAGAATGTTGCAAAAAAATTCAATGTTTCACGCGAAGTACAAGACGCCTATGCGCTGCAATCACAACAGCGCACCGCTGCCGCGCAAGCAGCTGACAAGTTTGACGCTGAGATTGTACCAATGACAACTACCAAGGCTGTTGTTGATAAGATCACCAAAGAAATTTCTTTTGAAGAAGTAACACTGAGTAAGGACGAAGGCAACCGCCCTTCTACCACCATAGAAAGCCTTCAGGGTCTTAATACTATTGTAGATAATGGTTTTATTACCGCAGGTAATGCTAGCCAGTTATCAGATGGTGCCTCTGCAGTTGTGGTCATGGAACGCAAGCTCGCTGAACAGCGTGGTCTCCAACCCCTTGGGATCTACCGCGGTATGATGGTTGCGGGTAACGCACCAGAAGAAATGGGCATTGGTCCTATTTATGCTATCCCCAAGTTATTAAAGCAACATGGTTTAAACATCAACGATGTTGGTTTATGGGAGCTTAACGAAGCCTTTGCAGTGCAAGCCCTTTATTGCCGTGACCATTTAGGTATCGACCCTGAAACGTATAATGTCAACGGTGGCGCGATTTCAATCGGTCATCCCTACGGTATGACAGGTTCACGCTTGGTTGCACACGCGCTTATCGAAGGCAAACGCCGAGGCGTAAAATATATTGTTGTCAGTATGTGTGTTGGCGGCGGCATGGGTGCAGCGGGTTTGTTTGAAGTTGCTTAATAGAAACTTCCATTTACGATAAAACTTCCTTTTTGGGCGCTAATACAGGCCCATTTTTTATCTTTGGTATTCACTTATGAACCAGACATTTCCTTGGCAATCTTTAGTTAGCCAGTCCTTAGGCTATTCAGACTGGCTAACTAAAGATCAACAGAGCATTAATCACTTTGCTGATGTTACTGAAGATCATCAGTTTATCCATGTTGACCCTGATGCAGCGGCAAAAACATCCATTGGTAATACTATGGCCCATGGGTTTTTAAGCTTTTCATTAGTCACAACGCTAATGTACGAATTAATAGCGCCCTATCGAGGTAATAGCACCATAGTAAATTATGGCAGTAACAAACTACGTTTTATCACACCAGTTAAGAGTGGCTCAAGAGTCCGTCTTCATATGGTGGTAACAAAAATTACAGAAAAAATTCAACCAATACATTACTCTCCTTCAATTCCACCATGGAGATTGAGGGTGAAAACACGCCCGCTTTTATCGCTGAAAACCTGATGATAGTGATCAATGAAAGCCTGAGTGTTCAATAAACCTGAGTGAGCAATAACATTTTAATAAAGGTATTATCTTATGAATCAGAATCAATTTACACTGACAGGAAAAATAGCGCTGGTAACCGGCGCATCTAGCGGCATAGGTAATTGTGTAGCTAAAGGTTTAGCAGCAGCAGGCGCTACCGTCGTCGCTGCTGCTCGACGCGCCGACCGTCTTCAAGCATTAGTTAATGATATTGAAACGAAAGGCGGTAAAGCCATTGCAGTAACCATGGATGTCACAGACCGAGATAGTGTTAAAGCGGCTTTTGACACTGCTCAATCACAATTGGGCGTTATCGATATTATTATCAATAATGCCGGTGTTGCTGATACAAAAAACTTTTTGAAAGTAGATGATGAATCCAGAGATTTTGTCATGAACACCAACTTCAATGGTGTTTGGAATGTCGCCCAAGAAGGCAGCCAACGGCTCGTTGAGGCAAAAAAAACCGGCAGTATCATCAATATTTCTTCCGTTTTAGGGCTTGGAGTACAACCAGGACAAAGTGCTTATTGCGCCTCAAAAGGTGCTGTTATTCAACTGACACGCAGCTTAGCTATGGATTTAATGAAGCACAACATCCGGGTTAATGCCATAGCCCCAGGTTGGTTTAAAACCGAAATCAATGAACATTATTTTAATAGTGAGGCAGGAAAGTCTTATGTACAACAGATGCCCGCTCGTCGACTGGGAAATGTAGAAGAACTCATAGGGCCGATCATTATGCTAGCCAGTGAAGCAGGTTCTTTTGTCAACGGCGCAGTACTGCCAGTAGATGGCGCTATTCACGCACGTTTGATCTAACCATTGAGATACCAAGTGAATTAAAGGCTCTGTTGTAGCTAGTTGTTGCTATGAGATATTATGACCACTTAAACTGAACAAAAATAAGGTTTACTGCGACTTTTGTTAAGTTAGCTGGATGAGCCACTTTTAAAGGTTTTCATTCAGTACTAACATTAATATGGAACAGAGCCAAATTAAACTAATACGAAATAAAACATGCAAGCCTATAAAGCTTCCTTACGTGAGATTCAGTTTGCTCTTAACGAAATACTAGATTTTAACGCGCACTACAGCAATCTACCCGGTGCTGAAGATGCCAGGCCTGATATGGTCAATGCCATTATAGGAGAAGCGGCTAAACTTGCCGAAAATGTCATTGCTCCGCTAAACAGGACGGGTGAAGAAGAAGGTTGCCAATGGCGTGTTGGTATTGTCTGCACTCCTGTTGGCTTTAAGAAGCCCACGATCAATATGCAGAGGCTGGCTGGATAGGCTTAGCACACAGTCCAAAATATGGAGGTCAAGGACTGCCTAAATCTCTGGCCCTCGTTATAAAGGAGCTGATGAGCTCAACTAACCATGCCTGGTGTCAATACCCAAGTCTCTCAAGTGGCGCTATATCTACTATTAATGCCCACGCCAGCCAGGATCTAAAACAAACCTTTTTACCAAAATTAATCGAGGGAAAGTGGAGCGGTACCATGTGCTTAACCGAAGCCATGCTTGCACTGTTAACCCCTGTTGCTAAAGGTTTTTTAACTGAAATGAGCCTAGAAACTACCAGTAATGGGATTTTGTGCCCTTCAATGGCATTCGGTTAAGCGAATGTAGCCCCACTGAGACAAAAATGAACGGTGTTTTTAATCCAAAATCACCCTAACTTTTACCACAGAGCGGACGATTTTTCTTAACCAAATTCACCTCAGTAAAGGGCAGTTTAGATACGAATATAGTCCTTTTAGTCTGAATAAACCTATAATTAGGGTGTTCAGATCATGTGCCTATTTCATACGAATATTGATACGATATCATTTTGATGGTCATCGCTTTACTTTCGATGTTACAGATCCTCCATTGCTCATTAACGAATCCTCAGGGCCTGCATTTTTAATGCTAACTATATTGCTTTCGAAGAGCGTGGAATATCCCTGAATAACTAGATTGCTTCGGACTTCTATGAAAAATCATCATTTGAAATTTAAACTCTATATTGGTATTGATTGGGCCAATGATAAACATGATCTATGTACACAACTTACTGATGGGACGCCTACTTTCTCAGTGATCAAAAGTTCACCTGAAAGCATTGACACTTGGCTTCTAGATCTACATAAACGCTACAAAGGTAAAATAGCTATCGCTTTGGAATTATCCAAGGGACCGATAGTTTATGCCTTACAAAAATACGATTTTGTAACCTTATTTCCAGTTAAACCGCTGATGATCGCTCGATACCGACAAGCCTTTTCTCCAAGTGGCGCAAAGGATGATCCAACGAACGCTGAATTAGCACTCGATCTTATGTTGAATTATCCTGATAAGGTAAAACCACTTGAGCAGCAAAGTGTGTTAACACGTAAACTCGCATCTCTAGTAGAGCAGCGTAGACGATTGGTTGAGGATAAGCGCCGCTTTGCAAATAGGTTAATTGATAACCTCAACCTTTCTATTGGTTTTCACACAGAGATAGCGTGCTTTTTTATGACTTTTTAACTAATACCAATCACACAAACTAAGTGATCATTTCTACTTGTTAAAAGTAATAATTACTGCGTTATTTATTTAATA
The DNA here is from genome assembly GCA_046709505.1 of Paraglaciecola sp. GTDB lineage: Bacteria > Pseudomonadota > Gammaproteobacteria > Enterobacterales > Alteromonadaceae > Paraglaciecola. The sequence continues at coordinate 1,377 of JBKEFM010000092.1, read as the reverse complement.
ATTAGAACAACTAGTTAGTTAAATAAATGCCTTGAACTTATCACTTTTTCCTACGTATAAAATAGGTCACTTAATTAATGTAATTGGTATAAGTGGCCGTCACTACAGAAATTAAAACGCTCACAAGAAAATACTGTACGAGCATTTTTTCATTCGTACGGTGGTAATGCCGTAACTCTGACAGAAAAGCGAATTGATTCGATTAATGCTGTCATAACATTAACTAGTGATGAGGCTATCATCGAAACACACCAACTCATGACGCTTACACTTGTTCAACAATTGAGAACCGCAGTGCTATCAATTAGGGTATTTGACGCCGAGATTAACACCTTGTTCTGTGAAGTCCCTGATGCTCCGCTTTTTAATTCACTACCAGGAACAGGCCCTTGTCTTGCTCCTCGGCTATTTGTTGCTTTTGGAGAAGTGCGTGAACGGTTTAATAGCGCAGAGGAAATTCAAAAATATGTAGGTATTGCACCCGTAACAGAGCGTAGTGGACAAAAAAGTTGGGTTCATTGGCGCTGGCAATGTTCCACCTTCTTAAGGCAGTCATTGAATGGGCCGCTAAATCAGTTAATACACCTTATTGGGCAGGGATTTATTACCAGCAGCAACGAGGAAAAGGAAACTCCCACCAAAAAGCAGTTAGGGCATTAGCCTTCAAATGGATACGTATCTTTTATCGCTGCTGGAAAACAAAAACAAATTATGATGAGTCAAAATATTTGAAGGTACTAAAAGAGCGAAAATCACCATTGTTAGAGCTGTCAGTGTAATACTGTAATAGGTAAAAATAGTTGACTGAACGCCTCAGGGCGTGAAGCGGCCGTTCATCATCGAATTATTAAATTAATGCTAACTTTTTGCGCAAAGCGGAAGTAATTATTTGATAGTGTCAGCTTTTTTACAGTCAGCTATGAGACAGTAAGCGGATTAAGTATTTTATGTTTAGATCAAATAGGCATAAATTTTGGTCTCTGTGATTTTTAAAATACCTTGGTTGAAATTACTGTCATCAACTAATTCATTTGGCTAACATCAGCACTGTTAATGGATTTAATCACTACGACCTCTGAATAGGTATCAACAAATACTTTTGGCATGCGTTTTGGTTTACCGGTTTTGATATCGATACAGACTAGCTGCCATTTTCCTTTAGTCACCGTCGCATTGTCAGATTTCCTAATGATTTGAAAAGCACGATCACAACTTAAGCGTCGGTCACAGTATGTTAACCAAGTGCCAACCACTAGTTCATCATCTAGATTTGTGGCTTGAATATACTGATATTCTGCTTTAACAATTGCCATGGCCCTATTTAAAGCGAGGTAATCCTTTACCCCTAGACCTAAGCTATGGGAGTGCAACCAAGCC
>JBKEFM010000091.1:0-16776 GCA_046709505.1 Paraglaciecola sp. | reverse complement strand
CATTGGCGTGTTGTGTGTTTATTGCGGTGCCCTATTTTGGCATTAAAAATAAAGGTCCCAGGGCCTATATGGCTTCTTATATGAAACCGACCCTGCTTATGCTGCCTTTTAATATCATTGGCGAGTTATCACGTACCCTGGCACTGGCCGTTCGTTTATTTGGCAATATGATGAGTGGCACCATGATCATGGCCATTTTATTGCTGATCTCGCCCCTGCTTTTCCCCATTCTGATGACCGCACTGGGTTTACTGACCGGCATGGTTCAAGCCTACATATTTTTTATTCTGGCCTCGGTTTATATCGCCGCTGCCACCACAGTAAACAATGAAAACACGCCTCCTATTGATTCAACTGATCATAACAAAAAGTAAGGAAATATCATGGATAGCTTAACGCTAATTGCTTTGGCATCGATCATAACAGCAGGTATCACTATTGCTTTTGGATCATTGGGCCCCGCCCTTGCTGAAGGCAAGGCTGTCGCAACAGCCTTAAGTGCATTAGCTCAGCAACCCGATGCGTCGGCAACCATCACCCGCACCTTGTTTGTGGGACTGGCGATGATTGAATCAACCGCCATTTATTGTTTTGTCGTGGCGATGATAGTGTTGTTTTCTAATCCCTTTTGGAACTATTTTATCGCTCAAAGTGGAGGCTAAACATGCCTATTGATTGGTTTACGGTCGGCGCACAAATAATTAATTTTTTGATCCTTATTTGGCTATTAAAGCGCTTTTTATACCACCCTATACTGGATGCTTTAGATGCTCGGGAGCAAAAAATAAATGACATATTGCAAGACGCCAACGCCAGCAATGCTGATGCAAAAAAATTAAAAACAGCACTGGAACATGAGCAGCAACAACTAGAGCAACACCGCCTGCTTACCTTAAATAAGGTTAACGAAGAAGCGGCAATACAACGCAAGAAACTATTTGCAGCGGCGCAAACGGCGGCAGATGACATGCTCAGAAAACGCCTGCAAGCCCTGCAAAGAGAACTACAAAGTTTGCACCATGACTTGCTGCGCCAAAGTATCAAGGAAGTCTATGCCACTACCCGTAAAATATTGCGTGACCTGGCTGGCGTGGATATTGAGCAATGTATGTTAAACGCCCTGTTAACCCGCCTTGATAAGTTACAAGTTGAGCACCACGGTGAGCTAACAACAGCCCTTGCATGCGCGAATTACTCGGTACTGGTGCGCAGCGCATTTGAGCTTGATGCCACGCAACAAAATCAAATCCGGCTGTGTATGCAACATAAATTTGGCAACCGCGACGATAAAACTGTGCAGCTTACCTTTAAGCATGTACCGGAATTTATTAATGGGATTGAACTTGCTATGGGTGGTTGGAAAATAGCCTGGAATAGCAACCACTATATGGCGGCTTTAGAACAAAATATAAACCAGCTAGGTATGAAAAAACTGAATGAAAATCAAAATCATAAACAGCTAAGCAGCGCTGATGTGTAGTGTTGTTAACAACAGGGATTTGAGACGTGAGTGAATGGTTTGAGAGCCACATCGGCGCTGCTTATAAACAGGTTTTTGCAGATTTACAGCACAGCCGGGAAAGCCTGCAAGCTGAGCTTTCGCCCCAGGAAGTGGGTACAGTAACCAGTGTCTCTAGCGGTATTGCTATGGTAAGTGGCATACCGGGTGTGGGCTTTGAAGAGTTATTGATATTTCCGCACAATATATATGGTATTGCCTTTAATGTAGATCAAACTGAAGTGGGTGTGGTGCTGTTAGGGGAGTATTGGCAGCTCGGTGCCGGCGACGAAGTGCTGCGCACCGGGCGAGTGATGGATATCGCAGTGGGTGATGAGCTTTTGGGGCGCGTAATCGACCCTACTGGTCGGGCGCTAGATGGTAAGGAGCCATTAAATCTCAGCCAGCGTATGCCAATTGAACGTCCGGCCCCGGCTATTATGGCTCGCAATCCCGTTACAGAACCCTTACAAACTGGCTTAAAAGTCATTGATGCCTTGTTGCCCATAGGGCGTGGTCAACGAGAACTGATCCTCGGTGACAGACAAACCGGAAAAACCGCCATAGCGATCGATACCATACTCAATCAGCGCGGCAAGAAAGTACTGTGCATTTATTGCGCCATCGGTCAGCGGGCGTCGTCGGTGGCTAAAACCATGGCTATTTTAAACCATAAAAAAGCCATGGAATACACAGTCATGGTGGTCACCGAAGGGAGCGATCCACCAGGATTAAATTACATAGCGCCTTATGCCGCAACCAGTATTGGCGAGTATTTTATGCAAAAGGGACGAGATGTATTAATCATTTATGATGATCTGACACAACATGCCCGCTCATACAGAGAGCTTTCTCTATTACTGCGCAGACCGCCAGGGCGAGAGGCCTTTCCGGGAGATATTTTCTATATTCATTCGCGATTATTAGAACGCTCAACACATTTAAAAAAAGAGTATGGCGGAGGGTCGCTAACGGCCTTACCTATTATTGAAACAGAAGCGCAAAATATGGCGGCCTATATTCCCACCAATTTGATCTCTATTACGGATGGACAAATTTACCTGTCCCCAGCCCTGTTTGATTTAGGTGTATTGCCTGCCGTTGACGTAGGAAAGTCCGTATCAAGAGTGGGCGGCAAGGCACAAAGGGCTGCCTATCGAGCGGTGGCCGGCGATCTCAAACTGGCTTATGCCCAATTTGAGGAGCTGGAAACGTTTGCCCGTTTTGGCGCACGCCTGGATGAAAATGCCATAAAAACCATTGAACATGGTCGTCGCATTCGAGCTTGCCTTAAACAAACAGAGTCTTCGCCTTTGTCGGTAGCGGCACAAATTACGATTTTATTAGCGTTAACCAATAAGCTGTTTGACCCTGTCCCTTTGGCGATGATGGCTATGGCCGAGTCAACATTAATAAAGGCTACACAAAGTTTTCCCCTGGTGCTAATGGGGAAATTAGAGGCGGCAGAGCGGTTAAATGACGAAGACAAACAGACAGTGCTTGACTTCGCACGGCAAGTTTTAGCGGATATGCCTTTAAACCAAAGCGTATTAATAAACAATGAAGCCCCCCATCAAGCCCAAAGCGCAGACACATTATGAGCGGCTCTATGGTCAACTTACAGCGCAAAATGAACACCGCAAGTGATTTGAAATCTGTGGTACGCACCATGAAAGCTATGGCAGCTGCCAGCATCACCCAGTATGAAAAATCGGTCATATCACTGGATGATTATTACCGCACTATACAATTGGCCTTAAGCGCATGCTTTACCGGTACGCAACCCCATGGTTTTCAACCGGCCATACTGCCCTTTAATCCCCTTGCCAATAAAAAAACAGACACTATTGGTGCGATTATATTTGGCTCTGATCAAGGTTTGGTCGGCCAATTCAATGACACCCTGGTTAGCTTTGTCGCACAAGAATTAGCCAAGTATCCCGGTAAAAAATGCTATTGGGCTATAGGTGAACGTATGCAGGCTCGCCTGAATGAAACACCGCTGATGGCCGGGCGCAGCTTTGCCCTGCCCAGCGGTATCGAATCCATCACTTCTTTGGTCGCAGAACTGCTGATCGAGATAGTTCAACAGCGGGAAAAAGGGGAGATCGATCAGGTTTTTATTTTTTATAATCGCCCTCAATCAAAGACCCGTTATCTACCTGTTTGCCAGACACTGTTGCCCCTTGATCAACAATGGCAACAATCTTTGACGACAAGAAAGTGGCCCACCAAACAGCTTCCCCAGTTATTAAATAGCCCGGCGGTAACCTTACGGGCCCTTGCTCATGAATACCTTTTTGTATCTGTATTCAAAGCCTGCTCTGCATCACTGGCCAGTGAAAACGCCAGTCGTTTAATTGCCATGCAACGGGCCGAAAAAAACATCGAGGAACTGCAAGACCGATTACAACACACCTTTGATCACCAACGACAAAGCAGCATAGATGAAGAGTTATTTGATTTGGTCGGTGGTTTTGAGGCGTTAACAGACGTGAGTTGAGACTCACTCAATAAATAAATTGGCTGCTATTAACAGCCCGTAATTGAGTCCATCACCAGTCCATCACGACTGCTGATGAACTATTACTTCACACTCAAGATCCGTACCTGCCTTTACAGAGTTACTCACCAGACATGATTGATCGGCTTTAATGAGCAGACGTTGAGCCTTTTCACTGTCTTGTGACGGTGAAATCACTAATTTGGCTTTGATAACAATGTTGGTAAATTGCGTTTTACCCTCCATTTTATCAAGTTCACCCTGCACATCACACTCTACAGATAACCAGCTAAGATTTGAGGCCCTGGCAATGGCTTTAAATGACAGGATAAAACAACTTGCGACCGATGCCATAAAGAGATCTTCAGGTGACCATTGATCCCCTGGACCGCCAAACTGCGAAGGTGGCGCTAGGGTTAAATCTGCCAGATTTTTTGCATAAACCTGCACATTACTATCCGGCTGGCCGGTAGCTTGAACATTATAGTGGTGTGGAAGTGTTTGCATTGTGTTGTCCTTGGTTTTTTTAAAAAATGTATTAATCAACACACATAGCCCAAATATATCTGCTAAATATATACCCAGGTAACGCACAGAAAGTTGCAGCCAGGGGAGCAAAGGAACATCTCACCGCACAGGGCACACCCATCTCGGATAAATATGGGTTAGCTGAAAACGAAAATATAGTCTCAAAACCATGGGAGTGCCAACGCCCAACCGTCAAGGGATAAGGGTATAGCCATAATATACTTCTTGACTCATACTGTGCGGGTTGATTGAAAAATCATGCCACAAAATTTACCCGTATTCGACTTTCACCTGTGAACTAAATCCTATACCTTACGTGGCACGCAAGACAAACTTCACTTTGCGTTTTTTTTCTCAAAAACCAGCAAAAATATTATCATCAGATAAAAAATTGGAAAAAAATGGTGACCATAGGGTTAGGCAAAGAAAATAAACCAGGCGAGAGCCAACGTGATGTTGCAGACGCCAATGCCAAGTTGAGCGCCCTTCTTGATGCCGCGGTCGACGCTATTATTATTATTGATCATCTGGGGAACATTGAATTATTTAACGCCGCAGCAGAACGAATGTTTGGTTACCAATCTACAGAGGTAGTAGGTAATAATGTGAAAATGCTCATGCCCGAGCCATACCAGGGTGAGCATGATCAATATTTACATAATTACATGCATACCAATCAAGCCCGTATCATTGGTATAGGCCGTGAAGTTAAGGCTCGTAAAAAAGACGGAAAAATTTTTCCTATTGAACTGTCGGTGGGAGAAGTGAAGGATTCTAGCCATAAACAATTTGTGGGTATTATTCGTGATATTTCTGAGCGCATTAAAGCCCATTCTGATGCCGTTATAAACCGGGAGCGCTTGGCTCATGTGACACGTTTAAGTACTATGGGCGAAATGGCCGCTGGAATTGCCCATGAAATTAATCAGCCTTTATCGGCCGTAAGCAGTTATGCCCAGGCTTGTAAAAATATGCTTAACAAAAGCAACCTGGATGCATCCACAGCCGATTTTCAGCAGAAAAAATTATCTGACACCTTAGAAAAAATCAGTAAACAGGCGCTACGGGCAGGTGAAGTGATACGCAGATTGCGTGCTTTTGTTAAAAAACGACATGCACAAAGAGAAGCTGTGGATTTAAATGGGCTAATTGAAGATACGATTGAATTAGCAAAAGTTGATACCCGCTTACTCGACCACGGTATTAAGCTGCATTTAAATATTGAGCCTAAACCCCAGCTAATGATAGACCCTATCCAAATCCAACAAGTGCTGTTTAATCTTATCCGCAATGCCATTGATGCAATGGAAAATCAGTCGACTGAAGCGGTGCATATCCATTTAAGATGGCTTAACCAGCAATTTATTGAAGTGTCGGTGTCTGATTCAGGCCACGGTGTCAGTGTGGAAAATAAAAATAGCTTATTTCATCCCTTTTTTACCACTAAACCCACTGGTATGGGCATGGGTTTACCCATTTGTCAGTCTATTATTCATTCTCATGGCGGCGAATTAAGACATAGTCCGGGCGTGACTACTGGCAGTGTGTTTACCTTTACCTTACCCGCCAAGCCAATTGTTAATACTTTATCAGAGTTTACAATAGATGATTGAACGCAGGAAAAAAAAAGCCAATATTCCCCTTTGTGATCAAATCGTACACATTATCGATGACGATGAGGCCGTGCAGGACTCGTTAAGTATGTTGCTCGACTCTGTAGGTATCGCTAACTCTGTCTATGCTAATGCCCAGGTATTTTTAGATACTTATGATATTGCAAGTTTAAAAACCTTGTGTGGATGTATTGTCATGGATATTCGTATGCCCGGCATTAGCGGTATGGAATGCCAACAAAAGTTGAACACAATACACTGCCCACTGCCCATTATCTTTATCACCGGCCACGGAGATGTACCCATGGCCGTGGAGGCAATGAAAAACGGTGCGTTAGAGTTTTTACAAAAACCTTTTCGTGAGCAAGAATTACTGGATTGTATTCAGCATGCTCTGGAATTAAACAGAACGACACAAAGACAAGCCTTTTACGCACTGGAAATCCAGACACGCCTGCAGTCGCTGACCAAGCGTGAGCAGGAAGTGATGCAACGGGTTATTGCGGGCCAAGCCAACAAAATCATTGCCAGCGATTTAACGTTAAGTCAGCGCACCATTGAAATTCACCGTGCTAATGTGATGGATAAAATGCAGGCCCACTCACTAGCCGAGCTAGTTACTATGGTATTGACGCAGGAATAATTATTTTTGTAACGCCTTAGTTCATTTTTTCTAATTTACTGAGAATTCATGTCTTATTGACGTAAAACAAGTTTATTTACCTACAAAACCCTAATCTAAGGCGACTACCATCACCTTAGAGGCAAAGTTGGGGGATGTTCAACTTCACTAAAAATCCTATCCGGCAACCCATTATATACCTGGTTGATCAAGACGAAAATGCCCTGGCATCCCTGTCCTCTTTACTCGCCCCTTTAAACGCGCAAATCCTTTGCTTTACCAGTGCTGCGACTCTGTTACGTGACCCTGGCATCAGCCAGGCTTCATGCATGTTAATTGAGGCTAATTTACAAGATACTCAAGGCGGTATTGATTTATTAGAACGTTTAGTCCATCAGGGTCACCATATTCCAACCATTATCTTGGCGCGCATGGGGGACATTCCTACGGCTGTGCGAGCCATGCGAGCCGGCGCTATCGATTTTTTCGAGAAACCCTATATTGAACATCTATTGGTAAAAGAGGTTAAGACAGTACTTCAACAATACTAATGCCCATCCATGTCCATGCTGTCTACATTTTTGCCCACCCGGCGGTAGATAAAATTGCTTAGATTGCGGCTTGTCGCTTAACAATCTAGTAGGCTAAATTGCCATGATATAACCAATATTTAGCATCTGAAGTCGATATTTTAAAGGCTGATACTTTTTTTGATGACAACACAGTCCAATTTTAATGAGGGCGATTAAAGAGTGATCAGAGTGATTTTTTTAAATTTTCACACCAATACATTATTTTTTTCAAGCGCACAATGTCAGATACAACAAAGCATGGGGTAATTTTTACAACTATAACCAAAGCGATTGAAGTTGCAGCCCGGCGGTAAAGGAACTCAGCCCCATAAGCTTAGAAGAACTAAGTGCTTCAGGCGTAAGTGGATAGAGGTGAGTGAGAGCGACCAACAACGCTGCCGCTTTAAGGGAGACGGGTAATAAAATAGGTTATAGACCCACAGAGCTACAGAAAAACGCTGACAAGCTCCCTGAGAAGCGATATCACAGCACAAATGCCTAGTATTTGACGATTTAAATTCCCGATGAACTCTGCATCTTGAGGTCACTTGGGTATACACAGTGGCGGCCTAAACTATGAGGCTGAAAATTTAACCGTAGGTTAAGTGAAAACGCCTTGAAGCGTGAGGATGGTGAGTGATCAAACGGGAAAGGTATTTTGCCGCTTTAAGATAATGTAGTTTGTTTATTTCAGTGGCAAATTCAAGCAAGCAGCCTTGTTGCGTGACCAATACCCAACAAAATACCCGACCATCTAATTGAGGTAATCGAAACTGGTGTAAATATACGCTTTCTTCCAAGTGGGCGGTACTGAGTTTTAGCCAAATTACATGGGGGAAGGTTTTCAGGCCAAAAGGGGTAATCGCTTCCCGTAGCTCTTCGAGGTTATTACCTGGAGGAATACACAAAACAGACTGAAACGGATTGTCGGCCTGCTCAAAACCGATACCGTATTTTTCGATTAGGTTATCAATTGCCTTTAAACCACTTAACGTGTTCATATCAGCCTCCTAACTGTATTTATATACAGTATAAATGCTGTTCAAAAAATAGCCAAATTAATTTATGGGGATATTTTACAGCGTATCGAGCAGCGCTAACCCTCCAATACCGGCAGCGGTGATGCTCAGTACCAGCACCATGGCGGCTAGCATGTCCTTAACATGGCCAATACTGGGATGAAGCTCGGGGTGGAGATGATCAATCAGGGCCTCGAGGGCCGAATTAATTAATTCGCCAGCGAGGATCAAACCTATGCACAAGCCTATTAATGCCCACCAGATGTATGCTACTTGGATAACAGCAAACAACAGGATTGTGCCAACGCCTAATACAACGTGGCGGCGCATATTAGCTTCATTACGCAAAGCGTAAATCATGCCATTTAGCGCAAACCTCAGCTTTTGATAAAAGGGTTTATTTTTCATACCCGCAGAGTCCTGCTTTGCCACATTATCTTTCAATAAAACCTCCAGGTGTCATGGACGTTTGAGGAGTTAAAACGTTGCCGACAATTCAATTGAGTAATTTCATTATTGGCATAAGGAGTGATCTGCATACCATTGTAAGCCGTGGTAAAGTGAATTACCCAGCGACATCGCTTCGCTCTCATCACAGGGCTCCTACAATCTAATTTTAAACTAGGCTGCTTCTTTTTTCTCAGATCCTGCAGCAAACTTTGATCGCTCAAAGACTTTCGTTTGATTAGCTGCTTTGTGCTGAGTATTGGGCTTAACCCTAGTCACTATCCCAGCCGCTATTAATCCTGTTTCACCTGAGCTAGCGACCGATATGACGGCTAACCAGTCTTGACACTGTATCGTTCCACATTGATGACAGGTAAAAGTTCCTCTACTTAACAATAACTTATGATGATGGTCACAAGTGGTACAAATACCTGACGCCAGATTTTACTGCTGTGTTGACAGAGCCACACTATTGACATTCACCCCATGATATTACCAAGGTTTATTTTACAGCCAATTTTTACGCTTAAAGTAATAAAGCATGCCGCTGATCATCGTGATGATGATCCCCCATACACCTATATATCCATATTGAGATGTCAGTTCCGGCATACTCAGTGGACCCAGTGCGGGACTGACGTTCATGCCATACAAGCCGACAATGAAGGTGGGCGGGATAAATAAGGTCGCAATGATAGTCAGCACGTTCATAACATCATTTAATCTCTGGCTGACTGTGGTCATATGTAATTCCATCAGTCCTGAGGTCATTTCATGATAGGTCTCAAGGATTTCCATTACGGAGATAGTATGATCATGACAATCACGTAAAAATATTAAGGTATCAGACTGGATAAGATTATTGTCATCATTACGCAACAATTGGTTAATCACTTCACGTTGTGGCCAAAGTCGTCTGCGTAACAACAGTAATTCTCTGCGTAACGAATGGATTTGGTGCAATACATTGTTATTATGACTTTCAAGTAAAACGTCTTCAATATTCTGTATATTGTCGGCGTATTGTTCCAATATAGGGTAACCATAATCGATAACTGAATCGATTAAACAATAAAACAGATAGTCAGTTTTGCGTTTGCGCAGTCGACTAGGATTGGTTCTTAATCGCTCAATGACAGCTTCAAAGGGATTAACGTCTCCGGTACAAAATGAAATAAGGGTACGCTCGCCAAGAAAAAGGCTGACTTGTTCAATATTCACCTTCTCTTGTCCATTCACCGGGAGGCTCAAAATCAAAAATAATTGCTTGTCCAGTACCTCTAGTTTGGGACGCTGGCCAACATTGGCCACATCTTCAATATACAACTCGTGTATATCAAAACTGTCCACAAGTGAAACAAGGGCTTGCTTGCTCGGCTCTCCCTGCACGTGGACCCAGGTAATATTGTTATTTTCTATATAAGTGCGACAAGTGTCCGCTGGCAAATTGTGCGCTTCGAAAAAGTCCGGGCCTGAATAATTAAAAAGTGAAAGGCTATACGTGCCAGATAAGGGCTCTTTGAGTGTACCTGGCATAGTGCCGGGAGGATGATAGGTCTTATGTAATAAATTCATCCCGTAAACCTGAAATAGCATGGCATATGATTAAAGGAAATCTCCAATGGGAGCAAGTAACGCTTGCCTTATCCTATATCCGTATCCCTTGACGACGGGTAAACCCAAAATAAAATTCACCACCGAGATCATCGAGAAAGAAAATTATGCTAGATAATAGATTATGTCCTCGGTGGTGAGACGTTTTTTGCCACCAGCCACGTAGATGGTTTGGGTGTAGTTTGTGTAAACAAAAAGGTTATTTACCCTGCGCCCTCTGTGGTGAAATAATGTCTTAATTATTGCGCTTTATTGTTGATTGTTTTGTGCAATCCCTGGAATAAATCCATGGGGATGGGAAAAATAATCGTATTGCTTTTATCTCCGGCTATTTCAGTCAACGTCTGCAGGTATCTGAGTTGCAAAGCCTCAGGTTGTTTTGCCAGGGTAATGGCAGCACTGAGCAATTTCTCCGCAGCTTCATGCTCTCCCAAGGCATGAATAACTTTGGCTCGTCGGGACCGTTCCGCTTCTGCCTGTTGGGCGATAGCCCTGATCATACTTTCATCCAGATCCACATGTTTTATTTCCACATTAGAAACCTTAATCCCCCAGGCATCCGTTTGTTTATCCAATATGCTTTGCACGTCTGCATTAAGCTGTTCACGCTCTGCCAGCATGTCGTCCAGTTCGTGCTGACCCAGTACTGAGCGCAAGGTGGTTTGTGATAGTTGGCTGGTTGCTTCCAGAAAATCCTGCACCTGGATAATAGCTTTTTGCGGATCGACAACTTTAAAATACACAACAGCATTTACTTTAACCGATACATTATCTCGTGAGATCACATCCTGGGTCGGCACATCCATCACAACAGTACGTAAATCCACACGCACCATTTGCTGAATGATAGGGATAACAATAATCAAGCCTGGCCCCTTTACTTTTTCAAAACGCCCTAAAAAGAAAATAACCCCACGTTCGTATTCCCTCAGTATGCGAAACATCGAAAATACAAAGAGCAAGAGTAAAAATATTAAGGGCATCCACATATATTGTAAGGAAATTGTACTATCCATTTTGCTGAACCTCCGGTTGTTTGCTCACATTTAATATTAGCCCATCTCTGGAAATCACCTTGACACAATCACCAGGTTTCAGAGGGCTATCAGCCTGTACTTGCCATAGCTCGCCTTGCAAGCGGATAAGGGCTTGAGTTTTATGTATCAATTCAACCTGAGCCGTACGTCCAATTAAGGTGCCAACGCCACTAACAACGGGCCGCCGGCGGTTTTTAAATAACATGGTAAAAGTTAAAAACGTAAAACCGGCGCTGACCAATGCGACAGAAAAAATAAGAGGCCAGGCGATTTGTAACGCAGGCTCGGGTGAATCGATTAAAATAACCGAACCTATAATCAACACTACCGTACCGACAATGCCAAATATTCCAAAACTGGGCACAAAGGCTTCGGTTATCATCAAGCCCACGCCCAGTATAATGAGACAGACCCCAACATAATTAACTGGCAAAACCTGAAAAGCATATAGCGCCAGCAAAATACAAGCGGCGCCAACAATACCCAGCACCCCTACCCCGGGATTCGAGAATTCAAAAATAAGGCCATACACACCTATAATCATCAACACATAAGCAATGCTTGGGTTGCTGATAACAGACAGAAATTCCTGTCTCCAGGTTGCGTTTACTGTGACAAGCTCGGTATCACTGGTATCAAGTATGACCTCCTTGTCAGGCAAAATGACCCGCCTGCCCTGAAGCTGATGTAAAAGATCAGCGGTATCAAGCGCAATAATATTAATCACCTGGTTTTTTAAAGCATCACTGGCTGACAAACTGGCAGCTGAGCGAACGGCCTCAGCCGCCCATTGGCGGTTGCGGCCTCTTAGGTCAGCTAAGCCTTCGATGTAAGCGATAGCATCATTGGTTATTTTACGTTCCATGGTGCTGGCAGGTTGGGTTTGTTGGGGGTGATTATCATTATCAGACGTTCCAGGCGACTGGGAAGCACCTATTTGTACGGGTGTTGCTGCCCCTAGTGTGGTGGCAGGGGCCATAGCGGCAATATGAGTCGCATACAAAATATAGGTACCGGCACTGGCTGCCCTGCCACCCTGGGGATAAACATAGCCCACAACAGGAATAGTCGATGACAAAATACGCTGAATAATTTGACGCATGGCATTGTCCAAACCACCGGGTGTATCCATACGTAAAATAATGAGCTCAGGTTTGTCCATGGTTATCATTGCATGGGCCGAATCAATACCGGACACAACATATTCCGTGGTCGCTACCCCAATAGGCCCACGAATATCCAGCACCCATGCCTTGTTTCCTGCCGCGACTGTTGGAGGCAAAAATAGCAAGATGAGTAAAAGCAATAAAAGCACAATACGTATCTTCAACATATTCCAAAGACTCGGACCAGGGCAACAAATCAAGTATAGGTGATGTAAATAAAATGCACCCAGGTTGTAGAAAAATAGTGCGCCTTGTTGGCTGCAACAGCCATAGATTTGAATATAATACAGGGTAAGTAAAGGGGATTTTTCCCGGCAGCAAATAAGGTAGTATCTTTACCATTACAAATTTACTATATTTATCTTACCTCAAGTACTGCGGGTGTATTCCTTACAAGAATCTGCGCGGGCATAACCCCCCTATCAGCAAAAAATTCAAGGTTGAATAAGTGAACATTAAAAATATTCTGGTTATCTCAGATCAAAAAGACAAATCGCAGAAAGCCCTGGCCCATGCTAAAAATTTGGCTAAGCGTTATGATGCCAGCTTACATGTTGTAGGCTTTAGTTATGAAAACCTGGCTATTTTGACCGAGAGCCTATCCGAAACACAAATTGAGCAAGCAAAAGAACGGATCTTGCAAGATCATAAAGTTTGCCTTGAAGGGGCCATTGCCCAACAGAAATTACCCAACAACACGACCTGCGAAATAGTTTGGAGCAAAGATATTGCCCGTTGGGTAAAGCAACATTGTGCTGATCGTTTTGATTTGATTATTAAAACGGGTCATCGAAGTGAGCGGGCCTTTTACGTCCCTACTGATTGGCACTTATTACGCAATGGCGTATCCCCTATTATGCTGGTAGCAGAAAAAAAATGGCGTAAAAAACAGTCTATTATGGTGTCTCTGGATATGGCTTCAAAGGTGAAATCCAAACAAGCCCTGAACCAAAAACTCATTGAAGCTGGCAAGATGCTGGCTACAGCAAACGATATGCCCTTGCATCTGTGCTTTAGCTTGGCCATTTCGCCCGTGCTTAAAGACTTAGGGATCATTGATAAAAACAAGACGGTGAAACAAGCCAAGGCTAAATATATGCCCCTTATGCAGGCAATGTTAGGTGACTACGAGCTTCCCCCTGAACATATACATATCAAGGCAGGAGACACTAAAAAAGTGATCCCCAGTGTCGCATCTGAAATAGGCGCTGCGTTGGTGGTGATAGGCAGTGTTGGCCGAAAAGGATTAAAAGCCAAATTACTGGGTAATACTGCAGAGAGCGTACTTGTTTTACTTAAAACTGATGTCTTGATCGTGCAACCTTAATAGCGTTAGGTTACCCCGATTGCAGCTTATTGATGGTGGGATGGGGGGTAAGTTACATCCGCCAAAGCAAAAAATAAACTTACTCTTTAACCATTCTATATCCCGTCTCCCTTGAAGCGGCAGCGTTATACCAATCCGTGTTAGTAAATGATCGCTGGGCGAGCATTGACACGGGCTTAATCAAGGCGCTTGAATGAAGTAATAGTGGTGCTCTTTCGAATTCGGGCAACGCAGAGTAAGCCCATTTACAGCTCGCCCAAAGGCAATGCACCAGCGTATTTTATCCGCGATATCGCTCTTTGAAAGGAAATGGTTATTTCTGCATAACGGCGCCTTGCTCAAACTGCTGGACGTATTCTCAGTGGGTACTTATTAATACGGATTGGTATTATAGGCTGCTGTCACTCACCCCCCTATCACTTAGACCATCTAAGCTCATGGGGCTGAGTGCTTGTGCCGCCTAACTGCAACTTCAATGACTCTGAGTATATAAACCTAGCTGACAAGACGATTTCGGCCAGTTTTTTTTGCTTTATATAGGCATGTGTCCGCAGCTAAAACCAGGTCTTCGCCAGACTTCACACCGTCATCGACCATAGCCAGACCAACACTGATCGTTAATTTATGATAGGGCGATAACTTGTGGGGGATACCTAAGCTTTCGACGCTATCTATCATCTCTTGCGCTATATGACGTGCTCCTAAGGCGTCGGTGCAAGGCAGTACACAAGCAAACTCCTCGCCTCCATGGCGCGCCACAATATCCATAGGACGACACAATATATCAGCCAGGCATTGGGCGACGGCTTTTAATTGATCGTCCCCATGCAAGTGACCATATTGATCATTGAACTGTTTAAAATAGTCTATATCGACCATCAACACTGCCAACGACTGATCTGCACGTTTGGCCTGGCCTATCTGTTGCTGTAAAAAATCGTCAAAATATCTACGGTTGTACACCCCGGTTAAACCATCAAGATAAACCATTTTTTTAAGTAAATCGGTCTGAAATTTAAGCGTGATGTGTGCCTTAATCCTATTGAGCAAAGTGGCAGGATTCACGGGTTTAATCAGATAGTCTATCCCCCCGGCTTCCCAGCAGGCATTTTCCTCATTTTGTTTTTGCAAGGCAGTAACAAAAATAACCGGAATAGTGTCAAGCCCAGGGGTTTGTTTCATGATTTGGCAGGTTGTCAGGCCATCCATTTTTGGCATAACAACATCCATCAACACCATATCAGGTGGCGTTTTCGTGCAAAAATCCAACGCTTCATCACCTGAATGAGCAAAAAAAACCTGGTAATCATCAATCAATATCTGATTGATGATTTGAATATTAATAGATTGGTCGTCCACGACTAAAATACTCGCTTTGTCTGAACGGGTTAACCCCGCAATCGGATCTAACTTAGTCTTCAAATTTTTCTCCCGAACTTTTTAGTCAGCCATATTAGCTGTTTTCACACTAATTCAGTGGTAAAAACACTGGCATTATCTGATGTCATCTGGCTAAAAAAGCGCCAATGACGCTAACATTTATCATGCAAACGATCACAAATGGTTGGTCTTTGTATAACTTGCACCAGAACCTTGTCTGAGAGCCAATAATATTCGTTTAAATGGCAATGGGTGTTGACGCAAATTTTAGCCGTACTTTTAGCTGTTGGTAAAGTTTATATACAAAATAACGCTAATATTATATTTATTTACACCCGTAGTAGCGGGTCACCCTAAACGATAATATGGCTATTTAGACAAAAATTAGGTTTTGATGAATATTAAAGTGAAAATAACATTTATGCTCTTCACAGCTCTTGATCTTTATCAAGGGATATAATTTACTTTTACCCCTGAATTTTCACAATACCTTACTGCGCTCACCTTGCGTAAGGTTCCCTATCTGAGCACTATGGAGTAGTCAAAATGGCGTTAATGGATAAAGTCTTACGAGTTGGATTGTTAACAGGCGGAGGGGATTGTCCCGGGCTCAATGCCGCTATACGCGCAGTAGCCAAAACCCTGATGCTAACCTGCAATGCGCAAATAATAGGCATAGAGGATGGTTTCCTGGGGTTAATCGAAAAACGGGTAAGACCCCTGAGTTACCAAGATTGCAGTGGAATTATAGCGACAGGTGGTACCATAATTGGCACCCATAACAGAGCCAACCCGTTTGCTTATGAAGGGAAGGATCACTCACCTGCGGTAAAGGCTTATTACGATCAACTGGGGTTGGATGCGTTAGTGATAATAGGCGGCGATGGCACCTTGAGTATCGGTTATGAGCTAACTAAATTGGGGATGAATATAGTCGGCATACCCAAAACCATCGATAACGATCTAATGTGTACCGATCGCACCTTTGGCTTTGATACCGCGATCAGTATCGTTACCGATGCCCTAGACAGGTTACGCACAACAGGACAATCCCATAAACGCATTATGATTTTAGAAACCATGGGCCGTTATGCTGGCTGGATTGCTTTGCATGCCGGGATGGCCGGTGGGGCAGATACCATCTTAATACCTGAATATCCCTATGATATCGATGAAGTTGCCAAATCTTGTCATACCAGAATGAGCTCTCAGCACTATTCAATAGTTGTGGTTGCTGAGGGGGCAAAGCCGATTGGTGGCCAGTTAATTGTCAGAGAAAAAATTGCAGACAGTCCTGATCCCCTGCGCCTGGGAGGTATAGGTAATGTGTTAAAGATGCAATTGGAAGAAAGGCTGGATGCTGAAGTACGCTCTACTGCTTTGGGTCATATTCAACGAGGGGGGTCGCCAACCTCTTATGATCGTATTTTTGCTACCAACCTTGGGCGAT
>JBKEFM010000090.1:0-16821 GCA_046709505.1 Paraglaciecola sp. | reverse complement strand
TTCATCGCTGTACGCCCAGGCTGAATCCGACGGGGCTACCGGCCCGCTTAAACCCCTGTGGGAAGTGGGTGGTATAGGGGCGGTATTTAACGGGCCCCAGTATCCGGGGGGCAGCAGTCGGCACAGCAACTTTCTGGCTGTCCCTTATGGGGTTTATCGTGGTGATACTTGGCGCATAGGCGATGGTGCAGTGGCTAGAGTGGTAGCGTTAGATAAAAAGAACTATGAGCTGGATGTGTCCCTTAATGCCTCTTTTAATGCATCATCTGCAGACGATGATGCCAGGAGCGGCATGCCTGATCTTGATTACCTGTTCGAAGTCGGCCCGCAACTCAAAATAAACCTGTCCGGGGACGATAACGCTGCCAGTGACGGCAAGTTTGCCCTTGATTTACAAGCCAGGGGCGTTTTTGCCACTGATTTTTCTTATATTAAGCACCAGGGATACATTTTTCATCCACGATTGTCTTATCGCCATCCAGCGTGGCCGGCCCAGGGCAGTGCGCTCACCCTAAGTGTTGCACCCAGCTGGGGCAGTGAAGCACTGCTTGATTATTTTTATCAGGTCAACCCTGAGTTTGCCAGCGCAGGGCGGCCCGCTTACGATGCCAAAGGCGGATATGTGGGCACCACTGTTTCTTTGGGTTTAGCCTATGAAGCTACCCGCAATATCCGTGTTTTTGTGGGTGGCAATGTGAGTCTTTATCAAGGCAGTGCCAATCGTGCCAGTGCGCTGTTGCAAGAAAATATGACTTACGCATGGGGTATTGGCCTGTCCTGGCGTGCTTACCAAAGCGAACAGCAGGTGGCTGGCCGTTAACAGGCAAGCTAGTGTGTAAGCAGCCAAGTGGCAAGAGTAATGTCTTACCAGACAGCCCACTGACAAAAACGGATGGGCTGAAAAACGAATTCTATACTCAAGACATTAACAACGCTGTCGCTTTAAGGAAGGTATATGCACGTGACGGGGTGGTGGTGCTTGAAAGTTAAGAATGGGTTAAGTGTTGTAAGTAAGGTTACACAATAAATTCCCCTGTTTAATGCTTACCCGACGGGGCAAAACACAGGGGTATTATTAAAAAGAATGATCATGCCAGATGCCGGTTAGCTAACATCTGGTCACCGCTGGGATCAGACAGTAAAAGACGAACCGCAACCACATGTGGTGGTGGCATTGGGGTTATTTACCAAAAATCGTGAACCTTCAAGCCCCTCTGAGTAGTCAACCTCTCCGCCGACCAGATACTGCAAGCTCATCGGGTCAACCAGCAGGGTCACTTCATTTTTATTGATGGTGGTATCGCCGTCGTTGATTTTCTCATCAAAAGTAAAGCCATACTGAAAGCCGGAGCACCCACCACCTGTTACATATACCCGTAACTTCAGATTGGGGTTTTCTTCTTCTGCGACCAATGCCTTCACTTTTCTGGCTGCGGCGTCGGAGAACTCTATAGGTACTGCGGTTTGCACCGACATAATTTACCCCTGTAACTTGATTGTGAGTGATTAGATTAGCACAGCTTATCTTTGTCTGCTGCTGGCTAACGTGAACGAAGGCATTATCTAATACTTGAGTAATCTAATCAACTATTCGCTTGAGGATAATATCCAGTCAAAATTTTTGTCTAACTCCCCGAGTTTTCGTTTGTATTTATATATGGCGGTATGGATAGCCACTTTTTCTGGTAAAAAATATTTTGGCAGCTGAAACTCCCCTTCGATCATCTGAAAATATTTGAAATTATAGGTAACCCCATCGCTTTGCTCCATTAGGCTAGATAAGGGGTAACTGGTCGGTTGACCATCCTGGCTGCCATGCAGGGTGATATCCACCTTGCCCTTTAAGGTGCTTTTGATGTTTTCCTGTTGCACTAACACCAGCCTAAAACGGTAATACCCCTCACTGAGGGTTTTTTCTATGGCAAAGCCATCTATTGCCAGCCCGACCGGATTAAGTTCCGGAGCCATAACTTGTTGATAAAACGCCAGCTCTTTGCGCAAGATAACCTCTCGGGTCAAGCCCCGTTCAAGCTCAATAATGGTTTTGGCTTCCGTGCCTTTAGCCAGCTCAAGCTCTAAACTCATCACATTGACCTTGCTGATCAGGCGCGCATTTTCTGTGTGTAAATTGGCAGTAGTTTGTTTGAGTTGCTGTATCTGGCGGTGCTCTTGCTGGCTTATATTGCGCCCCAGGGTAAAGGCCAGGTAAGCGCTAAGCAGCAATGCAAACAAACACACAGCGTACAATTGAAAAGGGCCAAATTGTTGTTTTAATTCTGAAAATTTCACGAATTTTTGGATTCCGGTCAGGCTGAGTATAAAGGATGGCTAAATTTTTAGGCTAATTCCTTATATTACATAGACTTGTGCTAAGATGTAAAAATATTTTCACCGTCTATACTTTGCTAATATATGTCCCTTAGCGCATTTCGACAAGAGCTTGCTACCCCCCGTACTTCTATCCAGTTGTGTGTTTTAGGGATAATAGGCGGCGTATGTGCGGCGTCGGTCATTATTTTATTTCGCCTTGGTGTCGAACAGCTGCAGCTGTTGTATCTGGATGAAGTTAATGACTTTACCTCGTTAACGGCCCAGGGGCGCTTATGGTTACCTTTGGCGGGTGTGTTGCTTATTTTAGGGGTAGCCTACCTGACTGGCTTTAAACATTATCGCATGGGTATTCCCTTTGTGATCCATCGTATTAAGCAGAATTTCGGACAAATACCTCTGCGCACTACTATCAACCAGTTCTTTGGTGGCATGTTTGCCTTAGCCAGCGGTTTTTCTGTGGGGCGTGAAGGCCCTTCGGTACACTTAGGCGCAGCGGGTAGCAGTTTTTTTGGCCAATGGCTTAAGTTGCCTTATAACAGTATCCGCATTCTGTCTGGTTGTGGCATCGCCGCCGGGATATCTGCATCCTTTAATACCCCTTTTGCCGCGGTTATCTTTGTAATGGAAGTGGTTTTTCGCGAATATAAAATCCATATATTTATTCCTATTATGCTTGCTGCAGCATGCGGCACGGTATTAACCCGCAGTGTATTCGGTGAAACCCAGGAACTTTCTTTTATTCAATTTCACGACTTTAGCCGTTGGATATATTTGTATCTGATCGTGTTTGGTATTGTGCTTGGCGGCCTGGCCAGTGTACTCAATAATTCGTTGATGGGGGTGATGCGGGTTTTCCAACGCTTTAACATGGTCAAGCGTCTGCTTATCGCCGCCAGCGTTACCGCCCTGGTGGGGTATTTACTGCCTGAGGCACTGGGCGCCCATTTCTTTTCCACCCATTCTTTGGTGCTGCAACAACAGGATATTGTACTGCTGGTGGCGGTGCTGTGTGCCAAGATATTGCTGACAGTTATGGCCATTGGTTTGGGCATACCCGGGGGGATAATGGGGCCGGTTTTTGTGATAGGCATGCTCAGTGGTGCTTTATTGGCGGCGCCGCTAGGCTTGGTTGTGGATAATGTGCAAGAACTCAGTGGCAGCTTCGCTTTACTGGGAATGGCGGGTCTGATGACGGCGGTAGTGCATGCCCCTTTGGCTGCGCTGTCTGCAGTGATGGAGTTGTCTTACAGCCCGGAGCTGATCTTGCCTGCTATTCTGGTGATTGTACCGGCCTATGTCACTTCCACGCAATTTCTGGGTAATCGTTCTATTTTTATTCGTCAATTGGATTATCAAAAATTACCCTACAGTACATCGTCGGTTATCGAAGCGCTGCAAAAAACCGGCGTATTAGCGGTGATGGACTCACAGTTTAAGTTGTTTGAGAACGCCCGGGAACACCATATATTGAGCTTTCTGGATACGGCTCCCACCCATCCTGTGGTACAGCGCTCCACCTTTGAAATTGATGTACAGTATGCGTTAGTGCAATACGATATTAGTTTGGGGCGAGACGAATCTGCGCTGGTGTTTTATTCTATGCAGGGGGTGTCATTTCAGGCAACGTTAGCCGAAGTATACGAGTTGTTACAAAACAGTCGGCAAGGCGCTGTCTATGTTTATGAAGGCGAGGTGGGTAACATAGTCGGGGTGATCACCTGGAATGTGTTGCGCAGTTACCTGCATAAAGCCCGCTATTGATGATCTGCTGCTGATGATCCGCTGCGAAATTTAATTTAAAACAGGAATAACGATGACAATATTATGGCTCAAGGCTTTGCATGTTTTTTTTATGGTGGCTTGGATGGCCGGATTGTTTTATTTGCCCAGGTTGTTCGTTTATCACGCCGAAACTGACATTCAGGCAGTGCGTGATCAATTTAAAATTATGGAGCGCAGATTGTGGTTTTTTGTGACGCCTTTTGCGCTGCTCACCCTTATTTTTGGGGCTACGTTGATTTATCTGTATGGCTCAGCCTGGTTCGTTGCCTCGAAATGGCTACATACTAAGCTGCTGTTAGTGAGCTTGCTCTATGGTTATCACTTTTACCTGTACCGTCTGCTAAAGGCCTTTGCCAGGGATGAAAATAGACATTCGTCGCGCTTCTATCGTTTTTTAAACGAAGGCCCAGTACTGGTATTGCTGGCGATTGTTTGCCTGGCGGTAGTGAAAACTTGGGGTTAAGGCGAGATGCATCGCCCACAGACAAAGTTAAATGTCGAAAAGGAATGTCATTCACCTTGCGTTCAGTGGCTTATTTGTTAGTCTTGGCCTGTATGAAGATTAAACAAAAAATAAGAGTCACGGTATGGATATTGTGCAGTTACAACTAAAAGCGTTACTGAGACGCAGTGATGAGGCCTTTGAGGCCTTTCAGTTAAACCCAGGTTGCCCCCTTAGCGCTGATGCCTATCAGCGAGCCAAAGAAGCAATAGATGCAAATATTGAACAAATGCGGGTGACAATAGAAAGTCGCCTGCGCTAAAGAATTTACTTATCTCCAGGTGTATGCAAAATATATATTTTAGAATAACGTGGGTATAGGCTGGTCGCTCTTGGAGCTGCAGCGTTGTTGGCTGCTTTCACTCATCTCTATCGCCTGAAGTATTTAGACCATCTAAGCTCATGGGGCTGAGTTTTTTTGCCGCCTAGCTGCAACTTCAATGATTTTGGGTATACCCCTAGTACTCCTAGCTAAATCTGTGGTTTTATCTTCTCGGTTACCCATATACCTGTCGTTTATGATGGTAACGTCGTGCACCTGTCAATTTATATGAGCAGTGAAATGTGACAGAGATATCCCATAAGGCATTTATCCGGTGTGCAAGTAAATGCTATGATTCGTTTTATTAAATGGCACTCGGTTTAAGTCGCGACCTTTGAGCTGATCACAGTGCCCGTCGTTCAATCTATTTTAAGAGTCAGATTTCATGTCAGAAGATTTAACCAAACACTATGCCGGTATCCTTGAGATATTGGGTGAAGACCCATCTCGTAATGGCTTAGTTGATACCCCTAAGCGAGCAGCTAAAGCGATGCGATTTTTGACCGACGGCTATGAGAAAACCTTGGATGAGGTAGTCAACGGGGCAATTTTTGAAGCCGACACAGATGAAATGGTGGTGATCCAAAACATTGAATACTACTCTTTGTGCGAGCATCACATTCTACCTTTTATCGGTCAGTGTCACATTGCCTATTTACCTAAAGGCCGGGTGCTGGGTTTATCTAAATTTGCCCGTATAGTGGATATGTTTGCCAGACGGTTGCAGATCCAGGAAGGTCTGACCAAGCAAATTGCCGATGCTATCCAGGAGGTTACCGGTGCCAGTGGGGTGGGGGTGATCATGGAAGGCAAGCATATGTGTATGATGATGCGCGGAGTGCAAAAGCAAAACTCGTCCATGGTGACGTCGGTAATGCTGGGTTCAATGCGCTCTTCAGATGCTACCCGCAATGAATTTCTGCGCCTAATCGGTAAATAGCATCTCTGCAGGGGCATGCTTTTATCATGGTTGTTCAGCACAAAAAGTTATTCCCTCTGTAGTACATGGAGGGCGGATAACGCTGCCCTGTTGTGGGGTTATTGCACCTTAAAGGGAATATCCATGAATAAACGTAAGACTCGTAGTCCACACTTTATTATTTTTATATTGCTGTTTACCTTTGTCACCCATGCAGCCGCAGACAGTCAGTTTGGTCCCCGGGAATTTGTCGTCAGCAATAAATGGACAGCCATCGTGGCTGCCTACGAGCCAGAGATAAAAGCCATAGATGCTGCTTTTGCCAACGAGCCTCAAGCGCAGATCAGCTAAACGCTAAAGTACAAAGGGGTCAGTTATCAGCTAGGCACCTATAAAGGTGAGCCTGTGGTTATTTTTACCACAGGTGTCAGTGTGCCCAATGCCGCTATGACCATGCAAATGGCCCTGGATTATTTCCCTATTGAGCGGATGATCATGATGGGTATTGCCGGTGCGGTGAACGCGGATTTTGCGCCGGAAAATATCGCAGTGCCCCAGCGCTGGTATTTTCATGATGAATCGGTATACCTCAACCCTCAGTCCGATTCTGATGAGGCGGGTAAATATATATTACCGGATTATTATGAACGTTCCCTGGCTTCTTTTTTAGTCAGGTGTAAAGACGATCCCCATTCGCCTGCCTATGAAAACTTTGATTTTATGCACCCACAAGAGATGGCGGTGATCAAAGAAGGTTGGGACAGCCCCAGGCACAAACCTTATTTTAGTGCCACCCCCGGTTTACTTGCTTTAACACGCCAGGCGGTAGAGCAAGTGGGTCCTATTTTGATGCCCTCTGGCAAGGCTATTACTGTCAAAATTGGGGGCAATGGGGTGACAGGTTCGGTGTTTTTTTAGATAATGCAGATTAACAAAACTGGCTGCGTAAAGTATTTGCTGCCCAGGTGGCAGAAATGGAATCGGCGGCTGTGACACAAGTGTGTTTTGTCAATAATGTGGACTGGCTGGTGATCCGCTCTATCAGTGATCTGGCAGGCGGCCAACCAGGAAAAAATGTAGAAAACGGTTTGACGGCATAGCTTCAGGCACAGGGGCCAAACTATTGCTGGGTTTACTGGATCAAATTGTGGTAATGGAAGGACAAGCTACCAGTCTCTAGATAGCAACACACCGTTAGCAGACGGTGTGTTGTAAAGCATGAAAAAAAACCGTGGTTAACGGCCTTACTCAGGGCGTTCTACCACGGCATTGTGATAAACATCTTGCACATCATCGCAATCTTCCAGCATATCCATAAATTTGTCGAATACCTCTACATCGTCGCCACAAACGATGGTTTCGGTTTGCGGCACAAAGGTAATTTCGTCCACTTCAAATTCCAGATCCGGATTGTTTTCTGTGAGAGCTGTTCGGGTTTTGAAATATTCTGTATGAGGGGCAAAAACGGTGATCACCCCATCTTCACTTTCTACATCTGTTACGTCTACGTCTGCTTCCATCAGTAATTCCAGTACGGCGTCTTCATCTTCACCGTTAAACGCTAACACCGCTTGATGATCAAACATGTGCCCTACCGTACCTGCAACCCCAATTTTTGCATTGGTTTTAGTAAAGCAGTTACGCACGTCTGTGATGGTACGATTAGGGTTGTCGGTTAAACAATCCACGATGACCATACAACTACCTGGACCAAAACCTTCGTAGCGGGCGGGGGTAAAGTCTTCTCCGGCGCCGCCGGCCGCCTTGTCTAGTGCTTTGTCAATAACGTGGCTTGGCACCTGATCTTTTTTGGCTTTCTCAATCAGTCGTCGCAACGACAAGTTGGCCTGGGGATCAACCCCGCCACTTTTGGCAACGACATAGAGTTCTTTGCCGTATTTTGAATAAACTTTGGTTTTGGCACCGGCTGTTTTAGCCATGGATATCTTGCGAACTTCAAATTTTCTGCCCATTTAATTTTCTCTGTAATTAATGCGGTAAATTTTTATGCAGCAGATTTTACCGATAAACTGCGGGTTTGTACAAAACCCTTTGTGTTCATTTTAGCAACCTATTTTGTGTCCCCATCTTTACGGCAGATGTTGGCTGGCCAGATAGTCGTGAGATTGCATTTCCTGGAGACGACTTAAACAACGACGAAATTCGAAATTCAGGTTGCCCTGGGTATAAAGTTCGGCCATGGGAACTTGTGCTGATATGATCAATTTAACATTGCGTTCATAAAATTCATCCACCAAGGCGATAAAACGCCTGGCAATATCGTCCATACTTTGACCCATCTGCTGCACGTTGGCGATTAATACCGAATGGTAACAACGGCTAATTTCCATATAATCTGTTTGGCTGCGTGGCCCGTCACATAAGGCATTAAATTCAAACATCACCACCCCATCTGCACAATTTAAAGTGGGTATCTCTCTGCCAAGTACCCCAATACTACCCTTATGGGGGCTGGCTTGGGGTGCTAGTTGCTTAAAGTACAATTCGAGGTTTTGGTTCGCCCGTGTGTCCAGAGGATAATGGTATATTTCCGCCTGCTCCAGGGTACGAAGACGATAATCAATACCGCTGTCTACATTGACAATGTTGGTCTGGTGCTTGATAAGTTCAATAGCAGGTATAAAACGCGCCCTTTGCAAGCCGTTGTGATACAGCTCATCAGGTACTATGTTAGAGGTAGCCACTAATACGATATCCCGTGCAAACAGTTCCTGCATCAAGGTGCCAAGGATCATCGCATCTGTGATGTCTGACACAAAAAACTCATCGAAACAGATTACCCTATATTGCCTGGCAAAATTGGCCGCAATTATTTTCAAGGGGTCAGATTGCCCTGCCAGCTCCCTTAACTCTTCGTGTACACGATGCATAAAACGGTGAAAATGAATGCGCAATTTACGCTCGAACGGCAGGCAATCGTAGAACGTATCCACCAGATACGTTTTACCCCGTCCTACGCCACCCCAAAAATAAATCCCCTGGATCTTGGTTTGGGGGATATTGCGACCCAAAACAAACTGTAGCTTTATCCACCAACCGGGTTCTTTTTCAGGTTCTGTGAGGTTATCAAATAAGCGTTGCAGCTCTTTGACTGCTTTTTCCTGGGCTAAATCAGGCTGAAAATCACTGCTTTTAAGATCATGTTGATATTTTAGCCATGGGGTTGAGGCTGACATAATAAAGATATATTTCCTGTTTACTAATAAAGCGTAAATTTCATTGTTCTTTGCTCGGCAGCGATGTCAGGCCATTGAATACAAAATTATTGACCGCATAAATGTCTGGCAGGAGTATAATATCAACTCTTTGTTTTATTTGCGCTGTTAGCCGCCAGTAGAATTTTGATTTTGTGCAGTCGCTATGCCTAAATCCTGTGTGTCAGACAGTTAGTATGCAATAGTGTGTTTAGCGGACCTTAATATTGGAGTGGTTATGGATTGGTTAATAGGTGTGTTGTTGTTAGTGGTTGGCCTGGTGATTGGCTTTTTTGTTGCAAAATATGTCTACGATGGGAAGGCTGCATCATCACAAGCCACGCAAAAAGAACAAACGTTACGGGATATTATGGTCCAGCAATCCCAGGTCCATATAGATGACACTCGTAAAATTGCTGAGCAATTTGAACAGTACAGCCGAGCATTGAACGATAAGCTTGATGTCTATGAAAAACAGTTAAATAAGAAAAATAGTGACCCCCAGGGTGTTAATTTTAATTATTTTGGTGAGCACACTACGGCATTTTTACAAGGTAAAAATATAAAAATCCCTCGGGATAAAGTCACGTCTGATGTTCAACCCCTGGATTTTTCAGACCAGGGTTCGGGCCTGTTCAACGGCACTGAAAAAACAGCTAAAGAACAGCAGGCTAAGTCGTAAACTGAATGATGAGGGGGAACTTTTTGAATAACCCGCCAGTCTTTGTTGTGTTTATGCCAACGTCGCAATTGATGGAGATGTCATTCTATGAGTAAAGTTATCAACCGTTCTTGGGTTATGGGCTGTGTTATGGCGGCAAATATTATTGTTGCTGGCTCAGCTCAGGCTGCGTTACCGTTTTTTTCAAGTGATAAAGAACTGGTTCCCAGTCTGGCCCCTATGTTGGAAAAAACCACACCGGGTATTGTCACTATTTCGGTGGAAGGCACACAAGTGTCCAGGCAACAAGTGCCTGAGGTGTTTAGACGCTTTTTTGGCGGCAATGGTGAGCAATTACAGGAAAGACCTTTTAAAGGTTTGGGATCCGGGGTGATCATTGATGCCGATAAAGGCTATGTGGTAACCAACAATCATGTGGTGGAAAATGCCGATGAAATTACGGTTAAACTCAATGACGGACGTGAACTGAAAGCCAAAAAGCTGGGTGTGGACGAACAAAGTGACATCGCGTTGCTTAAGATTGAACCTGAAAATTTAGTTTCTGTGCCCCTTGCCGACTCAGATAAAGTGCGTGTGGGAGATTTTGTGGTCGCCATAGGCAATCCATTTGGCTTAAGCCAGACCGTGACCTCGGGTATTGTTAGTGCTTTGGGCCGCTCTGGTCTTAATATCGGGGGGTATGAGAATTTCATTCAAACCGACGCGGCTATCAACAGGGGTAACTCAGGTGGCGCCCTGGTGAGCTTAAACGGTGAGTTAGTCGGTATTAATACGGCTATCTTTGGCCCCAATGGTGGCAATGTGGGTATTGGTTTTGCTATTCCTTCAAACATGATGAAAAGCCTAGTTGATCAAATTATCGAATTTGGTGAGGTGCGCCGTGGTTTGTTAGGCATTTTGGGCCAGGATGTCGACTCAGGCCTAGCTGAGGCGATGAACCTGGATGTGAGTCGCGGCGCTTTTGTCAGCGAGGTATCTGAAGGCTCACCGGCGGATAAAGGCGGTATACAAGCTGGTGACATTATCATCGAAATCGATAGCCGTCCTGTGGTCAGTTTTCTTGAACTACGGGCTAAAATTGGCAGCAAAGGAGCGGGTACCGAAGTGGATTTGGTGGTATTACGCAAAGGCGAACGTAAGAAAGTGCAAGTGGTGTTAGGGGATGCGACCGCAAGTACGGTGGCCGCCAAAGAAATTCATCCTGCTTTGGAAGGGGCAACCTTAACTAACGGCAAAACCCAACAGGGCGTAGACGGAGTGATCGTGTCTGAACTCTCTGCTCGTTCGCCGGCAGCCTTGGTTGGTTTGCAAGACGGTGACGTGATCATAGGGGTCAACCGTAACAAAATCGATAATGTTATCGATTTGCGTAACGCACTGGAAACAGCCAAAGGTGTGATTGCGCTTAACGTTAAACGGGGTATTTCTACCCTGTATTTAGTTATTCGCTAGCTACTAACGAATTAATAGCAGTCTGGACACCCAGCTGCTATTAACTTTTATCTTACAGTGTTATTCTTAGACTCTGATAATTAAGCCTTTATTAGCGGGTCTCGTGAAACAAACATTTGCATTTTTATTTAAAGCTGCCTTAGTGGGTATGATCATCTCGGCAGTGATATTGCTTATGGTGCCAGATCTTAGACAAGGCAGTGGTGTTCCCCTGTCTTTTTTCAGCTCAAGACAACAGACAGCAGAGAAACTAAGCTTTAATCATGCGGTCAATTCGGCCGGACCTGCTGTGGTGAATATTTACAGCCAGTCCATTGAAAGTGGCAGTATTTACAACAAAAGCCAGCCTGTGGAGCGCACCAGCTTGGGATCTGGGGTGATCATGACTGAAGATGGCTTTATCCTTACCTGTCTGCATGTGATCGCCAATGCCAATAGTATTTTGGTGGGTTTGCAAGATGGCCGCCGCGTTGAGGCGCAGATAGTGGGATATGATCCCTACACAGATTTAGCCGTGCTTAAGGTGTCGCAAGACAACTTGCATGTTATTGCCCAGCTTGAAGATCCGGCCACCCGGGTGGGTGATCTCGTGTTGGCCATTGGTAATCCCTATAATCTGGGACAGACCATCACCCAGGGTGTAGTCAGTCGGGTGGGACGCAATGGTCTGGCTGCCTATTTTGACTTTATCCAAATGGATGCCGTGCTCAATGAGGGTAATTCAGGTGGGGCCTTGGTTGACAGCAATGGGTATTTGATCGGTATCAATAACGCCAACTTTAAGACGCTGGACAGCCGTCGTCGGGTTAAAGAAGTGGACGGTGTGTCCTTTGCTATTCCTTATGGGCTGGCGAAAAAAGTGATGGATGAAATTGTTGCCAACGGCAAGGTCACCCGAGGGCAATTGGGTGTGGGGGCGCAAGAAGTTTATGGTCATTCAGGGATCATGATCACCAGCGTCACGCCCGGCAGTTCAGCTGATTTGGGCGGCATACGTGCCCAAGACGTGCTGCTGGCCATCAATGGCCATGCCTCCGATAGCGTCACCCAAACCCTGGATTTTATTGCTGAAACCAAACCCGGCACTGTGCTGGAAATTGAAGTTAGTCGTGATGGCCAACCCGTTACTCTAGCCGTGACGGTGGCTGAACTAGGCAGTGGGAATTAATAAGGGCTATCCACTTAGCTTTACCAGACACTACATGTAGTGGCTCCCTTATTTTGTCATTTAAGTCTTTTTAGGGCACAACGGTCATACGTAATTATTGTCATTCAAACGCTCATTCTGCGCAAAACTTAATTACGGATTGATTAAGCTGAACGTCGGTTGAACGCTCAAAGGAGCCAGATGGTGAATAGAATACAACCTAAAGTACATATTCAAATATTTGAAACAACGCGATAATACTGATCGTCCGCTTACATTGGTAATTGCTAAAATATGTAAAGAATCCTGACAGTCCGTTCCTCGCGCAAAGCGGCTTATCAGAATAGGTCAAAGCTTGTTATCTCAAACTGCCAGATCGAATGTAAGATACAACAAATTAAGACATCGATTTGATGCTTTACTTGCTAAGCCTTTAGTCTACGTATATTGCAGGTCTATAAATCAACTTTAAATGGGTGTCATATCCCGCCAGCCCCACCAAATACAAACTCGAAGATGAACGAAAACCCCGTAAAACCCTGATTTTATTATCTTTTACGGGTTTTTTTGATTTGGCATTCGATATCATTCGTTTACAATCAGAATCTTATTCGTACATTTAGTGGGGCAAACTTACGAATAAATTATTTGCCCCCCTAAAATGCCAAGAGTAGCCAAACCACTATCAGACTCGCAGATAGCGTTTATTCAGGCAAAAACTGCATTAACTAATCTTTTGAATTTACGGCGGCTCAACTGAATTTATGCTGGATATTATAAATCGCCCCAATAAAAAAGCCTCAACATCTAAAAGTGTTGAGGCTTAAATAGAGAGTATATTATTAGCTTTAGATTGACACTTCATTTGTATAATTTGAAGATCCCGTATCATTGGTTGCTTTTACTCTATACATGTAACCACTCTCAGTTGAAACTTGAACATTATTAACACCTTCTTCAACGTTTGAGTACCCACTATAATCACAGGTTATGACAGTCTTTTTACCTTTTCCTGTAGTCTGTTTTAAACAGCGTTCGATAACAAAGTTTTTCTCATTGTTTGAATTATCAACCCAGTTCAATTCGGCTCGGCTAATCACTTTGTTTTTACCTTTACCTGTTTTTACAAGTGTTGCTGATAGTGCTGTAGGTGCTGCAGGTGCTATCGCTTGGGCAATGACACTGATGGCAATTGTAGTTGAACTTGTTTTCCCTCCATTATCAGTCACTGTGAGTGTTGCAATATAACTACCCGCAGCAGTATATGTATTATCTACGAAGATACCCGTTGCTGTATTACCATCACCAAAGCCCCATGAATAGAGAGCTATTGAGTCATCATCAAAAGAGCTAGCAGCATCAAATAACACCAAGAGCGGACCTGTGCCACTTGTAGTGGAGGCTGAAATCACAGCAGTTGGAGCTGTATTCGTATCAGCATTAACAGTAAGATTTACGGTGCTTGTTGAATACCCGCCGTAACCATCACTCACTGTATAGCTAAAGCTATCATTACCAACATAAGTTGAGTCAGGCGTGTAAATAATTTTATTGTCATTGATAGTTAGATCACCGTGTTGTGATACTGAAAGACTGTCGATAACTAAACTATCACCGTCAGCATCGGTATCGTTGATTAATACATCAATTGTTGTTGCTGTATTTTCATTTACCATAACTTGGTTATCATCTAACGTCACTGGAGCATTGTTTGCATCAGTAGTCATAATAACAACATCAGATAAACTGGTTTCATTTCCAGCCGCATCTCGTGCCTTCACCTGATAACTGTAGTTGGTATTATTGTCTAAACCTGCAGCAACATAATTAGTTCCAGGCTGCCAATCACTTGCTACACAGCCAAGGCCACCAGCGCTGCAAATAAATTGATACTCAACAACGCCCGAATCATCAAAGGACTCTGTCGATGACATATCAATAGCTGTTCGACTTGTTGCTTGAAAAACTAGTGTTGGTATTGGGTTTGGCGGTGTTGTATCTGGACTTATTGGAACAACCGAGCCTGAAATATAATATTGACTTAAACTGCCATAATCCGAATAAGGAGTTGAAGCATTACCCACACCTTCAACAGCAAGATAATAACGACCTTCAACTACATTAATTGAGATAACCGCATTAGTTTCACTCAAAACATCATCAACAATTACTATGCCTAAGTCATCAAACAGTGTTGCTTTAATATCGAGATTAGCCCCTCGTCTACTAGTGCGAGTATATGCATCCCAAGCCGGATTGATATTTAAACTTATGTCACCAGAAGCAGTATAAAAGTGGAAAACATCTGTGTCAGTAGCGTTTTCAATTACACCTTTATTATCCTTTCTAACATTTAGTGGATCAAACTCAGGATTACTACTGGCAATAAACCCGTTATTATCTACTAATAAAGCGGAGGCCGAAGCTGCGTCATTTCCATGATCATCATTTCGATACGTTAATTTATTCTGAATAATACTTAAGTCATCTTGAGGGTTATTTGCATCAAAATATTCACCGTTACTCCATTGCGTAACGTTTTGGTAATAGCCGACTCCCATAATAGGTGCCCAAGATGTAACACCTGAACCATGACCGGTATAATAACCTGCGGCACTTGTGCCATCATGTGATAAGTCAAGGTTGTGGCCTAATTCATGTGATGCTGCTTCAGCTACATAAGTAGGATTACCCGCACCAAGATTGTCGTAATAAACGAGTGCAGGCTGGTAGGTTGGAAAATCTGAACGTCCCCAAACACCTACATAAGCAATACCACCAGATGAACTACCACCAGGCAATAAATCCCCTTTAGCATCTGTACCGCTAGTAATCAGTATGTGCCCAACCTTAGGTCCAAAGGCAGCAGGTGCTTCAGTTGTCACATCGATATCAAAAGGAGCAAAATCTTCAGCTATACGATGCCAAATCTCACCAATAGCCGCACGCTCTGAAGCAGAAAAACTGGCACTGTTGCCATCTCTATCATAGGGTTTGGCTTCGTAATTACTCACACCCGTATAGTTATTCCATGCTGTTCCTGAGAAATTAAAGCCAACAAAGTTCACATAAACAACATTTTCTGCGCCGGGTTTGCTATGCAAAATGAATGTATCAGCAGGATCTATACCTACTTGTAGAGGATTTTCCTCTAAATCAGCCTGAGTAATTTGCTCAGGAATTTCGGTATCCATATAAAAGACACCACCACGTTTATCAACATTGATGTTAGCAATATCATTAGCCGGAAAACTAAAACTATTAAGCCATTTCACGGCTCTTTCTTGCGCCGCTATAGGCAAGTCTTCTAGCTGTTTCTTTAGCTTACTGTTGGGGAGGTCCTTAATATCAAAAGGAGCGGCTTGGCCATACATTCTCTGCTCAGCAGGGGCTCCTGGCGTACCAGGTGCTGCGAGTGCGGTGGTAGATAAAATTGCAGTAACAAGAATAGTTAAGTATTTAATTCTCATATTAATAGCTCCATTAAATCTCAGACTATGAGATAAATTAAAATAATGAGGCTGAGGTATATGAAGTACGTATAGTATTAATCGCCGGGCTTCGTTACAACTCAACTCCTTTCGGTAACCGTTCGACCTTTAATGTATGAAAGGCACTGGTTTTGCGTCACTGTATTACTACAGTTTTGCCTTTATTCGTAAGAGCTCAAGTGCGAACAACGAGGTTCATATTAATAGGTGACCAGTATAATACTTTATACAACTATTAAACTGGGAACCAATTCACATCTGAGTATTGGAAGGATAAACGTTATCCCTAGGCCTATATAGAGCGTTGTTTTAAACTTCTTTCCAATGTAAGAGATTGCACATGTTCTGGCAAGTATGCAAAAAAATACCTAAGCATTGGGAGGACATAACCTAAAGTAAAACACCTTCTCCTTTAGGCTAGAATTGATGATAGGTTAACCTTTAAACTCTCGCTGAGTCGGCAATTAATTATAATGATTGGTATAAGCCCAAGCGAGTATAGGTAAAATAAAACGTCATTTTTCATAAAATGAAAATACATGTTGCCTCATATTCTCCTCTCTTTTATATCCTTGAGGGAGTGAACGCCGGCGATTTTTCGTCTATTAATTAACTGTTATCACATAATTAAAAATTCAAAACAAGCGCCTCCCGCTGTTGTGCAAACCAATTTTGAATATTGCTTTTTTTTATGATGATGAACTGTTTTATTCAAACAGACTTATCTGAGGCGGCGCTCGATTTTCGCCGCTGTTAGATATCTGCTTTCGGAGGGTAGTGGTATTTTAACGATTGAAAAGCTAATCGCCCCACTGTCCCCTGATCGCTCATTGCGGCCGTTCAAGTCTATATAATTCTTATGCATGTTAATGGCACTCCCCCAGAGCGGTTATTGAACGAGCCATCAACGCTTAGGTAGCAAGGTGCCTGCCTTTGTTTACCATCCCTGCGCACTTGAACGTTATGCAGCATGCAGGG
>JBKEFM010000089.1:0-16958 GCA_046709505.1 Paraglaciecola sp. | reverse complement strand
GGATTCATTATGCTTGAAGTGGTGCTGCGCTTACTTCGTGGCAGCGAGCCGCAAACTGAGGTGATGTTGTGGATATCACTGTTAGCATTGGCAGTAAATTTATTCTGTTTTATTTTGCTGTCACGTTATCGTTCGGGAGACATTAACATGCGGGCCAGTTGGATTTGTTCCCGTAACGACATGATTGCTAACGTTGGTGTAATTTTATCTGCCGCTCTGGTGGTGTGGCTTGACTCAGCGATCCCGGATTTAGTGATAGCAACGATTATTGCGCTGGTGATCGTGCAGTCATCACTGAAAATTGTAAAAGAGTCCATAATAATGCTAAAAACAGAAATAAAACCTAAAAAAAACTGCTGCGGTTAATGCCTACCGAGACATATTTGCACACAGGGATAACAAAAAAGCGACTGTAAAATGCAGTCGCTTAGTAAACGTCACGTTGAATCAAAAGATCATGGCTTAATCATCATTGGTGTGGGAATTACCTTGGTTAGCGTCCGATCGGTGTCCTTCAAAAAGGGATAAAATAACCGCATCCACTTCATTTAATAGCGCAATAGACTCAGCGGTAAAACATCCACCAATCACTACCAGGCTGGCATCTGACACTTCCCCCAGTTTGCTTAGCGCTTTGTGTACTAAACTACTTTTCACCAAATTTTTTCTATCGTGAGGAAAGGTAATTAAAGTGCAGGTGTCATCAAGTTGTGATTCACAACTCATGGCTAATTTTTTGTATTCGGTTGGCACTCGCTCTTTAACCAAGAACGAATCTAAATGCTTTTGGATGTGAAATTTCATAATTTACTAATAGGTCATCAATAAAAAGTAAAAAGGTCGTAATACCACGACAGTTTGTATGCCACCAACTCAAGGTATAAACCCCGCGAAGAGCACAATGTTAAGCTTAATATTAGAATTTTATCTGCTTATCTGCTCGTTTGCCTGATGAATAAAAGCTGATTATAAATAAACTTATCCTAGCAGCAAATGGAATTAAAAGATTGTTTTATATTTGTTCGATATTTTTCGGTATTGAACGCACAAATTATACCATTGCACCTTGATATGCGATCAACTCACAAGGTGCTGGTAAGTTTCATAGCAAAACGTAACGTCGAAGGAATGCTGGTTGCCTTTATAGACGTTACAAAAACGTCGGGAATGCTTTTTATTTACCTCCATCAATGTGGTTCACCTGCTTCGCAGGCCAGCTGAAGCTGTTGTGATTTGTTCCAAAGAGGGCCCTAAAAGGGTCGAGCGCAGGGATGCGCAAAATACAATGCAGCTAGGGAGCTTGCCAGACCTTCCCGAAGGGCGATGCTAAATTTGCTTAGGCTTGATCAATAGACCAGGATAATTCGCACCCCCGGCTAAACAAATATTATCGATCGCTGAATGAGTAAATATTAAGGTGGATTGGTATTAAACAGCAAAAATAAACATGCCTATGCAGATTATTCAGAGCGGGCTATACACTCTATGGTATGACAAAAAAAATAATTTACCACCGAGGTCACAGGGCTAACAGAGTAAGTACATCTAAAGTGATCCTATTTTAAAAATTATTAACGCTGTGCTCTAAGTGGTGATCAAATAAAAATACAATTCACCCCAAGGTCATGGTGATCGCAAAGTGAAAAATGTAAGGGAGCGTTTTTAATGCCAAATTATTATCTTTGTACGCGATGTGTTTACCCAATCACACCGATTGCTACTAGCCCAGCCTGAGTCAAATTCAGCGGCATGAAAGTAAAAAAAGGGCGCCTAAAAGGCACCCTATAAATACACATAAAGACTATAAATAGTTAGAATTTCGCTCTTAACTGCACACCGAAGTAACGGTCTGCGTCGCGGGGGATTTGATAACGAAAGCCATCACCACTATAGGTCGTTACAAAGCTCTTATCCGTAAGGTTTTTACCAATTAGGCTGATACGGTAGGCGTCGTCATCAAAGGAGAATGCCAAACTTGCATTTAAGATCGCGTAATCAGGTAACAAATCTACGGCCGTTGCTGTCCCCCCCGGTGCGCCAGCGTACATCTCGTCGGTATACACATAAGAACTGTTTAAGATAACGTTCATGTTATCCAGCTCCCAGAAGTATTCACCGGTCACAGAATATTTAAGATCAGGCGAGAAGGGTAAGTCAGCCCCTGAGCTACCTTCACAATTGTTTGTTCCATCCGGGCAACGAAATTGATCAACTTCGGCATCCACTTTAGACAAACCACCGGTTAAGGTTAAGCTATCGGTTGCTTGCCACATCAAATCAAACTCGATCCCTTGAGTTATCACTGAACCGGCGTTGGTTAAACGTGTGATCGTAACGCTATCGAGTAGCTCAGAGTTATTCGCCTGGAAGCCATCAATTT
Source organism: Paraglaciecola sp. (assembly GCA_046709505.1). Taxonomy (GTDB): domain Bacteria; phylum Pseudomonadota; class Gammaproteobacteria; order Enterobacterales; family Alteromonadaceae; genus Paraglaciecola. The sequence goes on along the minus strand of JBKEFM010000089.1, from coordinate 14,578 downwards.
CAGTTCTAAATACGGCTGCGTTGAAGATTAAATCATTGTTAGCATATTTATAACCCAGCTCGTATGCATCAGAGGTCTCTTTGCCGATAGGCAGAGTATCGGTGTCGGCCATGTTGTAGAAGACGTTAAATGCCGGGCCTTTATAACCTTGTGAGAAGGTAAAATAGGTCATGCTGTTGTCGGTTAAGTCATATTGAAGACCTAACTTACCTGAGATGTTAGTTTCATCTGTTTTACCTTCATAATCGGTGTCAAAACTGCGAACGCCAACCCCTGTGCGTTTGTATTGATCATTACTGCTTCGGTTGTGTGAGTAGCTAACTTCGTCATCCGTATAGCGAATACCGAACAGTAAACGTAAGTCGTCACTAATGTGGTATTTACCATCAGCAAACACAGCCCAGTTATCAAATTGAGTACGCATAAAAGCGGTCGCCCCAACTATATCATTGGCGTTACAGTTAAGGTTTTCATCGCTAATAAACTGGTTTACTTGATCGTCTGTCGGGTTTGCAATACCTGAGGTGTCAGTCAAATAACCTGAAATAGCCGCTGGGAACTGCCCACCATTATTTTGACAACTGGCATCACGGGTGAAGTTACGTTCTGATTTTTGGGTCCACCAGAATGCACCTACTTGGTAATCTAAATCACCACCAATGGGGGAAGCAATACGAAATTCCTGTGAGGTTTGTTTCCAGTTTTGTTCACCAATATCGTGGAGTTGAAATGCAACACCACCATCATTTACGTTTCCGAAATTAACGGCAAAGGGAATAGAACCAGTCGTAGACGTAAAATCACCCTCACGAAACTCGGTATTGTCCCAGCTGCGATGAGCGGTGATTGACGTAAATTCATGATCACCAATCATTTTATCAACCTGTACTGAGAAAGCCGTGGTTTCATCCAGGGTACGGGTTTCAAAATCATGGTCGATTTGCCGTTGTTCTAAATCCAAGTCACCTGCTCCTGTGCTATCAGGTGACGCTTGGGAAATATGTCGGCCACTGGGGGTCAGCTCTAAATCTGCACAACAGCTATCATCGGACGTGACGTTTTCAAAAATAAACAGAATATCGGTATCGCCTGCGGCTTCAATATCGAGCATGCCGCGTATGCCCTGTTTGTCGTAGCCATTAGTCTGTTCATTGTTATAAACATTGTTAATGTAGCCGTCAAATTGAGATTTAAGCACAGTCAAACTGCCATTGACGTTGTCGTTAAGTGACCCGCTAACACTGGTTTTTAAACGATATTCATTATCTTGGAATAAGGTTGCCTCAACCGCGCCTTCAAATACGTCTGATGGGCGTTTGGTGGTAATATTGACCACCCCAGCGGAGGCGTTCTTACCAAATAAAGTCCCCTGTGGGCCGCGTAATACTTCGATGCGTTCTAGGTCGTATAAGTCCACAAAAGCTTGGCCGGAGCGACCTAATACTACGCCGTCTACCACTGTTGATACACTTGGCTCGGCGGCGACACTGAATGAGATAGTACCGATACCACGTATGGTAATGGCAGAATTACGGTTGGTGTTACCTTTACGAAAGCTTACCGATGGGACTAACGCTTGCAGTCCTTCAATGTTGGCCGAAAATGCAGCGTTGATTTGATCTTCACGTAATACCGATACCGCTACTGGCACTTCGTTAAGGTTCTCAACGCGTTTTTGTGAGGTAACGGTAATCTTTTCCATTAAACCTTTGTCTTTAACAGGCGCTGTTTCTTGTGCGCTGGCTGCAAAGCCAATTGTCATACACGTGCCAAGTGCTAAGGCACGAGTGATCCCTGTATGTAGTGTGCTCAGTTTAAGTAACATGGTGTTCTCCGCGATCTAATTAGGGGGGTAGTCTTAACAACGTGTATTACACTGTTGCAATACGTTGGCGGTGTAAGCTACCAATTTTTATTGAATTTTTAGTTTGACTGCAAAAGTAATTGGGTCATCGCTGCAACCTTTAAATATCTCGAGTCGTATATTTTCTATCTTATATAAGACAAAAGACAGGTAAAATTTAACCGTAAAGTTAACAAATTGCAATATTTTTGTTAAAAGTATTTCAGGCTATTGTTAAGAGATGAAGATCGGATGAAAAGTGAATAGCTTTTAGCTAAAAGAAATGTAGCCTGATCCTGTGTAAAAGGATCAGGCAGAATAAAAACTACAATAATTGTTGATACATTTTATAACAAAACTAAGGCATTGTTGCGTCGCATTGGGCAACCGAATTTTCTAATAAATTCAGCCAATCGCTACCGTAGTTATCTTTAAACCAGTTGCGAATATTTTTAGCGGCGTCTTTAAAGGCTTGTTTTTCCTCAGGGGTAGGGCGATAAACTGTGCCACCAGCTTGTTCGAATAGTTTATATGAATTGGCTTCCTGGTTGAAAACCAAATCATTGGCTGCTTTTTGTTGTTTCACAAAACCTTGTTCTATTATTAGCTGAATGTCACCTGGCAGGGATTGCCAAACCGGCTCCGAAAACCACCATAGTGCTGCCATATAGGAGTGGCCATCAAGCACTATGTACTTTAAATGTTCTTCTAATTTGGCGCCGATAATATCTTGAATGCCGTTTTTACTGCCCTCTACCACACCTGTGGCCAATGCAGTGTATAACTCCGCCCAGGAAACAGGTGTCGCATTGGCACCTAACTGGCTTACCAACTCTTGTTGAATTTTGGCGGGCGTAGTGCGGATTTTCTGCCCTACTAAATCCCGTGGATGGTGAATGGGTTTGCTGGTGGTGGCAAAGTTACGCCAGCCACCGGTATTGGTGACACCCATTAAACGTATATGCAGGTTCTGGTTTAATACGGTATCACGCATTTTGGCTAAAATAGGGCCATCGAGTACGCACTGGACTTGCTTATCGTTGTCAAATACATAGGGTAAGTCAAGCACCTGAGCGGGTGCGAAAAAGTTTCCTGTGCCACCTGCTGTGGTGGGGAACATTTCCAATACCCCTTTTTGCAGATTGCCAATACATTCAGGTACGCCCCCACAAAACTGCCCGGAAGCATACAACTGCACTTGTATTCGGCCATTACTGGCCTTTTCCACGTAATCTTTGAACGCCAGCAAGCCCACGTAATCTTCATCTTGAGTCGAGGCTTGAATAGCCGCTTTAATGGTAAATTCGGCTTGGGTGAAGCTAGAGCGAAAAATACCCAAGGCACTGGCGCTAGCAATAAGAGCGTAAACAATCAGTAATACGATGCGTTTTGTATTCATATCAGGCAAACCCAAATAAACGAGGCAGGGTCATGGTGACCGCAGGGAAATAGGTGATGATAAAAATCACCACGGCTTCAACAGCTAAAAACGGCAGCATTTCATAAGCGATATTTTCGGTTTTTTCACCGGATACAGATGCGGCCACAAATAACACTAAACCCATGGGCGGAGTGGCTAAGCCAACGGTTAAATTAACACACATGATGACAGAGAAGTGCAGGGGATCGATACCAAGACTAATAAATATTGGTGCCAGTACTGGTCCCAAAATCAATATGGCAGGGCCAGCATCTAAGAACATGCCAATGGCAAATAAGAACAAATTGATGATCAATAGCAATAGCAGGACGTTGTCAGTTATGCCAATAATTTGCTCGGCCAACATATCGGCCATGCCTGATACGGTGATGATCCACGCAAAGGTTACCGCTGAGCCTACCAGCAATAAGATAGTGCCAGATTGTACAGCGGCATTGACTAATATTTCCGGTAGCCTGGAGAACTTCAGGGTATTGGTCACAAATAGGGTGATGATCAGTGCATAACCTGCGGCTACCGCTGCGGCTTCGGTAGGAGTAAACACGCCCAGCACAATGCCGCCGAGTAATATAATGGGGGTGAGTAGGGGCAGAAACGAGCTTTTTAATGCACTGCCACGTTCATGCCAGGTAGCCTTTTGATTGGCCACGGGGTAATTACGCTTTTTAGAAATATGATTGGTGACGAGCATCAAGCCGACACATATCAATAAACCTGGAGCAATGCCGGCTAAAAACATCCCAGCAACAGACACGTTCATGATGAAGGCGTATAAAATCATGATCCCCGAGGGTGGAATGATCGGCCCAATTACCGACGATGCCGCAGTGACCGCAGCAGCAAAGCGGCGGCTATAACCGTTTTGCTCCATAGCAGGAATAAGCATTTTACCTAAGGCCGAGGTATCTGCTACCGCCGAGCCTGACAACCCTGCAAACAATACAGACGACAGGATATTGACTTGCGCCAGGCCACCACGGTAATGGCCAATCAAGGTTTGGCTAAAACGCACGATCGCCTGGGTGATACCACCTTGATTCATTAGCTCCCCGGCTAAAATGAAAAAGGGCACTGCCATCAACGGAAACGAGTTCATGCCGGAGTAAAGCCGTGTTAACAAGGCGGAGAAAAACACCTCATTGCCGTCCAGCATCAAGCTCACACCAGGGCCAATTAATAAGGCAAACACGACAGGTGTGCCGGCAGTTAACAGTAAAATAAAAACCCAAAAATAACTTAATGACATATTATTTACCCCCTAATGGGGTAATGGTTTGCACCGTGAGGTGCTTACGCAGGCAAAGTTGGTTAATCAGATTTTCCATACCCACCAGCACCAAAGTAGCGAACATAAAGGGGGCACAAGCGTAGAAATAAGCCAGTTTAACGGGCATCGATGAAGCGTAGATATCCAGTCCCCCTTGCCAGAAAGATAAACTCTGTTTGAAAAACACAGTGCTGATAACAATAACTAACAGGGTAATGATGATCTCCGTCATGCGGCGCAATCCTTCTGGTAAAGCTTCGGCAAACATTTGGATCGACACGTTCAAATTTTCACGGTAGGCCCAAGGTGCCACTAAACAGGCAACCCATACCATCAGGAACTTGGCGAGTTCTTCGGTCCAGGCTAATGAGTCGTTTAACACATATCGATAAAATACCTGTGCCAGGATCATGATCAACATGGCACTAAGCAGTACACCGGCCAGGTTTTTCCCCACCCAGCTAAGAGCATAATTGATCTTAGATAGTGGTCGATTTAGCGCCAAGAGCCCTTGGCGAATAACATTTTTCATGGGTATTCTCCGGCAGTTTACTGGCCCTTGGCAGGCCAGTAGTGACTAATTTTCGGTTGCTGATCAGTGAGTTGTTCGGTGTGCTCTATATCTGGCCCGACAGGAATATGTGCGCCTTTAGGCACAAAGACCGCCATCTCCTGTAAACTAAGGGTTAAGGTATAGCTTTTACCACCCTGATAGGTTTGTTCGCTGGGAAAGCGCTGCCATTGACCTTCCGGTAAATAAAATTCGACTTCCCCCCCTGGTTGTAGACAGGGCACTACCAACATGTGGTCACCAAACATAAATTGCAGTTCGAAGGCCCCAGCCAAACGATCCCGCGGGAATGCCAAAGCCATAGCCCGCATCAGTGGTGTGCCGTTGCGGGTAGCCTGTTGCATCGCATTATAAATGTAAGGCAATAAACGGTAGCGCAGAACCAGCGCCTGATTTACCGCTTCTTCGGCCTCTATTCCGTAACTCCAGGGCTCACGCTGGCCAATACCGTGCAAACGCATATGGGCGCTAAATACGGCCGCCTGAGACCAGCGGATAAATAGCTCCTGGTCCCGGGTGTCTTTATAAAAACCGCCCACGTCAGTGGCAAAAAAGGGTGCCCCCGACATGCCCCAGGATAACGCCCCGCGAATACTCGCCCCCAGGCCGCCCCAATCGGCTTGTGGATCGCCGCCCCATTGACTGGGAAAACGTTGTGAGCCGGTCCAGGCTGAACGGCTAAACAAAAAAGGACCATTTTTGGCATATTTTTGCGCCGCTTCGTATACACATTTGTTGTATAAAAAACTATATACGTTATGTAAACGCTTGCCTGAATCACCGCTGTGGGCAAGCATGTTGTCATCTTCTACTTGCTCACCAAAGTCGGCTTTGATCATATCGACTCCCAAATCAAACAGCGGTTTGTGCGATTCTAACCAAAACTGATAGGCATCAGGGTGGGTGAAATCCACAATACCAGATTCAGGCAGCGGCGTAAGCACCTCGGCAAAGGCGCTCATATCCCATTGATACTGATAGGCTTGGCCAGTGCGTTTGTCTTTGAGTAACCAGCCTTTTTTGGCCATTTCAGCAAATAACGGATGCTGAACCGAGACCAAGGGGTACTCCCAAATACACACTTTAAAATTATCCGCTTTGAGTTTATTGATAACTGCCGCAGGATCATCAAAACGCTTAGGATCCCATTCAAAGGCAAAACGGGTATCGGTGTCTTGCCACGCCCGCCCGTCAAGGGTGATCACGTCGCAGGGCATATGATGGTCGCGCACAGCTTTGGCTGTGGCCAATAACTCAGGCACATCTTTGTAATAGGCTTTGGATAAAATGACGCCAAGGCTCCAGATGGGTGGGGTGGGAGCTTTACCGGTTAATTCGGTATAGGTGTTGATCATGGCCTGGCCATCATCACCGTGTAGTAAAAAAATGTCTAAGGTTTCATCTTCAATCAACAGGCCATAGGCGCGTTGAGACCAGGTTGCATAGCCGACTGCGTGGGTAACTGGCGCAGGGGTATGCACAAAGACACCCCAACCACTTGGGCTCCAACAAAAAGGTGTGTTTTTGTAAGAGATTTCGGCGTTAACCCCTAAGGCATCGTGGTTGTATGAGCGCACCAGTTGACCACGTTTATTTAGGCTGCCCCATTTTTCACCCAAACCATAAACTGCTTCTTCAGTGGCAAGCTCCAGACTTAGCAGCCAACCTTCGTCTACTTTTGCCAGCGGGGGTAAACGGTAACGGCGCACAAAGTGTCCATCGGTAGCAGACTGCTGCACGGTTTTATTGTTTTTGCATAACGTAAAGGTAAAGGGGTTGTGTTCTATGATCAGTTTGCTATTACCGGCAATTAAGATGGTTTGCTGCTCAGTGCGAACGATATCGCCGGGAATATTAGCGGGGGAAGTCAGCAACAGACCATAATCAGGTTGTTGACTGTCACCCATGCGTAAGCGTACGCCAAAAGAATGAAACGAAACCTGTAAATCACCCAAAGAGGTAGGTACACATATGCTGTTGTCTTTTATTTTCATTGCTTCGCCGGTTATGCTGGCTTGGCTAATGTTATTCCAATCTGGGGCGGTGACATTAAATGCTGACATGGCTCTTTCTCACTGGTGGTAATGACCGGTTAGCCAAATCATAAGCGTAACGACGGGCATAAACTTGGTAAAGACGATCTTATATAAGACATAAGTTATAGTAGTGTTAATTTATTGTCAACGATAAGATGCGCCAGGGTGTATTTACGAGCCAAGTAGTACACTTAATGCTTAAAAAATAATGTGAAATATTGCTTTGAAATAGCTGTTTCTGATCCATTTTTCAGCCTGGTCAGAAATGGATCAGGATCCAACTTTAGGTAAACAAATCCATATTATCTTGTATAAGACATCAAATTAAGATTACTCTTATGTTTTGTGACCACTATTTGCCGTATATGAATGAAAATCGCTTCGACAATAAACTTAGTCGCCCCGGATTAGCCTTCCAGCCACTTTATAAACAAGTGGAAGAGTACGTCACCCAGTTAATCGTCGAGCAACGCTGGCGGCCAGGGGATATGCTACCTAATGAGTTTCAATTGGCTAATGAACTTGGCGTAAGCCAGGGAACGGTGCGTAAAGCCCTCAATAGCTTAACCAGTACTAAAGTTCTTACCCGTCGTCAGGGTATAGGCACATTTGTTTCTGAGCATACAGGACACCACGGCCTGTACCGTTTCTATCCTTTGATTGCCGATGGTAAAAGCCCTGAACTGCCTAAAGCAGAATTAATCTCCATCCAAATTCAAGTCGCCAATAAGCAAGTAGCTGACGCCCTGGAAATAAAAGTTAAAGATAAAGTCATCGTTTTGTCGCGCAGGCGGATTTTAAATAACGAGTTTTGTATTGCCGAGACTATTTATTTACCCTATAAGCTGTTTAAAACTTTACTCGACGAACCTGAGGTGCCCCATACCCTGTATCATTTTTACCAAACTAATTTTAACCTGACCGTGCATAAAATTAATGACAGTATCAAAGCTGATTTGGCCACCCAGAAGGATGCAGAGTTACTGGGTATTAAAATTGGCCAACCGCTGCTGGAAGTGACCCGCATCGCCCGCTCTTTGGATAACAAGGCCATGGAATATCGCATTAGTCGTTGCCGCTCAGATAAATACCATTATCTGGTTGAGTTAAATTAACTGGGGGTACCCTCAGTGGATTAACCAGTCCAACGCACTTTGTTTGTCGATAAAATAGGAGATAAACCAGGCACACACCACTGCCGTTATCTCTTGTCAGCCTTTGTTGCCGTAAATTACCACTTTTTTGCCCCAGTTTTAAGCCATCCCAAGCCGCTCTTCCCACCCTTGCAGCTCAATGCAATCAATGATTGCATTGACGTTTGGCTCTTTGACCTCACTAAGGGCTGAATCGAGCATGGGTGTTATGATCAGATAAACCTCGTGAGTCAGTTTACCGACCGCTTTAAGCGTAAAAAAACTGATTGTCGACATGTCTAATGCCAATAGATAAACCATACTGTGTAATAGCCATACCGGTGCGCATATGTTGTTTGTGGGGTTTACAGGTTTCAACTGGGCGTTACTATTTAGTTAATAATTCCAGTTTACCCCTGCAATTAAGGCCGTTTAAATTATTGTTGAGGGATCAATTACTAACATGGATTGTTACAACAATTGGCGATAAAGGGGAATGAGAGCAGCCAACAATGCTGCAGATTCAGTTAGTCTGATTCTGAAACATAGGGCACCTTTGGACTGCCTCAATACAACAGACCAGGGGTAATAGAAGATTAGAGGTGTCATTGGTGCTGAACATTAGCATGAATAGACAGTACTAAGTTTTTCTCTCTAACGTGTCCACATAAATCATTATTTTTCCTCTTTAAATAGTGCAGTTGTCATTGTCTTTCCTCTTAAAATGCCACACCCATACTATTGTCTAGTATGCATTTGGTGCCAACTTGTTACGATCTAATATGAAAAAATATAATAGATAAAAAGGCAATATCTTGGGTTTAACAGCACCTGTGAAAGAACCATTAAAAACGCTCTGTTTATTGGCTTATTTAGTAATGTCATAATTGCTAGCCTGTTTTTATACCGGATAAGCCCTATTTTAATGCCGTAAATGAAAAGATAGGTTCATATGTTTATATTCTATAAATCCTGTTTACCTCTGAAAAAAATGTTAAAACTACTTGTGCGATTTAGTACTGCATTATTAGTCTTCAGCATGTTTGGTTGTGGCGGTGACCCGAATCCAGTACCCACACCAGTACCCACACCAGTACCCACACCAGTACCCACGTCTGTTAGTCCTGAAGACGCAGACGATATGTCTGGCTTGAGGGAAGTCAATATGGGTGCATTAGCCAAAGATATTATTCCGTCTATGCAAGGCGCTTTTGATGGTGGTGCTACTGATTCAAAAGAAGATGTCACTGTGAATAACGTCCGAGGTAAGGATGAGCAGGAGGACAATAAACGTTTTGACGTACCTTCTAATGGTGCGCCCAGTCCATTATTTGGCGCGCTGCCTTTTACCCAGCAGTTTTTACGTTTTGAAGAATTTGGCACCTCATCACTGGCTGACGTAAATGTTGATCCTGAAACAGCCTTGTCACTACCGATACCAGCAGATGCGGCAAGTATGCCAGATTCCGCTGCTTTGGATACCTTCCTAAAACAGGATATTTACCCGGCACCCACGCGTTGGGCGAATACAGTTGGCAGCAACCCCTGGCAAGCATTAATAGAATCATTTATTGGCCGTGATTTGGATACGCCGCCTATTGAAGGTCGCCCCCCTGGTGAGGGCTGGGCCCATCAGCGCTGGGAGGAGTTCGCGCCGAAAACCTATTTCAATACCGCCCAAACAGGCGCACGCACAAATGCCGGATTACGGGACGATAAGCAAACACATGCTTATCGTGTGGGTGAGTTTGCTCCGGGTGGTTTGTACCATAATACCGCCGGTATGACTGGATTTGCGGGCACGACCAGTGGTTTACAAGTTAAGCTTCATCCCAGTCTACCGGTGCAGAAACAGGAGTCACTTTGGACCTTTGACGGCACTTTCCCCCCCAAATTGCTAAAAGTGCGTTATGGCGAGCCGGTGCTTATGCGTCACCATAATGCCTTACCGGTAGATGTATCGGCCAACCGAGGATTCGGTCTGCACACCATCACCACCCATGAGCATAATGGCCATAACCCTGCCGAAAGTGATGGTTTTGCTAATGCTTTTTTCTTTCCTGGGCAATTTTATGATTATAGATGGCCAGTGACCCTGGCCGGGCATGACAGTATTAATACTGATGCCAAAGATCCCCGCGCGGGCTCTCCAGATGGTAATGGCGGGATCACCAAATTAGCTGGTGATTGGCGTGAAACCATGAGTACGCATTGGTTTCATGATCATATGCTCGATTTTACCGCGCAAAATGTCTACAAAGGCAATGTGGCCATGATGAATTACTACAGCGCGGTCGATCGTGGTAATGAGTCAATCGAAGACGGCGTAAACCTTCGCCTACCATCTGGCTCTGCCCTGGATTGGGGTAATCGAGACTATGATGTCAATTTACTATTGGCAGAAAAAGCCTGGGATAAAAGTGGGCAACTTTGGTTTAACCCCTTTAACCAAATAGGCTTTATCGGCGATGTTATGACAGTAAACTGGTTATATAAGCCGTATATGGAAGTTCGCGCACGTCGTTATCGTTTTAGAATACTTAACGGCTCGGTGTCCCGTTACTTTAAACTTGCCTTGGTTAATCAAAGCGGTGTCGCTGCCGAGTTTCATATGGTGGCCAATGATGGAAACATCATGGAACATTCTGTGTTGATGGAAAATGGCGAAATGCCGACTCTGGGTGTCGCAGAACGTTACGATATCGTGGTTGATTTTAGTAAGTTTAAAGAAGGTGACAGGTTATATCTAGTCAATATGCTACAGCATAAAACGGGTCTGGGTACCGATAAAATTATCCCTGTCAAAGATATCATAAATGGTGCGTACAAAGCGCAAACCATTGATGACGATAACGACGCTATCGCCGATAGATGGAGTGCTGATCCGGTTGTAGGGCGTTTTATGGAATTTCGTATAGTAGAGTATACCGGTCAGGATAAGAGCCTGGATCCTGCTGACTATGTGGAAGGCAAGAAAAAAATGATCCCTCTGCGTCGCCCTACTGAAGACGAATTGGGCAAGGCATTACACCGTACCTTCGAATTTGAACGTCAAGCTACCGATGAAACCCCCTGGGTTATAGAAACCGACGGTGGCAAAGGCTTCAACATGGATCCAAGACGCTTATCCGCCGCGCCGGAAAAAAATTCTGGTGGTTTGGAAGTATGGCGTTTACTTAATAGCGGCACCTGGAGCCACCCGATTCATATCCACTTTGAAGAGGGGATTATTCTGCGCCGCGATGGCAAAGAGCCACCACCCTGGGAAAAATATGCTCGTAAAGACGTTTACCGCTTAGGCCCGCAGCCTGATAGCGGGGATATGGTAGAAATTGCCTTACGCTTCCGTGAATTTGCCGGTACTTTTATGGAGCATTGCCATAATACCCAGCATGAAGATCACGCTATGCTATTGCGCTGGGACATTGAAAATCCAGGGCAAACATTAGTCATGCCATCACCCATCCCATCGTGGGACGGAGTGGGTTATGTGGATACTCATGCGTTGCCCACATTTCGTACTGGTGACGCGGTAGGTCAATACGGCCCCGATCTGGATGATCAGGCACTGGAAATTTGGCTAAAAGGTATGGAAATCGAAGAAATTAATATGTTGGATATGGAAATCGGCGATGCCTTAAATCCTACTGAAGATGAAAGAGCGGTGGGTAAAATACCACTACGTCGCGGGATTAATATTGATGCTCAGGGTGTCGAGCGAGAAGTGTTCTTTGTTTTACATGACATTTCCAATCGGGATTTGGCCACACAATACGGTGTTGCCTGGGCGGGGGCTCTAGTGGGCACACCCGAGGCCGCCACTTCTGAAGCAAGCTATGATGGATCCACTGATACCTTTACTTTCTTTGGTGATTTACCCAATCCGGTTACCCGTGTTCATCCAAATTTTGTCGACCAAAATGATCCCAATATTCCTGCCCAAAGCGCAGACAATACCTACTCGCCACTGCGCCGCGTCACAATGGATGGCAAAGATGTCATTGTAAATACATTCTTTATCAACTGGGGCAGCGAAGGTTGGGAACAACTAAGAGTTGATGTTAACTGTGACCCAACAGTGGAAGGTACTTTCCCGGATGATCCGCCTAATACATCGTGTATGTATAACGGTGAAACGTGGGGGGGCGATACCGGACATGCAGTTGAAATAAATGTCGATACAGCTGAACCTTATGTGCGGATGAAATTACATAAGTCATGGACGTTCCGCGCTGACTATATTCCTTATTATATCGTGGTCGACTCCTATCCTGCGGGACCCGCTAACGCTATGGGCATTATTTATGTACCTAAGCATGAATTTTTAGCGCAAGTTGCTGTGCCGTTAATACAGTGGCTACCCCCAGCGCCTCTTAACGACAGCTACCCGCCGAGCGATGTGAACTCTGCAGCGGCAGGGGTGGATTTATCCATGCAATTGTCGGGTGGGGGTCCACTAGGTGGCCAAATTGGACTGCCTTCGTACTTTATGCCAGAAGCCAAATATAGCCCCCTGTGGCATATTGGATTTGCCCATTGGAACAGTGAAGTTGTGACTGCCGATGAAGTGTTTGTGGTTAAAGGCTTGGACGAGCTCAAAGCACTGAGGGATGAAGGTAAGGTAAAAATCCACGAATGGCCCGGGGCGTCTCCAGCCAAGATTGGCAGTAATGATTACAACTTTGAGAATTTGAACTCGCCTCAGGTGGTTAATTGTCCTACGCCAGTGACGATAGATGTCTCACTGCACAGATCTAGAAAATTATCCAAACCTTAACAGGCGACTACTGAGCAGCGTAAAGCGGGGACGACTTTATAGTAATCCGTGCTTTTTAATTTTTAGTTTAAGTGTTTCAAAAAAAATTATGCATTTAGCAGCAAACAAGCGAGAGATAGCTATGTTTAATAAGTTACGGATAGCGAGTGTTACAGCATTATTAATGGTGTCTACATTTGTCATGTCCGCAGAATCGATATGGGGAGGGAATTACTTCCCCAATACTAAACTCATCACTCATGAAGGTAAAACAGTACAGTTTTTTGACGATTTAATTAAAGATAAAATTGTGGCGATTAATTTTATCTACACCAGTTGCCCTGACGTCTGTCCTCTTGAAACGGCAAAATTGACCCAGGTGCAAAGAATAATGGGCGATAGGGTGGGTAAAGATGTACATTTTTATTCTATCAGCATTGATCCAAAAAATGACACGCCAGAAGTACTGGCTGAATATCGTGATCGCTTCGGTGCCAAATGGACTTTTTTAAGCGGCGATAAAGAGGAAATTATAGGCTTACGCCGTAAGCTGGGCTTGTATGTTGAGGGAGTTGATAGTGGCCCCAACAAAAATAATCATAATGTGAGTATGATCATCGGTAACCAAAAAACAGGGCGGTGGATGACTCGTTCTCCTTTTGAAAATCCCCATGTTTTGGCTGACCAACTGGGTAATTGGTTAAGTGGATGGGTATCAAAACAGGAAGGCAGTGACTACGACACCGCTCCTGAATTGCGTCCATTGACCCTTGGAGAACCTATTTTTAGAACCCGCTGTGCTTCCTGTCACTCCGTTGATGGGGTTGAAAATGAAGATGATATCGGCCCTGATTTATTAGGCGTGACCAAACGTCGTCAAAAGCAGTGGTTGATTAACTGGTTACGTAGTCCGGATAAAATGATAGCAAATAAAGATCCTATCGCCCTGGCGTTACTTGAAAAGTACAATCATTTACCGATGCCGAATTTGCGCCTCAATCAACAGGAAGTGATGGAATTGGTTACCTACATGGATGAGTTACACGATCCAAAGGCTGCCTCTCCGGGTACGTTGGTGAGTATGTTAAAAGTTTATCGGCAGCCTAAAGTAGTTGCATCATTAGCGGGTGTCGACGTTGTTGCGGTAATGAATGCCTGGGTACGTGAGGCCCATCCCAAAGCCAAAACAAATGCCGGTTTTATGACACTTATCAACGTAAGTGAGTCGCCCATATTATTGCAGTCTGCCTCAAGTCCGGATTATGACAAAGTGGAATTTCACGAAATGAAAATGCAAGACGGTATGATGCAAATGAATGAACTGCAGAAACTTAAAATAGCATCCGGCGAGCAACTTAAATTTGTTTCTGGCGGCAAACATTTAATGTTAATGATGCCTAAAAGAAAGTTGCTGGACGGTGATAAAACTGAAGTGATGTTGAAATTTGAAGGCGAAGATACACAAACCATTGTGCTTAAGGTGATAAAGGATCATTAAAACAACCCAGATAGAGCCTGACTGAAAGATCAG
>JBKEFM010000088.1:0-17073 GCA_046709505.1 Paraglaciecola sp. | reverse complement strand
TGAAAGGTAGTCATCGTTACGTTAATCAATATTGTATCGTAGCAGGTAAAATATAGCACATGATTACGAGTGAAAATGGGTAAAGGTTGCTTCTATCTTATGTCGTCAAAAACCACGGAGTCACGGATCACGGGTCAACCCACGGGATCAGGTCTTTATTTTGGGACGATATACTTCTGATCTTGATAAAAACACATCCACAGAACAAGTGGTATAAGGCATTGATCAACATAATCTTGGATAGAGCGAGGGCCAAGTAACCGAAAAATTAAACATGGTTGTCCTGTTAAATTACCCCTATTAAATTCTTCTGGGTTTAAGCACCGGTAAAGCACACGAGAAAACTAACCTGGCTGTTCTGTTAATTTTAATAATTTTGTACCTAACAAAGTAAAGCAGGGCGCAAGCCAACTTCTGACTCGCGCCCAGGGACTATTTTGTTTCTTCGGTTTCAACGATGGGAGGGCAAGGCCACATTACAGACTCCATACTTATCTCCTCAGGCGGAGGGGGTGGTCCTTCTGGAGCGGGCCCCACTTTTTTCTTCGCTGCTTTGTAAGCGTCTAAAACCTTTTTTAACGCCCACATCCATTTTGCAAAAAATTTAAACAGCCTTCCCCAAGTAGGCTTCTTACCTAGTCCTTTCAAATCTTTAAGAACTTTCTTAATTTGATTCTTGTCAAAACCACGGATCTTAAGCTGTTTGACTAACTCTATACGGATTTTTTTACGCCATGCTGTCCACTCTTTAAGGCGCTTTTTTTCTGCGTCATCATCGGCAATCGTGCCATCTCGATTGTCTTGAGCTGGATCACCTGGTAATTCTAAATCCCAAAGATTGTCATCATCCGATGCCACAAGTAACATCAACCAATAAAGCGGAATATCTAATTCCAGCTCCAACTGCGTAATACCCTCGGCTATTTCGATCAATAAATCGAAATGAGGATGACAAATTAACTCACTACTGCTTGTCATGCTTGTCATCATAATCTCCTTAAATTGCTTGTTAGCAAGCACTTCAAGTATAGAACAATAATGACAAAGGCAACCAAATTGGAAAATACCCCTGCAGATCTTGTGGCATAGCAGGAACCACGGGGTCACTCATTAGCCCTCTCCGGTCAAGCATGCATTACAAAGCCACCCATGATAAAACCAATGCCCCTACAGAGCACGTAATATAAACGCTTAGTGAAAATCAACGTGAATTGAGCTGCGGGTAAAGTGTGGGCTGATAGCGATGCAGGGTAAAAAATAGAGGCGATCCACTTGCCTAATGATACTTCTAAATCCGCACTAATTTTACGGTTAAAAACGTGTTTTCTAATTAAACCAATGCCACAATAATTGAATGTAGTATTGTGAAGCAAGCAACTTGCCTCCTTATTTGTTTTAACCCACTTAGTCATAAAATGATGAAGAAAATGGTTTACCCTACCTGATCAAAACCAGACCAGAACATGGATAATAATCCGAATGGGTGTTTTAAAGGCGATAAGGTACTCGGAACGGACTCCATCAGAGGCCAGTGTTGATTAAACCAACGCTAATAAAGAGCCTGAATATACGTCAGCCCATGTTTGAAAGAGAGGACCACTTTTAGACTACCCTCAACACAGCGGACTAGCGGTAATACACGATTAAAAACGTCCTTCATGCTGAAAATCAGCACGAAGGGGCAAGTAATGCGTTGACATCAGGGGAGCGTCCATATGTGTCTTTATAATTTTTTACAGAACGCGGTCAGATCGCTGTTAGGTTGAGGTTTGCCTGAAGGCGTGCATCCACCGTCTGGCTGAGAGCCCTGGCCAGTTTGGGTACCTGGTCGAGTAGGGTGAGCATAGCGTCCTCGTTCACGGCAATGACTTCCAGATCTTCACGAGCACGAATATGGGCCGAAGTAGTTCGGGTTTTAAACAGCGTGATTTCTCCCATGAAATGTCCGCGTCCAAGTTGCGCGACCTCTTCGTATCGACCGTGACTGTCTTCGATCAGAACAGCCACGGAGCCATCAAGAATGACGTATAATCGATCATTGTGCTGACCCTGGCGCAAAACGTACTCTCCTTCACCGAAATACAGCAGTTGTGAGCCGGCAGCCAACTTTTGGATACCCTCTAGATCGATCCCGGCAAAGCCGACAATAGTCTGCAGGCGTTCAGCCACATAATC
The DNA here is from genome assembly GCA_046709505.1 of Paraglaciecola sp. GTDB lineage: Bacteria > Pseudomonadota > Gammaproteobacteria > Enterobacterales > Alteromonadaceae > Paraglaciecola. The sequence continues at coordinate 14,898 of JBKEFM010000088.1, read as the reverse complement.
GCTGCGATCCCGTCGGATCCTGCCGCCATCCTTACTATCACCTCCAAGTAAGAGACCGTGGCGTTGCGCGGCATACCACAGGCGCGACATGAAGTCGTTGCGCGCCTGGACCGCATACGAGTAATCCTCGCAAACCAGCGAGACTGCGTACCGAATACCTGTCTCCCCGTGACTGAGCACAACAACAGTGGGTTGTTCATTATGCACCAGGTGATGGATGCCCAGGGCGACTTCCCGGACGAGGCCGGCAATCTTGTTTGGTTGGTCAGTCGTCGCAAACAGTAACTCGACAACTTCTACATGACTTGGCCTGATGCTGAAATTTCGAATGGACTTTGTATTGAGTACACTGTTCGGGATAACGAGAAAATCACGCTGCTCCGTTTCCAGGTGCACGGCTCGCCAGTTCGTTTGCACAACCTTACCTTTGACATCGTCAATCTGCACCCAGTCACCGATACGCATGGGGTTTTCGGCCAGCAGGGCGATACCTGAAAAAATGTTCTTGAGGGTATCCTGCAATGCTAATCCAATCACCAGTGAACCAACCCCCAAGGCTGTCAAAAGACTCGTTAGATCCACACTCCAGATGCTAGCCAGTACGAAAGCAATACCCAGCAGCACAAGGAAAATTCGGCCAATATCGCGCAACAGTGTAGGTACATTCGCACGCCAGGTATCTGCGTTGCCGGTACCGAACAGCAGTATGTCCATCAGCAACAATGCGACATGTATGATCATTATCCAGAATGCAGAGGCCAGCAATCTCCAGATAATGTCTTGTTCACCGTAACCTACCACCTGTTGACTGAAAATCAGTGCCGCTGCTATTGGAATAACAAACAATCGGGTCACACGAATGAGATGGGAGAAAGCCGGATATTTATCATAGAGGCGATAGGCCATCTCGCCCAGAATAACCACGGCAATGGGAAAAGCGGCTGCAATGACAATGCCCCAAAGCCACCAGTTCTCTGGTGCAACTGGTACTGCCATGATAGCAGTGGGGGCCATGATGGTTGTCAGGGTGCCTGTCACGCTGGCGTCTCCGCTTCGGTCACACTCTCTAAAATTTCGAGCTTCCAGATTGGTTGCTCAACACCGTCGCCAAAATCGAGTGACTCCCCTGGTTGAAAATCATATTGACGACCAAGGATCTCATGGATCCCGTCCGATATATTAATCGCACCCTCGGCAGCTGCCGACTTTAGCCCAGAGGCATGCCTCGTCGCCTGCCCGGTCAAATCGTAAACGATTCGGGACCTGCCGATGACGCTGGCGACAACCGTACCGGAAGCAATGCCTATCCGTAATCCAAGCTTTAGACGATGGTTGCGATTGAAGCGCGAAACGATGGCAAAGATGCTTTTTGCAAATACCATCGTGCAGCTCGCGTGATCTAATCGCACTACTGACAAACCGGATACAGCGAGATAGTCACAGCCGTTGGATTTGATTTTCTCAACACCATTCTTGCGCGCCGATTCATCCAGTTCATCAATCAGGTCATTAAGTAGTGTGGCATATGCTTCGGGTTCTGTTGTGTCCGCGAGCCGGGAAAACCCAATAATTTCGGCAAACAAAACACTAACATTAGAGTGCCTCTGCACCACCGGTGATTCACCCTCAAGGAGTTTGGTGGCAATGTGTCGCGGTAACATTTTGGCGAGCAGTTGATCATATTGCTTTATCTGCGCATCAGCTTCGGTAGCATTTTCACCCACTCGCCCCAGCATCTCGTTGAATGACTGGGCAATATTGCCAAAGTCGACCGGATAGTGTGTTCCGAAACGGTCTAAGTCACCTTTAGCTATCTGCCGCGCTTCGAGAATCAGTGACCGAAGAGGTGACGTGAAGCTCTCGCCCACCCACATTGCCGCGCCGGTCACCAACAACACCACGAGCAGAACCAATAGAAGCGTCAGGCGACTGAACGATGCAACAGCAAGGTTGGCTTCGGCGAAATCGATTTCGGAAATAATTACCCAACTTAAACCATCAATATTAAGCGGCGCAAAGGAACTCAGCACGGTCACACCTCGATAATCAAGAATGATTTCCGTCCCTCGTTTACCCACCATTGCGGCACTGACAGCATCGGTTCGTACCTCCTGCTGCAGAATGGTCGTGCCGAAATCGCGAATACGGCTAATCTTCTGCTGATTGACACCCGCGTCCTGAAGAGTCTGCAAGTACTCATCTGGATGCTCTATGAGGAATCGCGAATCCGAACGCATCAGGTGATCCTGGCCGACAATGTAAGTCTCGCCGGTTTCGCCCAGGCCATCCTCCTGCCACTGCCGTGTTCCTGTCATGACGTAATTTATTTCATCGGTGGGCAGTTGAATCGCCAGAATTCCAACCAGATCTGCGCCGTCGAAAATAGGGCTGGCCATGAAAGCCGCTGGCGCGCCGTAAGATGGGCGGTAGGCTGTAAAGTCCTCGATTGCAATAAAACCCCGATCCGGTTCACGCATTACCGACTCGTATACTCGTGACAGACCGTTATTGGTGTAGGCACCGCGCTGTAGATTTCTGGCAAAGTCAGTGTCCTTGGACACGGTGTAAACTACATCGGCGGTGCGTGCGTCGATTAAAAACATATCATAATAGCCGAACCGCTTTACAATGCGACGAAACAGTGGATGGTAACGTTGGTGCACCTTAGAGTATGCAGAGCCGTCATCAGCACTGTCCAGCGTAGCTTTTTCGCCTATCGGATGAGGGTTTGATGCAATGTAGTAATCCTGCAGGTACAGACTTCGCTTGTCTCTGGGCATAAAACTATTCAATTGCGGCTCGCCACCGACATGGCTTGCAAGGCGCACCAGAATCTCATTACTATAATACTCTGCTACATTGTTAGTCTGAACCGGTTCTATAGTGGTGCCCTCAAGCTCTGTGAAGCCGTTGACGAAGCCACTCATTGCCATCGTGAACATGTGGCTTTCGGCCAAAGATGCAACATGATTTCTAATGCCCTTAACATAATCTTCGATCTGGCGGGCTTTAGTTGTTCTGACGCTGGTCAGCTGTTTGAACACAGCTTCGGTCATAGCCTGCTTGCCATTGCTATGAGCAAAATAGCCAACGGAGCCAGTCGCCAGGGCACTAATGCACACCAGTATGAAAATGAGTTTTGATTTGATACTAAGCTTGAAAAGGTATTTCATACCCGTAGGTTTCCTGTCAGCGATCAAAGCCGAGCAAAGGGGGCAGAGTAATTGATTTTTAAAATCACAAAAACACCCGAGTTAATTTCAGGGCTATGATAGTTTATGCCGTTAAACTTTTCTATTACACGTTATTACACGAAGCGAAAATTAGCGGGGAAACCAAGACAGAAAAGCCAATTTTCACATGGCCGGTTAGTCGCTCTTCAAATTCAATCATAAACTGGGTCATAGCTGCTCGCCAATTTCTTATCGGCATGGTCCATTTTTTTGCAATTACAAAGCCACCCATGTTAAAACCAAGGCCCCTACAGAGCACGCAATATAAGCGCTTAGTGAAAATCAATGTGAATTGAGCTGTGGGGTCAAGTCTTTAATTTATCAAAAATAAGCCAAAGACTATATTGCGGCGCACTTGTCGTAATAACTCCGAATATAATTATGACTGAATGGCAGGCATGGACGATCAGGTGACATATAATCAGTCACCGGAATACAAAAAATGACGAAAACGTCGAATTATTGCCCCCACAAAGTAGAGCACCGCCTCAGATAAGTCTGTTTGAATAAATGCAGTTCATCATCATAAATAAGGCAATATTCAAAACTGTTTTGCACTTCCTCAAAGATATAAAAAAGAGGTCAATATGGAAAATATGAGGCAACATGTATCGTCATTTCATGAAAAATGACGCGTTATTTTACGTATACTCACAACCTTCAATCTCACCGTACTTGATTTTCGTTGCGAAGACCATGACGCTGGCTTGACCGATATTTATTCAAGGGGTTTTGGCAGATGAACTATCCTTCAAAATTTTTTTTTCTTGGATTTAACAAAACGGGTACTACCTCTATTTATAAAAGCTTGGACAACGTAGGTATCAAGACCTGCCACAGTCTCGAGTATGTGCTATCCAGCTATTTAAGAGATCTCAGTTTTTTCGACCGGTTTGAGGCATTTACTGATGGTTCAGGACAGAATTATCATTGGCTGACCGAGCATTTTCCCGATGCCAGCTTTACGCTCCTAACCAGGAATAATTACCAATGGATTGTCTCAAGGTTTAATCATGCTCGCAGAGACGGAAAAAAATCGTGGTCTGGGAAAATCCAATTCTATTTTTACAACCAGTTCCCGACCCTACTCGAAAAACAGATTAAACAAAAAATATTATACGAAAGTCGGGTCAGGCATTATTTTCAGCTAAAGGCAATTCCTTTACTTGAGATTGATATTGAACAAGAAAAGGAAGCAGCGTTTCAAAAACTTAACGTTCTCATCGGTCGCCCGCTGCAAGCGCTCCACGTAAATCGCGGACGTATGCAAGGTGCTTTTAACAACCCTTCGTTTCTAAGCGAGATCGTGACAAAAGCAGAGGCGACCATGCAGGTGCTACTAAAGGACAAACCTGCGGTACTGACCGAACCGAATTATTCCCGTATTCTTGAATCTGTTTTTTATGGGGTCTTCAAAATACGACTTAAAGCATATGTTTACAGCAGAGCGAATGGATCGTCTGGTTTGAGAAGAGCGCTTCGAAACTTATCATCAATACTAGTAACATTGATTATTCTGATTTTTGACCGAAAAAATAAATATTATTGATATTTGAAAAACAGTGGGGGCAGGTCACTGATTTACTAGCATTTATTTTATAGGTTTTACACCCTTGATAAGCTATTCCAGCGTTAACTGATGCCCATAGCCTGAGATAAAATCAAGGGGGGCGTATTTTTTAAAGGCTTGGATGTTCCGTTTCCTGGAGTGTAGTTGCTATCGTGCCGACCGCTTGCACTTGGACTCTGGGTTAAGGGCTGGTGCTACAAAAATTTACTTTTTTAGCCCAGAGGAAAAAAAGCAGCGCCCGGTAGACCAAAGTCTTAAAGAATGATCTGAGCTCAGACATTCACAGAAAATGTACCCTGGCCCAAGATTGACAATGTTACCATGGTGACACTTCCATCATGCAAAGCTGATTATGATCTCAAAAACCACCTCATCTGCACCGATAGCCACTAAAAAAACCCATATCCATGAAATTCATGGCCATCAACGCAGTGATGATTATTTTTGGTTGCGAGACGACAAGCGTAGTTCCCCCCAAGTACTGGATTACCTTAAGCAGGAAAATACTTACACCGAGCAGCAAATGGCCCCCTTGGCGACACTGCAAGCAGATTTGTATGATGAGATGGTGGCGCGCCAAGAGCCACAACTAGAGTCTGTGCCTTATTTTAAAAAAGGCTTTTGGTACCTATCCCGATTTGAAGAAGGTAAGGACTTTACTATTTTCACCCGTAAAGCGGGCTCAATGAATGCACCGGAAGAACAGCTTTTAGACTGCAATCATCGCGCAAGTGACCATGCCTATTATCACTTGGGTGGATTAGCCCTTTCCCCTAACTCCATGTTAATGGCCTATTCGGAAGATATAGTGGGACGTCGTCAATACACTTTGCGCATCAAAAATCTTAAAGCCGGTGAAGACTTTATCGATGTGATTGAAGATGTAGCCGGTGTTGAGTGGGCGAATGACAACGAAACAATGTTCTACGTGAAAATCCATCCGCAAACACTCTTGCCTTATCGCGTTTATAGGCACAAGTTGGGCGACAAGGTGGCCAATGATGTACTGGTTTACGAGGAGCTCGATGATACCTTTTATCTCAGTATTGATAAAACACGTTCTGAAAAGTACCTGGTTATTAGCATAGAAAGTACACTGACGTCTGAAAGTTTAATCTTGGCGGCAGACTCGCCTAATGACGATTTTGTCTCATTTTTACCTCGCCTGCGTTCCCATGAGTACTATGTCGACCATTTTGAAGATCGTTTTTACGTTAGCAGTAACAAAAATGCCAAAAACTTCGCTTTGCTCACGACCAAAGAAGCAGTGAATCAAGATTGTACCGGGTGGACAACCGTTATTGCAGAGCGACCCGATGTATTATTGGAAAGTTTTGAGCTGATGCAAGATTGGTTAATAGTTGAAGAGCGCCAGGCCGGTTTACCCCTGCTACGGCAAATTAGCCTGAGGACCGGAGAGTCTAAAAAACCTACCTTTAATGACCCGACTTATTCGGTATTTAGTCATCATAACCCTGAGCCCAACAGCACGAAGTTTCGTTACCAATACACCTCATTTACGACGCCTTCGACGGTTTATGAGCTAGATCTTAATACTGGCAAAACGGTATTACTAAAGCAAAGCCAAGTAATGGGAGCCTTTTCCAGTGACGATTACCAAAGTGAACGCCTTTGGGTAACGGCAAGAGATGGGGAGCAAGTACCCGTTTCACTGGTATACCGAAAGGCGCTATTTAACCACCACAATCCCATACTGGTATACGCTTACGGCTCTTATGGTCATAGTATGGATATCGGTTTTAGCTCAGCGAATCTGAGCTTATTGGATCGGGGGTTTGTCTATGCGGTAGCGCATGTTCGCGGCGGTGAAGACTTAGGTCGTCACTGGTATGAACAAGGTAAATTGCTCAACAAAAAAAACACCTTCAATGATTTTATTGATGTGAGTCAGGCCTTAGTGGACAAGGCTTATGGGGCACATGACCAGGTTTTCGCCATGGGAGGCAGCGCAGGGGGCTTATTAATGGGCGCGATCATTAACCAGGCACCGCAACTTTATAAGGGGGTGGTGGCTGCCGTGCCTTTTGTTGACATCATTTCCACCATGTTGGATGAATCTATTCCCTTAACCACCGGCGAGTATGATGAATGGGGCAATCCAAATGCCGAACAATACTACCACTATATGCTGTCTTACAGCCCTTATGACCAAGTGCGTGCCCAATGTTATCCCAATATACTCGTGGTGACTGGTTTACATGACTCCCAAGTACAATATTGGGAGCCAGCCAAATGGGTGGCGAAATTGCGGGAGTATAAAACCGATAATAATCAATTGCTTTTGCATACTGATATGGAAGCGGGCCACGGTGGCAAGTCTGGCCGTTTTAAACACTTCGAAGATACCGCCAGAGAGTTTGCTTTTTTGCTTGGTTTGAGCACTTTTGAGCATAACTGAACACGAGCTCGGAGGCTGACTTGAGGATTTTCAGAAACACTGAACCGTCTAAAAGCAACAGCCCCTGCCCCTTATGGCATTCAACTGCCCGTCGTGAAAAAACCATTATAACCAATTAATATTATGCCAAATCCCTAAACCTTGTGAGTTTCCTAAGGCCCTTGGAATATACAACATGCTTCATGGTGAAGATGAATAGAATTTTTTCTTAATATAATAAAATCTGTCAAAAAAGATAAAGGCGCTTAATAGCGCCTTTGTCTTTTTAATAGTTGCCAACTGTAGAGCGCTAACTTAGCTGTAATTTATTTTTGCATTTGAGCATCTCTTGCTCCTTTAAACTCACTATCTGAATTCCAATTGGGCCATTTACCACTGTTAATAATATCTAAACCGGTTAGAAAATACAGTTGCATGTCTTCAATAGCACCGTCCATTACCCAGCTTTCGTCATACTCATCACTTGGGCCATGATAATGTTTAGTTAAATATTCGGTCTTTTTTTGTTCACCGTACTCAAGTCCTTTTTCAGTGTGGTTAGAACCAGAACCTACATAAAGCATAGGCACGCCAAATTTTGCTAACTCAAAATGATCTGAGCGATAAAAATAACCGTGTTCAGGACTATCGTCAGCTTTTAAGATACGACTTTGTTCTGTAGCACGTGCTTCCAGGTAATTTTCAAGTTCACTCATACCTCGTCCAATAACCGTGACGTCAGTTGTTTTGCCAAAGTTATTTAAACCATCCATATTTAAACCGCCAATGGTTTTTTGCAAAGGCACTATCGGGTTGGCGGCATAATAAGCCGAGCCGAGTAAGCCTTGCTCTTCTGCTGTTACCGCTAAAAACATAACCGAGCGTTTAGGTGGGTTAGGTAGGGCTTTAAATGCTTTGGCTATCTCGATTAATGCTGCTGTTCCTGTTGCATTATCTAAAGCACCATTATAAATTCCGTCGCCTTTAGCAGTGGCATCGGTACCAATGTGATCCCAATGTGCCATATAAATAAAGACATCATCAGGTGATTGGGTGCCTTTTATCATGGCAGCAACATTTTGAGAATTAATTGTTTGGGTTGTATTTTCTATCTCAGCAGTAGCACTAACATTCATAGCCACGGCTTTAAAACCAGGAGACTGGGCGGCTTTATATAGCGTATCTAAATCTAAATTAGCTTTGTTAAAAAGTTTGTAGGCATTTTCTTTTGTGATCCAACCTTCAACTTGCGCCAAGTCTGCACCTTTGTCATCACGTACCATATCAAATTGAGGGCCGGTCCAGCTTGCACTTACTGTAGGCCAACCATAGGCGGCAGGCTTAGTATCATGGATCATGATGGCACCAACAGCACCTTGTTTTGATGCTTCTTCAAACTTATAATCCCAACGACCATAATAGGTCATGGCATTACCATTGAATACCGCAGGATCTTGTGTGGCGTAACCGGGATCGTTTATTAATATAACAACTGTTTTACCTTTAACATCAATACCTTCATAGTCATTCCATTGACGTTCAGGTGCGTTAATTCCATAGCCGACAAAGACTAAATCACTACTTTTTATGCTAGTGGCTGCTACTTGTTTTCTTGACCAAATAACTTGATTCTCGGGATAAGAAAGCACTAAGTCTTCTCCTTCTCCCCCACTAAAGGTTAATGTTGGTTTGTTGACAACTTCAACTGAAGTAAGCGGTACTGATTGAGTGTAACTATCGCCATTTGCCGGCACTAAACCTATTTCTTTAAAAGCCGTCGTGAGGTAATCAATCGTAAGCTCTTCACCTTTAGTGCCGGGAGCTCGACCACCAAATTCATCCGAAGCGAGTATTTTAATATGGTTTGTATAGGCTGATTCTGTAATGGCTAATTTTGCCTTTTTAGCGTCGTTTAAACTTGTTTTTTCAGGTGGTAATTCTGACTGATTTGATTTGTCTTCTGGTGCTGGATTACAACCCAAAAGGAATGTGAGAGAAAGTAACGGTAAATATTTAATAGACATATTTTTATTATTTTATATCAAGGGTTTATAAAGGTTAACACTTGATGGAAAGGGTGCAAACAAAATAAAACACAAAACAACCCATGTTAAAACCAATGCTTTTAAAAAGCATATGCATAAACAATAATCAGTCTTAAATTGTACTGAGCAACCTACATTACTAGCTTACAGCCTTACTAGAAAGGCTGTGTCGCTAACAATACGATGTGAATAATCGACGCAATGAAAAAAGCCCTGCTGCTTGTCAAACCTGAGGCTTTATCTTGTTAGAAAGTTAGAAAATACCTGCAAATTCAAGAGTCATGATGCCTATATCATTTATGTGCTTTGGCAAGGTAAATGGAACCAAATCCCCATCGCAGGAGTAGTATTGACAAGGATAAGTATATTTGCATGTTTTTTGAGCAATCACCAAATCATATATGTTAAAAAATGGCTTGGTTCATTAATATTAAGGACAATCACATGAACAATAAATATTCAAAGATAGTATGGGTCGTCTTTATCGTCGCTTTTGTGCCAATAACGGGTTGTAACAAGACCCAGTTAGCTGATTTCGTGGCACTGAAAAGTGGCTCAAACGGCACCAACGTTTTAGATACTTATGCTTTGATAAACGTCAAAGCCGCTTTTGCCAACGACCCTGATCTTAAGGGGGGATATATTGATGTCATCACCAGAAAAGGTGATGTACGCCTGGTAGGTGTTGTTGACACCCAGAGCCCGATCGATATCGCCACTAAGCCCACTCAAGATGTTGACGGGGCGCACACTGCCAATGATAAATTAACTATCAAGATGTGAAAAAATCCACTTCTAATGCGGGAACATGCGTTACCAGCAAGTACGCTTCAGCAGTATTTACCTCTGGGTTAGCGCTATTTACATATCAAAAAATACAACAACCCAAAATAACCACGTTAAAAATAACACGCCCGGCGGAGCAGGTAGCATAGTACGTTGCTTACAATAACCCTGGTTTGACCGGCTACATGGTAAACGAAAAATTAAGATGGCTTTTCTGTTCATTCGTTATAGCGGTATAACAACATTGTGCATTCAATACCTAAGACCCAACATTACTGGCATATAGCAGCATGCCATACATTATCTTGGGGCCAACAAAAAGAGTACGGAAAAATTCTGTGTAAAGTGGTTTATTTTCAATGTAAAAGCCAGTGTGCTGATGAACGACAGTGGGCATGGGATTTATTGTGAACATCTGGATACCCAAGTAACCGGTATTAACCCTGTTGAGAGAAGAGGTGCAGCTGAATGGCTTCGATTGAGCGACCCTCTAACCAAAATGCCCCACAATCATGGCGTAATAACATCTGCCCGATACAAAATCCTACAGGTTCAGGAGTTATCAGGACATATATGATCTTCGGTAAAAAAACGGTTTTTTGTTATAAAAATTTCGCCACATTGCCCTGCCTGTATTTATGCAGTTGATATTATATTTACTTATAAATCATAAGGTTAGCTCCTAACTATGTTGGGTTTCGGATCCAAGAAAAGGCAAGGATCAAGTATGGGTCAGGCAACATCAGTATCAAGGATCGCTTTTTTAGATATTCTAAGAGGGATTTGCATCTGTTTTATATTATTCGCGAATTTAAAACTATTCTCGGCTATTATTTTTTATCACCCGAATTGGCCGGAAGTTTTAATACCGCAGGACTAGATAAGGTATTAAGATATTTTCAATCAGTCTTTATTGAAGGTAAGTTTTACACACTATTTTCTTTATTGTCTAGTATTGGGATGGTGATCGAATATCAGTCGTTTAAACATGATATCAGTGTATTTAATCATTATATGCGAAAGCGTTTGACGGTATTATTGCTCATCGGCATTTTTCATTTTTGGGTATTGTGGTTCGGCGATATACTCACTATTTATGCCTTACTGGGCTTGTTGGTGCTATATGTATTTCATTGGTCATCAAAAACACTGCTGATTGTAGGTATAGGCTTTATTTTATTACCCATTGCACATACTTGGTTCATGGGTGCTACCGGATTTAACTTCGACCCTCTTCTTGAGTTTTTTGCCCAGCGTATGGAATCTCTCGGCATACCCGCGGGTAATTTGCTTAAGCAATTGCTATATCGTCAACAAACCGAAAGCTTTGGGTTATATGTAGCGACTAAATTTTACGATCCAGTGGTAAGGATCGCTCATGTATCGGCTGAGGGTCGCTTATACAGGGTGTTCGAGGGGGAGTTGCGGGTCGTCATATTTTACAGCAGCAACTTTTATTAAACCGCAGTTTATTGAAAAAATCATGTTTTGGGGGATTGCCATTGGTTTACCCGCTAACATCGTTCACACGGCTATTAACGCTATGGCAGTGCCGCCTTATGAAATAATTCTTACTATGTTGTACGCTGTAGGTGTGGTGCCATTAGCCATAGGCTATGCAGCAGGATTGGCATTATTGTCGTCTAAACGTATCGGTCCTCTTGGTCTATTTTCCCCTATAGGTAAAATGGCGCTAAGTAATTACATTATGCAGACACTGTTTGCGATTACTATTTTTTATGGTTTTGGCTTAGCCCTGTCAGGTCATATGAGCTTGACGGCGATATGGGGGATAGGTTTATGCCTCATTTTTTTTCAAGGGTTGTTCAGCATTATGTGGTTAAAGCATTTTAAGCAGGGGCCACTAGAATTTATATGGCGGAAATCTATCCCAAAATGATCCACGTCGCTTAGTTACCTTAATGTTTTCTTGCTGTAACCAGCTTAGCCACTAAGGAAAATGTTGAGTAGCTGCACTGAGCAAACTCAAATAATCTGATTATAACGTTAAGGTTCCACGTTATAAGCCGAACAGCCCTTGCTGTGATGCTTTAGATGTGGATGGTGAGTTTATTTGGCACAATGATGAACGACAGATTTACTGTGAACTGGGCCGCTATCTTATTGCGGCTACTTCAGTCAGTGGGTGTGAAAATACCCAATCGAGGCTATAAAGAAAGTGCGCAATGCATAAGCCTGTACCCGTTGTTATAATCATTTTTAAGCAAATTTAACAGCACAGGCAGGCGGCTTCATCTTCATCGAACTTATCTAGGCGCTTAAATTATCTGGGTAGACTAACAACCTCCTGCCATGCATGGCATTATCGGTAATATCAAACAAAAAATTCAACTTAAGGGCTCATTCCTGTGCAAACCACCTGTCCAGTCAGTGCAACGACAATTGAATGTTACCAGCGAGATGGCGCGGTATTGATTAAGGGCTTATTTCGAGACTGGGTTGATACGTTACGTTCAGGCGTTGAAGAAAACATGTGTCGTCCTGGCCCCTATGCTTCAGAAAATTTGCACGGGGGCGACAGGGGGCGTTTTTTTGATGATTATTGCAATTGGACCCGTATTAAGGGTTTTGAAAAAGTGCTGCGAGGATCAGACGCTGGCAGGGTTGCCGCCCAGTTAATGGGTTCCAAACAGGTACAGGTATTCCACGATCATGTCCTGGTTAAAGAACCGGGAACCTCTAAAGCGACGCCCTGGCATCAGGATAGTCCCTATTATTTTGTAGACGGCCAACAAAATGTCAGTTTTTGGTCACCGCTGGACCCGGTTAGTCAGGCGAGCCTGCGCTGTGTTGCCGGTTCACACCGTTGGCCGAAGATGGTACTGCCCACGCGTTGGTTGTCCAACGATAGCTTTTATCCCGACACAGATGTGTATATGCCGGTACCCGACCCCGATAACGACGAAACCTATCGCATTCTTGAATGGGATATGGAGCCCGGTGATGCTGTTGCCTTTAACTTCAGAACGCTGCACGGCGCAAGAGGCAATAATACCTCAAGCCGCAGGCGTGCATTTTCATTACGTCTGCTTGGGGATGACGCACGTTATATATCCCGCCCGGGGCCTACTTCCCCCCCTTTCCCTGATCACCAGATGAGTGATGGTGACAAATTACGTGAAGACTGGTTTCCTGTTATTTACCCGGCCCAGTTGACTTGACAGCGAATGACAACACCACCTATGTAAAAAAAATTGCAGAGCAGGTGGTATAGCCATTACCCAAAATAACCTAGGTTTAAGCCGCTGAAAAGTAAACGAAAACATTAACATGGCTGCCCTGTTAATGTTTTCTGAGTTAAATATGACTGCCAAACATGTTAATTTGGCAGTCATATTTTTAGTTAGCTTTTTGCTGTTCAATCCATCGACTCATTTTTGCCTCAAGAATAGGCATAGGCAAGGCACCGTCTATTAATATTTGAGTATGGAATGTCTTCACATCAAACTTATCGCCAAGTATCTGCTGTGCTTTATTTCTGAGCATACGGATATGTCGTTGGCCCACTTTGTAACTCACAGCTTGACCACCTATGGCAATATAACGCTCTACTTCAGCCTCTATATCAGAAGGAGCAAGAGATGAATTGTCTATCATAAAATCAATCGCTTGTTGTCGTGTCCAGCCAAATGCATGTAAACCCGTATCCACCACCAAACGCATGGCGCGCAGTTGTTCATCTGATAAACGGCCATACCACATATAGGGATCGGTAAATAAGCCCATTTCTTTGCCTAAACTTTCGGCGTACAACGCCCACCCTTCGGCAAATACTGTGTATCCGCCAAATTTACGAAAGTCAGGCAAGCTTTCTACTTCTTGTTGAATGGCTATTTGGAAATGGTGGCCAGGAGCAGCTTCGTGAACACTGAGGGTTTCCATCAAATATTTGGGCTGAGCTTTTAAGTTATAGGCATTGATATAAAATATGCCTGGCCTGGAACCATCTGGTGCAGGGCTTTGATAACTGGCTCCTGCAGATGATGCTGCACGAAAAGCTTCTACTGCCCTGACTTCGTAATCAGCTTTAGGGAAAACGTCAAACAACAAAGGTAAGCGACTATCAATTTTTTCTTTTACTTGGGTATAACCATCAATCAGGGCTTGCTCTGAATCAAAGAAAAATTGTTCATCTGTGCGCAAAAATTCAAAAAAGGCCTGTAAGTCACCATCAAACCCCACGGTATCTTTAACCTTAGTCATTTCAGTTAAAATACGTGACACTTCCTGTTGACCAAAAGTATGAATTTCATCAGCGGTTAAGGGCAAGGTTGTATTGGTTTCGATTCGATACTCATACCATGCTTTGCCATTAGGTAAGTCATTTAACCCAACAGTATCGCGGCCCTTTGGTAAGTAGCTTTGTTCCATAAATTGATGCACACGGCCATAGGCCGGAATAATGATATTTTTTATGGTATCAATGTAGTCTTCTGTAATTTGCTTTTTATCAACATCTGTTATGTTTTCATTTTCTTTAAGGGTTGTTAACGGCGCGTAAAAAATACTTTGCGTCACGTCTTCAAGCATATGAACCTTCAATTGGGGCAACACCTTTTTAATCAGCGGTTTAGGTAGCACAATAGATTTTACTATCCCCTGCTTCATGGCCACAATCGCACTATCGATATAAGTCGCAAAACCTTGTGCTCTTCTCATAAAGTTACGGTAATCGTCTGCTGTATTAAAAGGCTGAGCACTTTTACCTGAACCCAGGGAGGCAAAATAACTATGTGCGCCGCCCATTTGATGAATAGGCATAAGGTGTGCCGGAAATTGCGCACCTTTGATGGCAATTTCTCTGTCCCGCAAAAATATTTCATAACTTAGTAAGTCTTGTCCGCT
>JBKEFM010000087.1:0-17095 GCA_046709505.1 Paraglaciecola sp. | reverse complement strand
CCACCTCGAGGCCACCCAGGTCTTCGTTGAGGGCAAGATTGACGGCTTGGCTAATATGTTGTTGTAACATGGCAACTCTTTGATTGATGAAAAATTAAAAGAAAGATAAACACGTTTTATAGGCTACGCAGGATCAATATATCCTTTTGCTGGGTGAATTCTAATTGCTTTAAGGCACTCATTCCTAGCAAAATTTCGCTACTGCCTGTGGCATAATTGAGGTGTGCCCTAACATTATGCAGTGCTATGCCCCCAATTTGTAAGTGCTCAATAGTCGTTTGCGCGACCTGCACCCGACCATTTGCAGTTTGCACCCAGGCGGTTCTGCCGGGAAGTAAATTCAGTTCCCCAGCCAATGCAAAAGGAACGGATACCTCTGTGGCACCGGTGTCGAGCAAAAAAACCACCGGCTGACTATTAATCAGCCCACTGGCCACATAATGTCCGGAGCGATTTTGCTGCAATTTAACCTCTGTGATCCCCTGCGCCTGACGACTAAGCGGTTGAGGGTTGGGGTTAAACTGCCTGGCCAATTGATCGTCAAACAATAACGTTAACAAGCCCAGGCCTGCCGCCCAGGCCAAAAAAAACATCCCTTTACCTATATTGCCTTGACTGTGTTCAGACTTATCTTTGCCCGGCATATTTTTCAACATTTTCAGTTCGACATTGATTGGCTTAGGCTTAATAATAGCAACTGAGTCACATTTTAACAGGGGATCTGTGTTGCCAAATAAAACCGGGGTGATTGATCACCTACTTAATACGGCCCGACTGGTGGCGACCACGCATTGCGATCTGCGCCCCACTGCCAGCGATATCTCGTTATTGGTTATCCATAATATATCCTTGCCACCCAATCAATTTGACGGTCATTATGTAGAAGCGTTTTTTAGTGGCAAACTGGATCCTGAGCAACACCCTTATTTTGCGCAAATTCATACTATGCGTGTCTCGGCCCATTGCCTGATTAAACGCAGCGGCGAAGTGGTGCAATTTGTGCCTTTTAATCAACGGGCCTGGCACGCAGGTGTTTCAAGCTTTCAAGGACGTAGCCAGTGCAACGATTTTTCTATTGGCATTGAATTAGAAGGTGCTGACCATATCTTGTATACTGCCAGACAGTATCAGGTTTTGGCGCAAGTAAGCCGGGCTATCATGGAGGCTTACCCTAAAATAAACCCGTCACGTATAGTAGGCCACAATGATATTGCCCCTGGCCGCAAGTCTGACCCCGGGGTGAGTTTTCACTGGACGCGCTATAGACAAATGCTGGCATTATACTAAGTGATGTGGCTGTGATCATTAGCTACTGCCTTAATCCAAACAATTGAAATCAGGTTACAAGGAATAGAAATGACATTAATCAGCCTGTTGTTGGTGCTTTTTATTGAACGCATCACCACTAAGTCACGCTACTGGCAAGCCGAATTTTATGTGGGAAAATACCTGGCGTTACTCAGTAAACGACAATGGTTAAGCCCATCGTCCCCCTCCTGGCTGCTAAGTATGGTGATCCTGCTGCCTGCTTTAATCTTGTTTATTGCCTTACACTGGTTTTTGGGCGGCGTATTGGGCTTTGTGCTCAGTACCGCTATCCTTATGGTATGTGTGGGCTGTCCAAATGTGAGAGCAAGCTATAAACATTTCCTACAAGCTGCGGATCGGGGCGATATTGAAGCCTCTTATTTATATGCTGAACAGATAACCGGGCCAGAAGAAGAAATGCAGACTTTGGGACAAAACCTGGTCTGGCAAAACTACCAGCATTATGCCGCCGTCATCCTTTTTTTTGTCGCCTTTGGTGCCGCCGGTGCGCTGTTATATGTGATTGCCCGCGGCCTGCAAAACAAGTTTTGCGCCCAGTCGCCGTGCATAGATAAGATCATGCATATTTTGGATAGCTTGCCCGTGCGCATCACCGCCTTGGGCTTTTTACTGGTGGGCCATTTTTCCCGTGCTTTTCCTATCTGGCTGAACCATTTATTGCTACCTGCTGTGCCGGCTAAAACACTGTTGATGGAGGTCTGTACCGCCGCAGAAGAAATTGAGCCAGATGCGCTAAATTGCACTGAAGAACCCTGCACTTTGGTGCGTCTGGCTAAGCGAAATATTATGTTTTTGATGGTTGTAATCTCAGGATTAACCCTGACAGGCTGGCTAAGCTAACTCATCAGACCAGATTGGAAATATTAAGCTATCCCTTTATTTACCGAGGGTGTAGGGATTATTATACACTGTCATATGACCATTTTCAGTAAATTAGCATTTACCCATAGGCGATACTGTTCTAAGCTAATGGGCTAATTGGTCTTACCAATAGCCACTTGGTACATAACGCTTCGCGCGCTACGTATTTTTTATATGACAGGGATACCAGCTATACATGCAACAAGTACGTAGCAAAAAGTTGTCTGACAAGATCATGGAAAAACTCGAATCCTTGTTAATAGATGGCACTTTTTTAGCTGGACAAAAACTCCCTTCTGAGCGGGAATTTGCCCTGAAGTTTGCCGTTTCCAGGCCCTCAATACGGGAAGCCATTCAAAAGCTTGAAGTAAAAGGCCTGGTGGAACGTAAACAAGGCGGCGGTACTTTCGTGCGCCAGCGCATCAATGCCCTGGTTACCGATCCGTTAATGGCGTTACTTACCACCCGTCCCGAGACCCAATTTGATTTGCTGGAATTTCGTCATGCCCTTGAAGGTATGGCGGCATATTATGCCGCCCTGCGTGGGCAACAAAGTGATTATGATGCCCTGTTAAGTGCACTGGATAATCTGCCCCATGATCCTCTTGGTAATGACCACGGAACTGAAGCTTCTGCTTTGGTAGAATTCTATCTGGCCATGGCGCTTGCCACCCACAATGTTGTCTTACTGCACGTTATGCGAAACCTACAGGCATTATTAAAAGATAATATTCAGCGTAACCTAGAGGTGCTTGCGGCGCATCCCAAGGCACAAACAGTGATCAACGAGCAACGGCGAAACATAGTGCAGGCCATACTCAAACGGGATCCGGAATTGGCTCGCCAGGCAAGTAATGAACACCTTGCCTACATAGAAGAAACTTTATTGAATATCAATCGACAGGACTTGCGCATGCAAAGAGCACTACGCAGAATAGAAGTGAAAGAGTAAACATTTTTTACCCTAGTATTTACACCCTAACTTACTCCAACCACTAACAGGTTGAGTCAACAACGTTTTGTTGTCTGTTGAGTGAATTTAATAACACCTTAATATATAAGAGAGCACTATGGCTGATATGATGCATCCGGATGTGGATCCACAAGAAACTCAAGAATGGTTAGACGCCCTAGACGCAGTGCTGGAAGAAGAAGGCATTGATCGGGCCCATTACTTGCTTGAAAGCTTGATTGAAAAAGCGCGGCGCAGCGGTGCTCACTTGCCTTACGACTCAACGACGGCATATATCAATACTATACCGGCAGGCCAAGAGCCGACTATGCCCGGTGATCAAACGATTGAAGCCAAGATCCGTAATGCGATCCGCTGGAATGCCATGATGATGGTACTTCGTGGCTCTAAAAAAGACCTGGACCTGGGCGGACATATCTCCAGTTTCGCCTCTTCAGCGATGTTATACGATGTAGGTTTTAACCATTTTTTCCGCGCACCTAATGACAAAGACGGCGGCGATTACCTGTTTGTACAGGGCCACGTGTCCCCGGGTATTTACTCCCGCGCTTTTATTGAAGGGCGTTTGAGTGCCGATCAACTAGACGGTTTCCGTCAGGAAGTAGATGGTAAGGGTATTTCTTCTTACCCGCACCCTAAATTAATGCCTGATTTTTGGCAATTCCCCACTGTTTCCATGGGTCTGGGACCCATGCAGGCTATTTACCTGGCTCGCTTCCTTAAATATCTCACCAGCCGCGGCTTGAAAGATTGTTCTGAGCAGCGTGTTTGGTGCTTTATGGGGGATGGCGAAGTAGATGAGCCCGAGAGCCTTGGCGCCATTGGTCTAGCTTCACGGGAAGGTCTGGACAATCTTACGTTCGTTATTAACTGTAACTTACAACGTTTGGACGGTCCGGTACGGGGTAATGGTAAAATTATTCAGGAGCTGGAAGGTACCTTCCGCGGCGCGGGCTGGGAAGTATTAAAAGTCATTTGGGGTCGCTACTGGGATCCGCTATTGGCTCGCGATTCATCCGGTAAACTATTGGATGTGATGAACGAAACGGTTGACGGTGAGTATCAAAACTATAAAGCCAACGGCGGTGCTTACACCCGCGAGAATTTCTTTGGTAAGTATCCTGAGCTTAAAGAAATGGTGTCCAACATGTCAGACGATGACATTTGGCGTCTTAATCGTGGCGGTCACGATCCGGTTAAAGTGTACGCGGCCTATAAGCGCGCCACTGAAACCAAAGGTCGCCCACAGGTTATCTTGGCCAAAACCGTTAAAGGTTACGGCATGGGTGCAGCTGGCGAAGGTAAAAACATCGCCCACAACGTCAAAAAAATGGATGTTGAATCAGTACGTCAATACCGTGACCGTTTTAACATCCCGGTTGCGGATAAAGACATAGCAGACTTGCCATATTATAAATTCGACGAAGACAGCGAAGAAATGAAGTATCTGCGGGCCCGTCGTGAAACATTACACGGTTATATGCCGGTACGCCTGGCAAAAAGCTCTGAAGATTTACCTGCTCCACCGCTTAAAGCGTTTGAAGCCATTACCAAAGGTTCTGGGGATAGGGAAATATCCACCACTATGGCCTTTGTACGCGTGCTTACGGTCATGCTCAAAGATAAGAAAGTCGGTTCACGGGTGGTGCCTATTATCCCTGATGAAGCACGTACCTTCGGTATGGAAGGCTTGTTCCGTCAGGTGGGTATTTACTCCAACGGCGGGCAAAAGTATGTACCTCAAGATAAAGACCAGGTGGCTTACTACCGGGAAGACGAAAAAGGTCAGGTACTGCAAGAAGGCATCAACGAGCTAGGTGCCATGGCATCTTTTGTTGCCGCAGGTACCTCTTATTCAACCAACGATTTACCCATGATCCCGGTATACATCTACTACTCTATGTTTGGTTTCCAACGTGTTGGGGATATGGCATGGGCAGCGGGTGACAGCCAGACACGTGGATTCCTGGTTGGTGGTACAGCCGGTCGAACTACACTTAACGGTGAAGGTTTACAGCACCAGGATGGCCACAGTCATGTGCAGGCGGCGCTCATTCCTAACTGCGTATCTTATGATCCCACCTATGGTTATGAAATTGCCGTTATCGTGCAAGATGGTATGCGCCGCATGTTCGAAGAACAGGAAAACGTATTCTATTACCTGACTGTTATGAATGAAAACTACGTGCAACCTGCCCTGCCTGAAGGTGTTGAAGAGGGCATAGTTAAAGGTATTTATTTACTTGAGAAACACGGTACAGCCAACAGCAAGAAAAAAGTGAAGTTACTCGGTTCTGGCACTATTTTGGAGCAAGTGCGCAAAGCCGCTACCCTGCTCAAAGACAAGTTCTCTGTTGCATCTGAAGTATACAGCGTCACGTCATTTAACGAACTGGGCCGGGATGGCGTAGATTGTGAGCACTTTAACATGCTCAATCCTGCTCAGGATGATCGTGTGCCCTATATCACGACTGTGCTCAATAACGGCTTTGACGGTCCAACCATAGCAGCCACTGATTACATAAAAAGTTATGTCGATCAGGTGCGTGCCTTTGTACCAGGCCAATATAAAGTGCTGGGTACTGATGGTTTTGGTCGCTCAGATAGCCGCGAAAATTTGCGTCACCATTTCGAAGTGGACGCTAAGTTTATTGCGGTGGCAGCGTTACGTGAGCTGGTGAAAGCCGGTGATCTGGAGAAAAAAGTGTTGCTTGATGCCATTGCCGAGTTTGGTATTGACGTAAATAAAATCAACCCACTTTACGCTTAGAGGATTAAATCAAAATGTCAGATAATAAAGATGTATTGGTACCCGATGTAGGTGGCGACGAAGTCGAAGTCATTGAAGTATGTGTAGCTGTCGGCGATGTAGTTGAAGCTGAAACTTCATTGATCACAGTGGAAAGTGACAAGGCCAGTATGGATATTCCCGCTCCCTTTGGTGGCACCATCAGCGAAATATTGGTTGCTGTGGGTGACAAAGTCGGCCAGGACAAACTGATCATGAAAATGACCAGCAGTGATGGTGCGAGCGAAGCCACAGTCGAAGCTGCTCCTGAAAAAGCGCCAGAAGAAGTGCCGGCCCCCGCAGAGAAATCGGCCCCAACCACAGAATCTGCGCCTGAAGCAGAGCGAGAAGCTGCCGGTGAGCCGCAAATCATAGAAGTGACAGTGCCGGATATTGGTGGTGACACAGATGTAGAAGTGATTGAAATACTGGTTAGCGTAGGGGACAGCATCGAAGAAGAAGCTGGCCTGATTACGTTAGAGACCGACAAGGCCACCATGGATGTGCCGGCTCCCCAGGCCGGTATTATCAAAGAGCTTAAAATTAAGGTAGGGGATAAAGTCTCCCAGGGCGCACTGGTATTATTGCTGGAAGTCGCAGGCTCTGCGCCCAAAGCAACACCTGTTGTAGCGGCTGAAAAAACAGATGTTCCAAAAGCCGCTGCTGAGCCAGAAACGCAGGTTGCGCCTGGCGGTAATGCGCCCAAATCCGCGCCAGTGCCTCATCACCCTTCTGCCGGTGAACGGGGTAAAGCGGGTAAGGTACACGCCTCACCTTCAGTGCGCCGGGTTGCCCGGGAATTTGGTGTCGATTTAAGCCTGGTTAAAGGTAGCGGCCCCAAAAATCGGGTGCTCAAAGAAGACGTGCAGTCTTATGTGAAATATGAATTATCACGTCCTAAAATGAATGCCGGTTCGTCGGTGGGCAATGGCTCAGGAGGCTTGCAAGTATTGGCGCCCCCTAAAGTTGATTTCAGTAAATTTGGCGAAGTGGAAGAAGTGCCACTCACCCGGATCCAGAAAATATCTGGCCCCACCCTGCACCGTAATTGGGTGACGATCCCCCATGTTACCCAGTTTGAAGATGCAGATATCACCGACCTTGAAGCCTTTCGCAAGGCCCAAAACGTGGTGGCAGAGAAGAAGAAACTCGGTTTCAAAATCACTCCCCTGGTATTTATGATAAAAGCTGTGGCCGATGCACTGCAGGCCTATCCGGTATTTAACTCCTCGTTGTCCGAATCAGGCGAAAGCCTGATCATGAAAAAATATTTTCATGTCGGTATTGCCGTTGAAACGCCTAATGGGTTAGTGGTGCCTGTGGTACGGGATGTAGATAAAAAAGGTATTTACGCCCTGTCTGCCGAGTTGATGGAAATCAGCATCAAAGCACGAGATGGAAAGCTCAAAGCCGCCGATATGCAAGGCAGCTGCTTTACCATTTCAAGCCTCGGTGGTATTGGTGGTACGGCCTTTACGCCTATTGTAAATGCACCAGATGTTGCCATATTAGGTGTATCAAAAAGTGAAATGAAACCCAAATGGAATGGCAAGGACTTTGAACCCAGACTGATCTTGCCTTTATCGCTGTCTTACGATCATCGGGTCATAGATGGTGCGGTGGCAGCTAGATTTGCGGTTCATCTGAGCAATGTATTAGGCGATTTGCGTCAAATGTTGCTGTAATCTATTATCAGGCGATACCCATTAAAAATGATTATCGCCTTTTCTTTGCTAACCAGTCTTTGCCTAGGTAGAATTTCCCAGGATTTGAAAGAATAACAATAGATTGAGGTCAAAATGAGTGAAATTAAAACTCAGTTGGTAGTACTTGGTGCAGGCCCTGGCGGCTATTCTGCAGCATTTCGTGCGGCCGACTTAGGTATTGAAACAGTAATAGTAGACGCACGCGATACCTTAGGTGGTGTGTGTTTAAATGTTGGCTGTATCCCTTCAAAAGCGTTACTACATGTGGCAAAAGTCATAGAAGAAGCCAAATCCTTGTCAGCCCATGGCGTTAGCTTTGGTGAGCCAACAATCGATTTAGACAAAATTCGCCAATGGAAAGACGATGTAGTCGGTCAGTTGACTAAAGGCTTAACTGGCATGGCCAAAATGCGCAAAGTAAAACACGTGCAAGGCTTTGGTAAATTCACTGGCAGCAATACCCTGGAAGTCGAAGGCAAAGACGGTAAAACCACGATTACCTTTGACAACGCTATTATCGCTGGGGGCTCTGAGCCGGTAAACCTGCCTTTTATTCCTAAAGACGACCCTCGGGTAATCGATTCCACCGGCGCATTGGAAATGGCTGACATTCCAGAAAAAATGCTGGTATTAGGCGGTGGCATTATTGGCTTGGAAATGGGCACAGTATATAACGCTCTGGGTACAAAAATTGACGTGGTTGAATTTCTTGACCAATTGGTGCCTGCAGCAGATAAAGATATTGTTAAGGTCTATCACAAAACCGTTAAAAACAAATTCAACATCATGCTGGAAACCAAAGTTACCGCGGTTGAAGCCAAAAAAGATGGCTTATATGTCACCTTTGAAGGTAAACAGGCACCCGCCGAGGCCGTTAGATATGACAAAGTATTGGTCGCTGTTGGCCGTCGCCCCAATGGTAAAATAGTCGATGCAGACAAAGCCGGTGTCACCATCACTGAGCAAGGCTTTATCAATGTAGACAAACAACTGCGTACTAATGTCAGTAACATTTTTGCCATAGGTGATCTTATTGGCCAGCCTATGTTGGCCCATAAAGCGGCACATGAAGGCCATGTTGCAGCTGAAGTCGTCGCTGGTATGAAGCACTATTTCGATCCCAAATGTATACCTTCTGTTGCTTACACTGAGCCAGAAATGGCTTGGGTTGGCCTGACAGAAAAAGAAGCCAAGGAACAAGGCATCAAGTATGAAACGTCCAGTTTCCCTTGGGCAGCATCTGGCCGGGCTATCGCTTGTGCCGCCACAGATGGTATGACCAAACTGATCTTTGATAAAGACACTCATCGCATCATCGGTGGTGCCATAGTGGGTACCAACGCGGGCGAAATGCTCGGTGAAATCGGTCTGGCCATTGAAATGGGGGCTGATGCAGAAGATATCGCTTTGACTATTCATGCTCACCCCACACTCAATGAATCTATTGGTTTGGCCGCTGAAATGTACGAAGGCAGCATCACGGATTTACCTAATCCAAAAGCCAAGAAAAAATAAGTAGTTGTCACTGTTTGAAAAGGGCCTTTACGGCCCTTTTTTATTACACCACCCCCCCTGTGATTCACCTAAAGACCGCCCTGCGGACGTTCCAATAGCCTTAATGGTCATTATTATTACGCCTTATACCTAAGCTTCACCTAAAAATCCTCCTTGAACATTTCAATAGCTTGCCTAACCATGTTAAGAATACTTACATTTAATATTCAGTTCACTTTGCACTTGCCATGACGAGTCATTAAACTGCCGATTAATTAACGTTTTATATAACAAAAGTAAGAACATACCTGCCTAAGGATATATACGCAGGTCACTTCAAAATCCAGATTCAGAGCTTAGGCCTGCCTGCCTAAGCTCCCTGCGGGCGGGGTTCAAATTTCTCTCTACTGCGTTATTTGTATTGGACACAGGAAAGCTATGGTACAAAAAAATGCCTGGTATTTGACAATTTTAATTCCTGCTGTTCTCTGTATTTTGAGGTTACTTAAGTATATTAGGCATTATTGTATTTCATCAATTCACAAGGAACTATATGAAAAAACTATCCCTGGCGGCTATGGGTGTTTTGTTAGCCATGGGACTTGGCGCATGCAGCCCAGCCCAAAAAACAGAAACCACTACAGTCGCAGAAAAAAAGATCCCTTTGTTATCGGGGATAGATTTAAATGCTGTTGATGAAAGCGTTCGCGCCCAGGACGACTTGTTTCGCCACGTCAATGGTAACTGGTTAAAAACCACCGAAATTCCTGCTGATAAGTCTCGTTATGGCGTGTTTAACGCTTTATATGACGATACCCAGGAAAATTTAAAAACTTTAATCCAAGAAGCGGCTGACGCCTCGGCCGAGCAAGGTAGCAATACCCAAAAACTTGGTGACATGTACAACAGCTACATGAATCAAGAGCAGGCTAATCAACTGGCATTGGCACCGCTGCAAACCCAGCTTGACGACATTGCCAACATTGAAAACATGCAACAAGTGGCCGCTAAATTTGGTGAACTTTACACTATGGGTGTGGGCGGCCCCTTTAATTTTTATACTTCTGCAGATGCAAAAAACCCAGAAATGGTTGGTTTGTACCTGATACAAGGTGGGTTAACCCTGCCCGATAGAGATTACTATTCTAAGCAAGACGAAAAATTTGTTAATTTTCGTCTTGCCACCGAAAAGTATATGGCTGATATCTTGGCGTTGGCGAGTAACAAAAATCCTGAGCAAGCCGCTAGCCAGTTACTGAAACTTGAAACCGATATTGCTTCCAAACATCTTTCCCGAGTAGAAAGTCGTGATGCCGAGAAAAACTATAATAAGCGCTCTGTTGCCCAGGTAAAAGACTTGATGGCCAGCTTTGACTGGCAAGCTTACGCTGATGCCAGTGGTGTAGGGGAAGTGTCAGAAGTGATAGTTCGTAATATGCCCTACTTCGAAACCGTAGGGGAAATATTTACTAACCATGACATCAAGGTATGGAAAAATTTCCTGACTTACAACCTGCTCGATGCCTATGCCCCTAAATTAGACCAGCAATTAGTGGATTTACACTTTGCCTTTCATTCCACTACTTTAAATGGGATCCCTGAGCAACAACCCCGCTGGAAACGGGCGGTTGCATCAACCAGTGGCGTATTAGGCGAGGTGTTGGGTCAACAGTATGTTGAACGTCACTTTACTCCCCAGGCCAAAGCGAAAATGGATGTTCTGGTTAAAAACCTGACCAAGGCCTATGGCCAAAGTATCGAACAGCTTAATTGGATGAGCACGCAAACAAAAGCCGCGGCTCAGGAAAAATTAGCTCAGTTCACACCAAAAATTGGCTATCCAGAAAAATGGCGTGACTATAGTAACTTAACCATTAAAGCCGATGATTTGATAGGTAACTATATACGCTTCAACAAGTTCGACCACGATTACCAGGTTAACAAAATTGGTCAGCCCGTGGATAAGGCTGATTGGGGCATGACACCACAAACTATTAATGCCTATTACAGCCCGGTGCGCAACGAAATTGTATTTCCTGCGGGGATACTGCAACCACCATTTTTTGATATGACCGCAGATGATGCAGTGAACTATGGCGCAATCGGTGCGGTGATAGGCCATGAAATTGGACACGGCTTTGATGATCAGGGTTCAAAATACGACGGCATGGGTAATTTACGTAGTTGGTGGACAGATCAGGATCGGGCAGCCTTTGATATCTTGGGCAAAAAGTTGGTGGCTCAGTTCAACCAATTTGAACCTATCGAAGGTCAGAACGTAAACGGTGAACTGACCTTGGGTGAAAACATCGGTGATCTGGCGGGCGTAACCATAGGGTATAAAGCCTATCGTATGTCATTAGACGGTAAACCCGCCCCGGTGATTGATGGTTTAACCGGTGATCAGCGTTTCTTTATGGGCTATGCCCAGGTTTGGCGCAGCAAAATGCGTGAAGACAGCCAAAGGGCACAATTGCTCAGTGATCCTCACTCTCCTGGTGAATTCAGGGTCAACGGCATAGTGGGTAATGTGGATGCCTTTTATCAGGCCTTCGATGTTAAACAAGGCGATGCTATGTATCTCAAACCTGAAGATAGAGTACAAATTTGGTAAGCCAGCAGCTGGTGTTCCTGACCCGCTAACCATCAAACGACCCAGTTTATCTCTGAACTTGGTCGTTTTTTACTTTATCCAACTGGAGAATAAAGCCCCTTCTCGTTTTAGAAAGACTACCAGACAGGATTATTCATTCTTTGTCCGGCCTATACCAAATTTTCGTCCGCCAGCGTAAACTTAAGCTATTGAATTACCAAGGAGCGAGATAGTGCAACAGCTTGAGATTTTCGAAATTGAAAGTCCCTGCATAGGCGTCTGCCAATCAGGTCTTACCGGATATTGCCTAGGCTGTTTTCGTTCCCGTGATGAGCGCCTGCATTGGACAAAGCTCGATACTTCAGTTAAAAGCAAAATAGTCAAAGCCTGTGCCTTGCGTAAGAAACGCGCCGCACAAAAACAAAAGCGTAAGTCGACTACGGTTGAAAATAAAAACATGCCACAACAAGGTAAGCTGCTGTAACAATAACAGCCTGCTGTGGTTTACCATTGATGACTCGCCATGAATTCCACATTTTAAAGCCATAAAACCTAATCAAACTTAAAAGGCAATTCAGTTCCAAGTACAGTCATTATTAAGTTAAAGGTTATCGATGTAAATACTTTAACTAAAAACGACTTTTCACCCCAACCACTGTTAGTTGCCTGCATTCGGCTCTGCCTGATTACACTGATACCCGTCTCCCTTGAATCTGCACCGTTGCTATTACTCTGCCCAATCACTTAGTAAACCTAGGCTCATGGGGCTGAGTTCCTTTGTCGCCTAACTGCAATTGCTTTGGGTATAGATGAGCAAATAAAAGATGAGCCTCGCTATTTTCATAGCCGTTACATGGATGACATCAACATATTAGCGAAGATCCGCTGGCACTTACGCAAAGCGGTGATGATAGTCAACCAACAGTTCAGTGGTTTAAACGTATAACATGCACCGGATAAGACATTCATCGGTAAGAACCTGGGAAGATTTATCCCAGGCATCCTGCATTTCCCCCCTTTCCACCAGCTAATACGGTGCAAAATGGTTCCCGACCCTTTTTTGACTTCCTTGGTTACCAATTTATTGATCAACATCTGGCAGTAATACCAATCCGTGTTAGTAAATGACGCTGGGCGAATATTTAAATGGGCTTAATCAAGGCGCTTGAATGAAGTAATAGTGGTGCTCTTTCGAATTCGGGCAACACAGAGTAAGCCCATTTACAACTCGCCCAAAGGGAATGCACCAGCGTATTTTATCTGCGATATCGCTCTTTAAAAGGAAATGGCTATTCCTGCATAACGGCGCCTTGCTCAAACCGCTGGACGTATTCTGAGTAGGTACTTATTAATAGGGATTGGTACAACATAGAAAATTAGGGAAAAACACATTTCACATATCGTCTGGCTTTATGAGCAACTGAAAAAAAAAGAATCACTTCAAATGAAATGGCCTTTATTTCGGATCATTATGTAAAACATTGGCAGCGATGGGCTGCCCAAAGGTTACAAGATATTAAAATTGGCGCTTACGAGAAAATCCGATACCAAAGTGTCCTATTGCGAATAGCGAGATGGACATAGCCAAGCTCCTTGTGAGGTGTTGTAAAACCAACAGACCAAATAGATTGGCCAGTATTTGCCTGGATATTCAGTCCCCCCACCCGCCTGGGAATAGGTCTACTTAAAAGAAACCGTTGATGTAAAGTGTGGTTTTACCATATTCGTCTGGCTTGTAACCCGAGATTCTTAAGACTGAGACAGCAGCATTGAAGGTGAAAAGTGGCAAACTCAGACCCTAGGTCAAGTGGGCATACAGCACCTTGCTACCATCGCCACTTCCCACCTCTTAAAAAATCGCCGACGTTGACGTCGGCGATTGATAAAGGGTGCTAGCAAAAAGTCATATGGACAATTATTCCTGCAGATGGTCCCTTGCAACAGTGAGTCGCTGGTATAGTTCTGCCTGAACATAGCAATCTGTTATCCAGTCATGACTCTTACCTTTACCATCTGGACTACCATTGTTAAAGCAACCGTCAGTTTTGCCAATGGCCTGCTCGATCTTTTTCAGAGCTTTATCCGGATGACCTTTTTTGAGTTCTCTGATAGCCTTGGCAAGGAAATTACCGAAGGCGTTCTGGTTACCTTCAGTTGTGACTTGACTGAGATTCAGAGCCTCCACCAGTGCCTCTGCTTTGACAATCTGTAACTCCGTATAGTCACTCGGAAAAATCGCGACCTCAATATCATCAAACCAGATTGGAGTTGTCCCAGTGACGCCATTATTTACGTCGACATTCAGAGCTATAAACTGAACTTCGGTGGTTCCCGCGGGAGCTATTCCTTGACTTTCTGTATATATCCAGCTGTTCGCATCGCTGTTCAAATTCAAAGAAGGCATGCCTTCTATGCCGGGAAATCCCGTGTCATTTAGGAACCCGACACTCGCAGACTCGGGTTCAAGGTCAACGCCCTGAGCATCTCGGAAAATGATTTTTAAAATGCCGAAGCCATCGCCCGGTATTCCATTTTCGCTAAGCATAAATCCAGAAAAAGAAAATTCATCGCCGGGATTAGCCAGGAAACTCTGGCGAATGGTGTACACACCGACTTGCGCCTCATCCGTCCCCTTGAGTTCAGCAGCAAAGCTACCTTGATTTGCCCCAACTCCTGGTGTAGCTACCACATTGGTGGGCTGTCCCACAATCCAATCCGTAAAGTCACCTGTTTCGAAGCCGCCATTTGTTAACAGATTACCCGCCGTTAACGGAGTTGCTATCAGAAGTGTAAAAGTAGTCAAACCCGTTACAAGCATTTTCGTTAATGTCATCTTCATTTTATAACCTTAATCAATCCTTTAATTAAGTTTGAGAGTAAATCCTACCATCACAAAGATCAAGAAAAAGGTTAGTGTTAGATTGATATATACACTTACTTATGGGTTAGTCACGCCAATAATATTTTATCATATTGCATTATCAATATGCTTAGTCCCTTTATACAGACACTCATACCATTTTTAGGGGTGACAACAATCCTGACACAGGGGAATATGCCCAACGGCGTTACATTTCACCAGATTTGTCAAAAAAGACTTGAGACTTTTTTACGGACTGAAAAAAATCCGCATTATTACGGCTGTCTATTTAATTATTTTAGGCCTTTTGTTAAAACGCCATTCAGCTAAATCTATAGAGAATTTAATGCATCATCTAACCAATTCATCCGAGTAATAAACCAACTTTTCATGTGCTGAACCTCTTCTTCGTAAGTATCGTAAACTACAGAATTTGGCCACACATAAATACCAAGGGTTTGCCAGCGATCGTCATTTTCTTGCTGAGCCCATTGCAATTGTTGAGCGTATTGATCAATTTTATTTAAGATGACATTTTGATTCTGTTTAAAAAAGGAAAAGCGTGCTTGTACTTGACTAACAAAGGCAGGGTCTTGGAATAATCTATCATACCACTGATGTTCCTTTACCCAATACCCTTCTGGATAGCGACTATCAGCATAATCTACATTACCAAAAGATAAATCAAAGTCCCATAAGGGGCCCATCTTTATTTTTTCCCCGGGAGGTACGTGTAAGTAAATACTAGAATAAAATTTTGAATCGACATTTTTGGTGATTTCACTAATTAAATACCAGTCAATAAAACTCTCAACGTCTATGTGCTTTCTGTAACCTATATCTTCACGTTTAAAATCACTGGAAAATAGAGTCTGTTCAAAATCTTTGATAATCGTACTAATTTCATCTAATTCTGAACTACCCCAATCAATACCAGGTTCCTTTACATTAATCAGAAATCGATCTGTATTAAAATACACATCGTCTGGGTCTAACCTGTCGAATTGATCAATTTCTAATAAAAACCCGTCATCACCCAGTGGCAAGCGATTGTTACTTTCTTCTACCTTTTGAGTAATATTATAGGTGCCAATATAATCGTTATTTAAATAGACTTCTGAGAAAGCGCTTTGAGGCGTCCAAGACAAATTACTCATATGCCCCATTTCAAATGCAATGGTATTGCGAAGCATCGTTTTATCAGAATATTCGGCCAGGAAAAGCCATTTCTTATCTCTGGGCATGCCTAAAAATTCTGACTTGTTCTCTAGTTTCATCTGGTACGGTTTTTTAGGATGTTGCCAAGTCGAGTTTCCTCGCCCTCTTATTTCCATTGGAACAGTCACTAGCTCTACATAATTTCGACCACCATCAATCCAGACTTCGCCATTAACATAGCCATCTTTTGAGGTAATAGAGGCACCGCCCTCAATGGTTAAACGTATAATGGGTAACCCTGTGAACTTAGTTAAATCGACACTAAAAGATTGGCTTTTTCCATCATTTGTTTTTACCGTATAGGTTTGAATTTGGGTAAAGTCGTTGGCCGTCTTATTACTCGTTTGTATGACACTATTGACTGTTACTTCACTTGCGCTATGTGTAAAGGTTGCGATTAAAGTATTAATGGAAACATTCGTAGGAACTCTGCCGATGATTGTATCGCCAGTTATTTGCAACTGAATGTCACGAAACAAACCTGGATTATTTGCAATAGTAAAATAAAAATCTTTAATCTCAGGAGTTTGTACTTGCTGGGTAGGTGAAGAAGTATCCGCTGTAGAGCTGCTATCGGTGCCACCACAGCCATTCAATATACCCGTGCTTAAAAGAGAAAATAGTATACAGGGTAAAAAAATTAGGTTTTTGTACTTTTTTTTAAGTATTTTTTTGTACATCGTCATACCAAATTACTGCCAAGTAAATTTAACACTATCAGTATAACATTAAGTTAATTTTTAATGTTATTTTGTATTAGAATAGGAATTACGTTGACTCATTTTCTTTGAGTATTAAAAATTAAAGCACTAAAATAAATTTATTTTCTTAATTTAAAAATAACAATGTCCATCGTCAGAAAATATTATCGTAAGCAGCGAACAACTGATGTCTAATTATATTTTTGTGAATTCTACGCAGAAGATAAAGAGAATACGTATCACGGCAAAATCGTGAATGCCTGATTATCACTCAACTAACTCATACCCCGCTAAAAATATAGCCTCGAGACAATCAGCATCCATTTCAGCCATGGGCTGTTTACGTCTAACACTGGCTTTTCTGCTCGTATCAACTTTTATCAGATTAACCCCAATATGCCTTAGCCGAGCGATATTCTCTGCGCCATCACCACGGTATATCTGGCCGTTATCTTCACGCATCGCTGTATCCAGAACCCAGTGCAACTTACTTTTGATACTACAGTGACCTCGTGCTGCTTTACCAAATTGCTCTGGCGTCAGCAGGGCAGAGCTAATGTAATACCGATACG
>JBKEFM010000086.1:0-17182 GCA_046709505.1 Paraglaciecola sp. | reverse complement strand
GGGGTTGCTGGCATATCTCTGACAATTTAAGTACACATAGTGGTGTGGAGGCAGGGGGCATTAAAATGAAGGTGTTGCCGGTCAGCACCGCCGGGGCCAGCTTAAAGCAGCCAATCATTAACGGGAAGTTCCAGGGTACAACGCCAGCCACCACGCCCAGCGGTTTACGATGCAGTTCACTTTGGGCGAAATAACGAATAAAGGCGCAGCTGTAAGCTACCTCAGCAGTTGATTCGCCCAACGGCTTGCCTTGTTCCTGGGTCAATAACTCGGCGAATTCTGTGGTTCATTGTTTTGGATTTGGGGAATCCTATCACCAGCAAGTTTTATCCTGAGCTTTGGGCATTGGCTAATCACGACGATTATGCAGATACCCTTATGGATCACATATATGCGAGGGTCCGCTGCCCACTAGAGAATTATGTGGCAAGATTAAACTCGGCATTATCCACAGAACAAGTACAAAAAGTTGCGTTATTTATTTCAGCCTCAACGGAAGGGATAACCATGTTTGTTGGCCACGGTAAAGTGTGGAATGACTCTATCAAGTAACTCGCCAACATTACGGTCACCAGCTCTATTCAAGCGGTAAAAAAACCACCTCAAAAGACATCAAAAGAGATTTGTAAGGCATGAAATATGGCAGGGTTTGGCCGTATACTTTCACTGTAATATTTATTGTTGAGGTTTGTTCTGTGGTGTTTTGAAAATATATGACAAATTTGTCAGCAGTAAAACAGGAAGGCGCGTACTAAAGTAAATGGCGAGAAGTCTTGTCACATGTTTAATCATCGGCTCATCCCTTATGTATCATTGAAAATAAGTTGGCAGGCTACAAAACCTGAATTTTTGACCAAAATTTGGGTAATCCACCGCAAACCGACAAACCCCACACGGCAATTTTTTCTGCCAATATCACCGGCCGCATGGATGGTATAGATTTATATAATGGAGTAATAAATGGGTGGTTTTTGAAGCGTTGATAACCAGCTAACGGCCTGCTCTGGCTATTTAAGTGAAAATTAACGGTTATCCTCTTTCTATCCAGAGCCAGATCAACCATTGCCAGGCTTTGTTTCTTTTAACAAAAAATGTGCGGGGCGCACAACGTCTCACTAATGCTATCTTACATGCGCTCTAACGTTTGAATTTGGTTTCCAGAATGACTGAGGAATTGGTGCGTTCCACCCCTTCCAGATTGCCTATGTCATCTAATATTTGGCTGAGTTGCTCCAGTGACTCCGCCTGCACTATGGCGATAAGATCATATTCACCGCTAATGGCATAAAGCTCGGCGACTTCACTGACTTGCTTTAGCTCGGCATTGGTTCTTGCGGTCAGCTTCTGTTTCACCTTTATGGATACATGGGAAGTCACTAACTGGCTCTGGTATTCACTGCCGTATTGCACCACATACCCTTTGATGATCCCTGAGGCTTCTAATTTAGAAATGCGATTTTGCACAGTTGAGCGTGACAAGTTCAGCACCCGGGCAAGGTCAGAAATACTGGCTCTGGCATTTGAGCGCAGTATGGATAGTAATTGTTTTTCCTGTTTCGTTATCATAATGACCAGTGTTTTGGTTATATTGCTAATTTATAGCGTCATTTTATCCATAATGGTACTGCACTTTTAGCCTCGTTGGGGGGATAATAGAGAAATATATGCAGACGTCTATTATGGCTCTGCCAGTTAAAATGAGTTAGCAGGAGAATATGATGCAGGTCACCAGAGAGTTGTTTGATGAAGTGATGGTCCCCAATTACGCCCCCTCACAAATTATTCCGGTAAAAGGTCTGGGATCCAGAGTTTGGGATCAAAGCGGTCAGGAGTTCATTGACTTCGCCGGTGGGATAGCGGTGAACTGTCTTGGGCATTGTCACCCTGCCTTAGTCGAGGCACTCATCACCCAGGGGCAAAAACTATGGCATTTATCTAATGTTATGACTAACGAGCCTGCTTTGCTCCTGGCCAAAACGCTTACAGAGGCGACCTTTGCAGACAACGTTTATTTTGCCAATTCAGGGGCCGAAGCCAATGAAGGGGCGTTAAAACTGGCTCGTCGCTGGGCGCTCGATACCCATGGTGCGCAAAAATCGCAAATTATTTCTTTTCATAAAAGCTTCCATGGCCGTACGTTTTTCACTGTGACCGTTGGCGGGCAGGAAGCCTATTCCGATGGGTTCGGTCCTAAGCCGGGGGATATAGCCCATGCCCATTACAACGATTTGGCCAGTGTCGAGGCTTTGATATCGGACAATACCTGTGCAGTAGTGCTTGAACCGCTGCAGGGTGAAGGGGGCATTATTCCTCCTGTTGCGGGGTTTATCGAAGGTGTGCGCGCACTGTGTGACAAACATCAGGCACTGCTTATTTTTGATGAGGTGCAGACAGGCGTTGGCCGTACGGGGGAATTGTATGCTTATCAGGGACTGGGTGTAACCCCGGATATCCTGACCTCGGCTAAAGCCCTGGGTGGTGGGTTTCCCATCGGTGCCATGCTGACCACCCGGGAAATAGCCAAACATTTAAAAGTGGGTACACACGGTTCAACTTATGGTGGCAACCCCTTGGCATGCGCGGTAGCCGCAGCAGTATTGGCTGTGGTCAATACTCCAGAAGTACTCGCCGGCGTTAAACATAAGGAACAGGTATTTAGACAAGGGCTGGATAAAATTAATGCAAAATATCGAGTATTCAGCCAGGTACGTGGTAAAGGATTACTGTTAGGAGCCGTGCTCAATGATGATTTTCAAGGCCGTTCAAAGGAATTTCTCCAGGCCAGTGCCGCCGAGGGCCTGATGGTACTAGTGGCAGGTCCTGATGTTATTCGTTTTGCTCCATCATTGGTGATCCCCGATGAAGATATAGCGGCAGGATTACAGCGCTTTGAGCGCGCTGTTGCGCTAGTTGTCAATGGCTAGGTTGGGTTGCAAATGTTGATTATTCGTCCTATTCGCAGCAGTGATTTTAGTGTCCTTAAACAAATTGCTATCGAATCTGGTCACGGTTTTACCTCACTGCCAAACAATGAGCCGTTATTACTCAGTAAAATTGAGCGGGCAGAGCACAGTTTTGCCGCCAAGGTTAGCCAACCTGGTGAACAAAGTTATCTGTTTGTACTTGAGGATAGCGAAAGCGGCGACATTATGGGTGTTACTGGGATTGAGGCGGCAGTAGGTTTGGGGGCGCCATTTTACCATTACCATCTGGCCAGTCATATGCATTACTCGCCTGGCGTGGGTGTGAGGAAGCTGATAAAAACCCTCAACCTGTGTAATGACTATACCGGGGCATCGGAAGTGTGCACCCTGTTTGTACGGGAAAAATTCAGAAAAGGCCTGAGCGGGCAGTTATTGTCCCGAGTGCGTTATTTGTTTATGGCCAATCACCCCGAACGTTTCTCAACCCTGGTGATCGCTGAAATGCGAGGTGTGTCCAATGAACACGGGCATTCCCCCTTTTGGGCCTGGCTTGAAGAACATTTTTTTGGTATTGATTTTCCTACGGCCGATTATCTGGTGGGCATAGGTGACAAGGCCTTTATTGGTGAACTGATGCCCAAATACCCTATCTACACCAGTTTGTTGAGCCAACAAGCCCAGGATGTAATAGGTAAAGTTCACAGCAAAACGATACCGGCTTTGCGTTTGCTGGAAAAAGAAGGCTTTGTGCATCGTGATTATGTGGATTTATTTGATGCTGGGCCCACAGTTGAAGTGGCTTTGAAAAATATTCGTACCGTGCGGCAAAGCCACACCTGCCCGGTGGAAATCGGCGAGGTGGGTCAGGGTGAGACTGTCATGTTGTGTAATACCCAGGTGCACACCTTCAGAGCAACCGTTAGCCAGGAAGGATATTATGACGCTCTTAGAAACAAGCTCACCATTACCGCCCATTTGGCGCAGATGTTAATGCTGGCAGAGGGGGATAACGTTCGGTGGATAGCGCTGTAAGTGCCACCAACCGTGGTGTGAAAATTTATCATGTTTTAGTTAATTTATAAGGTTCAGGTTTTATGTTTAGTCAGGTCAACGCACTGTTTGAAAATTTGTGGAACAATTACCTTGAGGTAACCCCATCTGCAGTCAAAATACACAAATTACTCGGTTCAACCCAAGGGGATGATGTGATCAATGATCATATTGCCCTTAGAACGTTTAATATCCCTAAAGTAGGCTTAAACGTGCTGGCGGCCCATTTTGAAGCGCTGGGTTATCAGGCCTGCGGCGAATATCATTTTGTAGCCAAAAAACTGTACGCGAAACACTATGAACATCCTGGCGATCCTAACTTGCCCAAGGTCTTTATTTCGGAACTACTGGTGGAACAATGCAGTCCGAAATTGCAACAATGTGTGCAGGATTTGGTGGATAAAGTGGCGCCTGAGGCAACCCGTAAAGGAGATTTTCTTTACTCCGGGCGACACTGGGATATCGACTACGGCACTTATCAGATGTTACTGGAGGAGTCAGAATTTGCGGCTTGGGTTGCGGCATGGGGTTATCGGGCGAATCACTTTACCGTCAATAATAACTTGTTAGCCAACTTTGATACCGTTGAGACAATTAATACCGCGGTCAAAAACGCGGGTTTTTCTCTGAACGTCTCAGGTGGCGAAATCAAAGGCTCAAAAGAAGTGATGCTCGAGCAGTCTTCGACTCTTGCCGATCTGCATGATGCTGCCTTTAGTGATGGCGCCAGGGCTATTCCCAGCTGTTTTTATGAATTTGCCAAACGTTATCCCAAAGCCGATGGTCAGCTATTCAGTGGTTTTGTAGCGCAGTCGGCGGATAAAATATTTGAAAGTACCAACGCCCGCTAAGTAATCTCTGCATCGCTTTACCATCAGGGGCCACAAAAATTGATTTGTGGCTTTTTTTTATCTCATTTTTTGAGTGAATGGTATCTTACTCATCGTCAGGTAGTCCTGAAAATATAGGTATGTGATTGGTATTATTGAAATTTAACATTCTGATGGCAGGTTTGATTTTACTGTGATGTCAGCGAAATATAGACTCAAAGATATTGGCGTTAAACCAGGATAAAGTCATTCAGTCCTATGGGATTAGACTTATTAAGTGCAACGTCGGTTACTGCAACCCGGTTGGTGATAGAAGAAAGAGCAGTTGACAACACTGCCGCCTCAAGAGTGACGGGCGTATTAGTGTATTATTCACCGGCGAGAGGTTTTCAATAGCGTTAAACACTATTGTGATCTGTTGTAAGCGGTGAGTACCTGCAATATTATTAACCAAGGTAATGGAGCCACCAAGATTTTTGTTTTGCCTGGTCTTTTTGCCACTTTTTGCCTGAAAGTGTTAATAATTCAAATTTTCCTCAATTTTTATCAATCCTTTGCAGGTGTTTACTTGCCGAAGTCGAGGTGCATTGGTAAAGTTAGATGATATATATTATACATCTTACAGGATGCGATTTTTCCATGTTCAAGAAGCTTCGGGGAATGTTTTCCAACGATTTATCTATCGATCTTGGTACAGCAAATACTCTGATCTACATTAAGGATCAGGGCATTGTTTTAAATGAACCATCAGTGGTGGCTATTCGTCAAGAAAGAGCCGGCGGACCCAAAAGTGTTGCCGCCGTGGGTGGGGAAGCAAAACGCATGCTGGGCCGCACACCCGGCAATATTAAAGCCATAAGACCTTTGAAAGATGGGGTTATCGCAGATTTCTATGTCACGGAAAAAATGTTGCAGCATTTTATCAAACAAGTGCATGACAATAATTTTTTGCGTCCTAGCCCCCGGGTGTTGGTGTGTGTTCCCTGCGGTTCAACCCAGGTAGAGCGCCGGGCGATCCGTGAATCTGCTTTAGGTGCCGGTGCCCGTGAAGTCTATTTGATTGATGAACCAATGGCGGCGGCAATAGGGGCAGGCTTACCTGTTTCTGAGGCCACAGGTT
Source organism: Paraglaciecola sp. (assembly GCA_046709505.1). Lineage (GTDB taxonomy): Bacteria > Pseudomonadota > Gammaproteobacteria > Enterobacterales > Alteromonadaceae > Paraglaciecola. The sequence continues at coordinate 11,258 of JBKEFM010000086.1, read as the reverse complement.
CAATGGTGGTAGATATAGGTGGTGGCACCACAGAAGTGGCTATTATCTCGTTAAACGGTATTGTCTATTCGTCATCGGTACGTATCGGTGGGGACAAATTTGACGAAGCTATCATCAGTTACATCAGGCGTAACTTTGGCTCATTGATTGGTGAAGCCACAGCTGAACGGATCAAACATGAAATTGGCGCGGCATATCCTGGTGAAGAAGTGCGGGAAATCGAAGTGCGCGGACGGAATTTGGCTGAAGGTGTACCTCGTGGTTTTACCCTCAACAGCAACGAAATACTGGAAGCTTTGCAAGAGCCCCTCAGCGGTATCGTTGCCGCAGTGATGGTTGCGCTGGAACAATCCCCCCCAGAGTTAGCCTCTGATATTTCAGAGCGGGGAATGGTATTGACTGGTGGTGGTGCGTTGTTAAAAGATTTAGATCGCCTGTTAATGGAAGAAACAGGTATCCCGGTAGTGATTGCAGATGATCCGTTGACGTGTGTAGCCAGAGGCGGCGGTAAAGCTTTTGAGATGATTGATTTACACGGGGGCGACCTCTTTAGTTACGAATAAGTAAGGATATAAAAGCGGCATTAGCCGCTTTTGTTAGTCGATATATATGAACCCTATATTCCTACGCGGACCCTCATTGCAAAGCAGATTAGCTGTGGCCTTATTTTTGTCCGCTGGCCTGATTGTGTTCGATCATGTTTTTAATGGCTTTGGCACGACTCGTGTTTATCTCAACTCACTGGTCAGCCCCATTCAATATCTGGCCAATTTGCCTGGTGAAATGCTCAGCGCGAGCGCCAATCGTCTGGTATCCCACCAGCAATTGCTCGAACAAAATGCCGAGCTTACGCATAAAGCTACCTTGCTTAGTGGACAGTTGCAGCGTTACCGCTTATTGAAGGAAGAAAACGACACATTACGCCGTTTACTCAATTCTCCAGTACGTCTTGAAACCCGCAAAGAAGTGGCTGAATTAATGGCTGTGGACAACAATCCATACAGCCACCAAATTCTTATCGATCGCGGCGCAATGCAAGGCGTATATGAGGGACAACCCGTGCTGGATGACAAAGGGGTAGTGGGGCAAATCATGCAAGTGGGCTCCACCAACAGCCGGGTATTATTACTGGCTGATGTGACCCACGCCATTCCTGTGCGCATTGCCCGCAACAACATTCGTCTGGTTGCATCAGGCTCAGGTAGTTTAGACGAACTGATGTTAGAGCATGTACCCCACAGTGCGGATGTGGAAGAGGGTGATTTATTGCTATCTTCCGGTCTGGGCGAAGTATACCCCGAGGGTTACCCTGTGGGGATTATCACCGTCATAGTACGGGATGAAGGTCGTCCTTTTGCCCAGGTAAGGGCAAAGCCCGTAGCCCAGCTGGATAGGTTAAAATATCTATTGTTGCTGTGGCCTGGGGAGCAACCCGGCGAACAACAAATCAACAAGGTTAATAAATAAGTGAAACTTAGAAATAATGCCATAGTTCTAAGCATAATCATTGCCTTGGTTTTGCAAATAATGCCTATGCCTAGCGTGGTCTCGATATACAGACCCGACTGGGTATTTGTGGTACTGGGCTATTGGGCCCTGGCGTTGCCAACGAAAGTCAATGTCGGAGTGGCATTTTTCGTCGGCTTGATCCTTGATATACTACTGGGTACCAGCATAGGGGTACATAGTTTTGCCATGAGCTTGAGTATTTACGTACTGGCGGCGAACTATCAACGCCTGCGCAACTATTCGGTATGGCAGCAAGCTATGATTATTGGTATTTTGGATGCACTGTATAATTTGATTGTATTTTGGTTGATGCACTTGTTGACTGATATCTATTTTTTGCTGGCTTATATGTGGCCAGTTGTCACGTCCATGGTAATTTGGCCGTGGATTTTTTGGTTGTTGCGTCGGGTTCGTCGCCAGCTACACTTGAATTGAACCCCTCCAGATAAATTTTATGCTTATTTTAGCTTCGCAATCTCCACGCAGGGCACAACTGCTGGAGCAAATTGGCTTGTCGTTTGAAAAAATACACATCAATATCGATGAGACACCGCTACCCGGGGAATCGCCTGATACTTACGTGCTGCGTCTGGCCGAGCAAAAGTCGCTCGAAGGCTGGCGCCACAGCGCACATATTGATTCACGAAGCCTAGTGTTAGGCGCCGATACAGCGGTGGTGGTCCAAGGGACTATACTGGGTAAACCACTGGATCAAAAGGACTCCAGGCGTATGCTGGGGTTATTATCGGGCAATGAACATACTGTGTTGACGGCCATAGCGGTCACAGACGGTGTCGCCTTACAGTCAAAACTGGTCTCGACTACCGTGAGTTTTTGCTCGTTGTCCAATCAACAAATGGATTGGTACTGGCACACAGGTGAGCCCAGGGATAAAGCCGGCAGCTATGCTATTCAAGGGCTGGGCGGTCAATTTGTTACTCGGATTGTCGGTAGCTATAGCGCCGTGGTCGGGTTACCTCTATTTGAAACGCATCAACTACTACTGCAAATGGGCCTAAAAAATGAGTGCTGAATTACTGATAAACGTTACGCCATCGGAATCCCGGGTCGCGTTGATCGAAAATGGAATATTGCAAGAAGTACATATCGAGCGGCATACCAAACGTGGCCTGGTAGGTAATATCTACCGTGGCAAAGTCAGTCGGGTACTGCCAGGCATGCAGGCTGCGTTTGTTGATATCGGTCTGGATAAAGCTGCGTTTTTACACGCCTCGGATATCGCTATGCACAGCGAAGTGGAAGATGAAGTTTCCACCAGCCATCTTGAAAAACGTGATATTCGTGAACTAGTCCGTGACGGCCAGGAAATCGTGGTACAGGTGGTAAAGGATCAAATAGGTACGAAAGGCGCACGTCTGACGACTGATATCACGATCCCTTCACGCTATCTGGTGTTTATGCCAAGCGTCGAACACGTTGGGGTTTCCCAGCGTATTGAAGACGAAGATGAGCGGCAAAGACTCAAGGGCCTGATCCAGGAATATTGCAGTGCCAATGGTGGTTTTATTTTGCGTACGGCAGCCGAGGGTGTTAAAGCACAGGAGTTAAAACAGGATGCAGACTTCTTGCGCCGCCTATGGGAAAAAATCCGTTCACGGATGAAAAAAAAATCCCATGTGTTATACGAGGATTTGCCCCTGGCCAGACGGGTTTTACGAGATTTTGTCGGCACCGACCTGGACAGGATCCGCGTCGATTCAAAACTTTCTTTTGCTGAGCTGCAACAATTTACCCGAGAATATGTGCCCGAATTAAATCGGTTACTGGAATATTATCCAGGAGATCAACCCATTTTTGATCTCTACGATGTGGAAAACGAATGTCAGCGCTCACTTGAGCGCCGCGTGGATTTGAAATCCGGGGGCTACCTGATCATCGATCAGACTGAAGCTATGTGTACTATAGATATCAATACCGGGGCCTTTGTGGGCCATAGAAATCTGGAAGAAACCATCTTCAATACCAATGTTGAAGCCACTCAGGCGATTGCCCGTCAGCTTAGACTGCGCAATTTGGGTGGCATGATCCTTATCGATTTTATCGACATGACCGATGCACAACATAAACGCCGGGTACTGCACAGTTTGGAAAATGCAACGGCTAAAGATCGCGCTAAAATTAAAATCCATGGCTTCACTGCCCTGGGGTTAATAGAGATGACGCGTAAAAGAACACGAGAAAGTTTGGAACATATCCTCTGTGGTGAGTGTCCAGTATGTAAGGGGCGGGGATCAGTGAAAACAGTGGAGACGGTCTGCTTTGAAATTATGCGCGAAATTGTGCGGGTCAGCCGGGCTTATGATGCCGATAAATTTGTGGTGTATGCGGCCCCCGCCGTTGTTGAAGCCCTGCTTGGCGAAGAGTCTCATATGCTGGCTGAGCTGGAGGTGTTTATCACCAAGCAAATAAAGGTACATACCGAATTGTTGTATAACCAAGATAAATACGATGTGGTAATGATGTGAAACCTGCTGCATTTTACGCTGCTTATATAGTCAAAAAACTATGGTCTACAGTGGCAATATTGCTGGTGGTGGTGGCGGTTGCCCTGAGTTTGTTGCGCTATTCTTTACCTTATATGGATGGCCAGAAACAGCATTTGGAACAGTGGCTTGAAAACCAGTATGGGGTAGAAATTAATATTGGCAAGATCACCGCGCAATGGCAAAACAGTGGTCCGGTGTTGGTGCTGGAAAATTTGCAGTTGGTGCAAAACAGCCAATCACCTATCAGTCTGGATATCGGTCAGACTTTTGTAGAATTGGATTTTTGGGGCTCAGTGCTGGCCAGACAGATCCGCTCTGACCGTTTTGATCTTAACGCCCTGAATATAAAAATCGATCTTACCTCACTGCACCAGGAACAGGGTGACTTCCCGGTGATCGAAGCTCTGAAACAGTTGTTTTTGGAACAGTTACAATCTTTCTCCGTGAGTAATAGCCAACTTGAAATCACCACTGCCCATGATCAGCAGGTGCTGCTGATTAACCAGCTCACCTGGAATAACCAGGATGACCACCATCAGGGGGTGGGCGAATTACAGGTTGAAGAACTGGCGAGTAATTCCGCTTCCTTCACCCTGGATTTATTTGGTGATAAAAATGATTTGCGGGGCACTTTTTTTGCTGAAGCTAAGGATGTTGACTTATCGCCCTGGATGAATCAGTGGTTAACCACAAGGCACGAGCTGATTGAGAGTCGGGCCAATTTTGTGATCTGGGCTACAATAGCCAAAAGCGAAATTATCAATACACAGTTTAAACTGGCCAAAAGCGAGTTTAAGTGGACCCACCAAGACGAACCCATTGAGGCTGTCATTCTTGGCGGTGAAATCAATGCACAACCCACTAATAATGGCTGGATATATAATTTTCAGGAGTTTGCCCTTAACGTCAATACCCAGACCCTGACGACCAACTGGGAAGGGGCGTTGGATGAAAAGGGACAATTGCGCATCCAAAATGCAGAGCGTTTTCAAATAGCCCCTTTATTGCCACTGTTGCCTTTAGTGTTATCCCCCCAGGATGTTGATGTAATGCGTGAGCTTTCCCCCAGGGCCACAGTGGATAAACTCTATATGCAACTGGCTGGGGATGGCCAAACCGTGGCGCATCTGGCTATGAGTGATGTTCAGTGGCAGCAGGGAGGAGATATCCCTGGTATAGACAATATTGCTGCACAAATTAACTGGTACCAGGGCAGCGGTCGTCTACAGATCAACGGTCGCAATGCTTTGCTGAAAATAGATAACCTGTTAGACAAGGATATTGAATTTCAAGCTTTAGACGTGGATGTTTACCTGCAAGCCAGTGAACAAGGTTTCGAGTTGTTTGCTCCCAAGCTGAGCATTAAAAGTGAGTGGTTAAACGCCGAACAAGTTTTTTTTTATCGTAGTCAGGACCGTTATTTATCCTTGTCAGGTAGTATCGAGGCGCTGGACGTGCAATTGGCCAACCGCCTGTACCCTGCCAGTCTGATGGGCAAAAAGACCAAAAAATACTTGGTCAAAGCATTACAGCAAGGGCAAATAGAAGGGGCGAAATTTATTTGGAATGGCGCCCTGGCAGATTTCCCCTTTTCCCAGGGAGAAGGAATATTCCAGGCCAGTGTGGCTATTAAACAAGGGCAATTACAGTTTGCACCGAATTGGCCTGCCTTAACGGATCTGGATATAGCTTTATTGTTTGAAAATGCAGGATTGTACATGACTAGCCAGCAAGGTTCATTGCTGGATGTAAAGCTGTCCGAGTTAGTCGCCACTATTCCTACTCTCAATGCTGATGCCATTTTGACTATTGATGCCAAAGCAAGCGCCACCGGGCAACAGGTCAGCCAATTAATGTTGCAAAGCAGTATCGCAGATACGTTGGGAGCGACATTACAACAGGTGCAAATTCGTCAAACTCTGGGGGTTGACCTGAATTTGCATATTCCCCTTAGCGGCGGCCAGGTCGTAGCAACAGGGACGGTTAGCTTAAACAATAACCAGCTGGCTATTCCCAAGCTTGGCCTCAATCTAAGCAAGATAAAAGGCAAGGTGAGTTTTCAAAATGAGCAGGTCAATTTTAGTGGACTTAAAGCGCAGTTATTTGCTCAGTCTGTAATAGTCGATTTTTCCGGAAAGGACAGCGACACAGGATATCTGGCCAATATTGGCTTGCAAGGTCATTCCCAGATCACACCGCTGGTAAATGATCATCTGGCAGGCTTGACGGATTATCTGCAGGGTGAAGGTGCCTGGAGAGCCGAGGTGCAATTGACATTGCCTGATGAGGGTTTTAGTTATCAAGGGAGCCTAAACAGCAATTTAAGTGGCGTAACCTCATATTTACCTTCTCCCCTTACCAAGACGTCACAACAGATGATGCCTCTGGTGTTAAACGTGCGAGGAGATGCTCAGGCATCAACTATCTCTGCCAGGCTTGGTACAGATTTGGTGTTTGATGGTGTACTACCCCATCAAACGATGAAATTTTCCCGGGCCCATTTAGCGCTTGGGGAAACTCAGGATATGACTATGGGGCTGGGTTTTAGTATCGAAGCTATTTTACCTCACCTGGATATAGACAGCTGGTATCAGGTTGTCTCTACCCTTATTAACGAGCTGCCCGAGCAAGGTGATTCCCCTTTGCTTGGTGAGCCCCAGCGCGTATTTATTCGTGCCAATACTGCCACAGTGGCATCGCAAAATATCAACCAACTGGATGTTGTGGCTAAAAATACCAGCGACAGTTGGTCGATTGAACTCAATGCCAAGCAAGCCCGGGCCAAATTATCACTGTATAAGGATTGGCTGGTTAGAGGGGTACAGATAAATGCGGACTTTATTGATTTAAGTGACTGGCAACTGGGACAATCCAGGGCGGTAAACTTTTCTCCAAAATTAGCCAATTTGCCGCCCATCGAATTTTCCTGCACTCGGTGTCGTTTTCAAACCAGCGATCTTGGACAGGTTGATTTTCGCTTGTCCCGAGCCGCCAATGGTATGCATATCGATAGTTTGCGACTCGATAACGAACATGGCTTGCTGTATGCCACTGGTGACTGGTTACTCGACGAGACCAGCAGCAGTACTCACTTAAGCGGCGAATTTAGCAGTGCGGATTTTGGTCTGTTTTTAAAAGGTTTCGAATTCGAATCCGGGATCAAAGATTCTAAGGCAGCGGCGAGTTTCGATTTGAACTGGCAGCGTGCTCCTTATGAATTTAATTTTGCCAGCTTAAACGGTGACGTAGACTGGCGGCTCAGTGACGGCTATTTGACTGAAGTGACGGATAAAGGCTCCCGTATTTTTTCCATATTGAGCCTGGAGTCCCTGGTACGTAAACTTAAACTGGATTTTCGAGATGTGTTTGGCAAAGGATTCTTTTACGATAAAATGAATGGCAGCTTTGAAATTGCCAATGGTACAGTGGATACACGTAACACCGTGGTCGACGGCAGTGCCGGCGAGATCACCATGCGTGGCTATACTAACTTGGTCAGCAAGGAATTAAATTATCGCATTGCTTTTGCCCCCAAAGTAACCTCAAGTTTACCACTTATCGTAGCCTATATGGTAAACCCAGCCACCGCTTTGGCAGCCCTGGCCTTGGATCAGGTTCTGACCTCGGCCAAGGTGATTTCCAACATTAAATTTTCATTAACCGGCACCATAGATGATCCCAAACTGGAAGAGTTACAACGAGACAGCAAGGAGATCAGCCTGCCAGCGCAAAATAAATCCATGCCTGTCGACAATAGACAGGATACCAGCCGGGCACCCAAAATAGATCAACAACGTGTCACTCTGGCGGTATCCGATGTCTAACCTGGTGGCCTTGCAGATGACATCAAGTCCAAACGTGACCGACAACCTGCAGGCCGTTAACACGGCGCTAGCTAACTTGACTGTCAACGAGCCGACCCTGGTAGTGCTCCCCGAGTGTTTTGCCTGTTTTGGTGGCGGCGATAAAGGTCAGTTGGCTATAGCTGAAACCTTTGGCGAGGGGCCGATCCAATTGGCCTTGTATGCCATGGCCAAACGTTATGGTGTGTGGCTGGTGGCTGGCAGTATGCCTATTCGCACAGAACAGGCAGATAAATTTACGGCCACCTGCTTGTTGATCAACGACTGCGGTGAGATGGTCAACGACTATCAAAAAATACACTTGTTCGATGTACAGGTTGGCGACAATACCGGCCGTTATCTGGAGTCCCGCTATACCGAGCCGGGCAATAAGCTGGTGGTGCAGGACACGCCCTTCGGTAAACTGGGATTGGCAGTCTGTTACGATCTGCGTTTTGCGGGCCTATTTCAAGCTATGAGTCAGCTCGGCCCCCTGGATGTACTGGCCTTACCAGCGGCATTTACCTATAAAACCGGACTGGCCCATTGGCATGCGTTACTTGGCACCCGGGCCATTGAAAATCAGTGTTACGTGGTGGCAGCCAATCAAACGGGAGAACACGCCAATAAACGACAAACTTATGGCCACTCCTGTATCATGTCCCCATGGGGAGAAAACCTGTGCGAAATAACCAACCAGCCTGGCGTCATTCAAACCAGGCTAGACTTGTCGTTAGTCGCCCAAATACGCCGGGATATGCCGGTCAATCATCATAACAAATTCAGGAGTTACCTTGTCTAATCTGGTTGAACAAAACCTGCTTACTGCCTCTGATCTGGATAGAAGCATACTGGGATCCGCTCTGGATTCGATTTATCAACACGACAACGATTTTGCTGACCTGTATTTTCAGGCTAGCCAGCACGAAACCTGGGTACTGGAAGACGGTATCATTAAAGAAGGCAGTTTCAATGTCGAACGCGGTGTGGGCGTGCGCGCAGTCAGTGGTGAAAAAACCGGATTTGCTTACTCCGATGATATTACCCCTGAGGCATTGATGCTCGCAGCAAAGTCGTCGCGCAGTATCGCAGGCGTTGGTGGTAAACATAAAGTGACGGGCTTTAAGCCATCCAACTTTCAAGCCCGCTACCGCGGTGATAATCCCTTGCTTGGCATGGAAGATCAGGAAAAAATAGCCTTGCTAAGGTTAGTCGATAGCTATATTCGTCAGCAAGAGCCGGCATTGAGCCAAGTTGTAGTGAGTATCAGTGGTGTCTATGAAGAAGTTCTGATTGCGGCCACAGATGGCACCTTTTGTACCGATATTCGTCCCCTGGTACGCTTAAACTGTTCAGTGTTACTGGAAAAAGACGGCCGTCGCGAACGGGGCAGTTCCGGTGTGGGTGGGCGTTACGCTTACCAATATTTTCTGCTGCAACAAGACGGCCGCCTCTGCTATGAGCAGGTTGCCGATGAAGCCATTCATATGGCCAGGATCAATATTCAAGCTGTTGCCGCCCCCGCCGGGCAGATGCCAGTGGTACTGGGCAGTGGTTGGCCAGGGGTGTTATTGCATGAAGCCGTGGGTCACGGTCTGGAAGGTGACTTTAACCGTAAAGGCGCCTCCACGTTCAGTGGGCGTATGGGCCAACAAGTGGCTGCGAAAGGCTGCACCATAGTCGATGACGGCACCCTGGCTAACCTGCGCGGCTCGATATCGGTGGATGATGAAGGCACACCGGGACAACGTAATGTCCTGATTGAAGACGGTATTCTTACCGGCTATATGCAAGATAAGCTCAATGCCCGCTTAATGGGTGTTAAACCTACCGGTAATGGCAGGCGGGAGTCATTTGCCCATTTGCCCATGCCCCGCATGACCAATACTTATATGCTGGCGGGCCAGTATGAGCCGGAAGAAATTATTTCCACCATCAAAAAAGGTATCTATGCCCCAAACTTTGGTGGCGGACAGGTAGATATCACCTCGGGCAAATTTGTGTTTTCCACCTCGGAAGCCTATTTAATCGAAAACGGTAAGATCACCACCCCCGTAAAAGGCGCAACCTTAATAGGTAACGGCCCTCAAGCCATGCAGAAAGTGTCTATGGTGGGTAATGACCTGGCGCTGGATAAAGGTGTGGGTGTGTGTGGTAAAGATGGCCAGAGTATTCCTGTTGGGGTGGGTCAGCCCACCCTTAAAGTGGATGAATTAACAGTAGGTGGTACGGCATAGGCCGCACCACCTTATTCATTTTGCTACTGGCCCCTGGTTACTGGGGGCTAGATTCTAGCGTACAGGGAGAGGGCAGCAGTACTTTTGGTCGCTATAGCACTTTTGTTAGTCTCTGGCAGCCTTTTTATTCATCTATTGTTTCTTTTAAGTATTTAAATAACTCTCGTGAGGCTTTGGGAGGCTTATTTTCTTTTTGTTGTTTATTTACCTGGCGCACTAACTGGCGCAATTTTTGGCGATCAAGCTCATCATGTTGTTGCAACAGGTCTTCGATAGCCGTGTCACCCTGAGCAATCAATGTATCGCGCAACACTTCCAATTTGTGGAATTTTTGATTGGCTTTTTGATGGGAGACCTGGCTGACCAGTAATGCTTGCTCTATCGGCTCAATGTCACGATGACGCATTAACTTGCCGATAAGTTGTAATTGACGCCTGTAACCTTCTTTTTTGCGCAATATACGCTGTGCCAAAAGCACAGCATCCAGCAGCTGGGTATCCAAAGGTATTTTCGCCAGTGAAGACGGGCTTAGTTCTACCAGGGATTCTCCTAGTTTCTGCAGGTCATTCATCTGATTTTTCAGCTGGGTTTTACTCAACTGAGTGTCTTCTTCTTCTTGTTCGAACTCGTTTTTATCCGGAGATGGGGCCATAACAATATCTTTAGTGGTACACTATGAAAATATTGTAACCTTGAACGCGCTAATAATATAGCTAACTGCTCAAGGTAAATGTCGTTTGAAAATGAAGGGTGTATGCAGCAGCAATTAACTGATATCCAAGAAATAGTGGCAGACGTGCTTAAACTGGCCAAGCAAAAGGGTGCCACACAAGCTGAAGCCAGCATGTCAAAAGTACGTGGCATTGCGGTTTCTTCTCGCTTGAAAGAGGTAGAAACTGTCGAGTTTACCAATGATGGCGGCTTGGGTATTACCGTATACCAAGGCAGTAAAAAAGGCAGCGCCTCCACGGCAGACCTTAGCCCCAGTGCCCTAAAACTGACAGTGGAAAAAGCCATTGAAATTGCCAAGTATACTGGTGACGATCCCTGCTCTGGCTTAGCTGACCCAGATTTAATGGCCTATGATTATCCCGAACTGGATCTGTATCACCCCATAGAGCTCGATACCGACTTTGCTATCGAGCAGGTTATTAAGGCTGAGA
>JBKEFM010000085.1:0-17345 GCA_046709505.1 Paraglaciecola sp. | reverse complement strand
AAAGTTGCTGGACGGTGATAAAACTGAAGTGATGTTGAAATTTGAAGGCGAAGATACACAAACCATTGTGCTTAAGGTGATAAAGGATCATTAAAACAACCCAGATAGAGCCTGACTGAAAGATCAGTGGGCAGGCTCTGAAAGACCCTATGAATGTATTGAACACCTGCACTACTTGCCATTTTGCAACAAATAAATATGTCGCCTGTGCCTGGACCGAAAAGGATAGATAAAACTGCAGCAGATAGCACAGCAAGCTCCTGAACATTTTTGAACAAGATTAGCATTGTCTGGCGCACTGATGCCGTTGAGATCTTAGACTATATTTTGCGTACTCAACCATTACAATTACGTATTTTTCTCAACACTTCGCTGATGTAAAAAGACCTTCGTCAAAGTGCTAAGATCAGCTATCCTCCTTACGGGATTTTGTTCTTATCTATTTGTGCCATCAGACGGGTTGTCAAGGTTGGGAGGATATTAAAGATTTTGGTCAATCCTGACTCAGTTGACTAAAAGGATTAGGCTTATTCACAGAGGCACTGCCCGTTTACGATACGATAGTCCGTATTATTTCAACATAGACCCATTGCATTATGATCGAGCTTTATGCGTAGGATGCAAGAGTTGATAAAACTGTGCGAAGGGTAAGTCGTGCGGTAGATGGCAACTGTTTACGCCGCTCATAAAATAGGCACTGACCATGTCAATACGTTATTCACATGGTCAGTGCCTTTGCTGCTGCTAATGGCGTGGTTATCGCACAGACTAAAACAGACGCCAAGTCGAATGACATCACAGCCATTACAGATTTACTCAATTTGCTGGATATCAAATGTTTTTTGATCACGATTGACGCTACGGGATGCCAACACAAAATAACTAACACCATTGTTGATAAAGCGGTGGCTTACCTGCTTACGGTCAATGGCAAACTGCTTCAATTGTACAATATCATCAGCCAACCCTTTGCCTGTACCAATAAAACCTCTACCCTGCATATTAACAAAGGACATCGCCAAAGCATTCCTCGACTGGGCAGGCTTGTAGAGTATTGATATGGCGATAAAACTATTAGCATAATGGCCAAAAAGACGTCACTGGAATACTGCTATTACACTAGCTCAGCCCTGCTGACGACAAAGCAATGTTGTAAAGCTTTACGGGGCACTGGGGTCTCGAAAGTAAGCTGTACTAGATTCATGATAGAGCGATGCATGAAGATAACTTGGTGATGGAGCAGAGAATATTGCCCGCTTAAGGGACATTTGGACTAATCTTATTTTAAGGGAGGGTTACAGGGGTAATGGATACTGGTTACCTTGAGGCTATATTTTTAGAGGTATGCGAGTTAGTTGAGTGATTATTAAGCACCTAGGCTCTTGCCTTGCAGCAGGTAGCCTTCACTAATAATTTAGCTGTATCCAACTAAGTTATTATCCTCGTAAAACCCAAAATGGTCTGAAATAGGTAAAACCCAAATGCCATCTACCATCAAGGGGGGGAGGGATAGTCTGTAGTCTGATTTCGACTAATGGCGGTATTGTTTATTTCGAACATAATCATGACTAAAAACGTTATATCAACACTGCTCTTAAAGCAGATGTTGCTGCTTTATTTAGATAAAAATAGTTAGCGATAGGTCGGTTGAATGAAAACGATAATCTGCCAGTAGTGACTTCAAAGAAAAGTAACAGCATAGCTAATACATGGGCTTATCGCTTCCAATTTATGTGTTCGATACGATTAGCACATTGAGTCGCAGCTTATGGCAGTCATTTGTTATTTGCTCATATCTACAAGGAGGGGGATGAATAAATCACATTTGATGCTCTGTTTCTTTTTTAAACGTTTAGCCCTATCGATTGGTACAATCAACAGGGGCTAAGCCTGAAGTATCCCTCAGCCTTTGATTCAAAAATTTCTGATAAGGATGATTTCAATCGGTTAAAAAATTACTCACTATATTCTAATGAAACCATCCAGTGTTGAAGTATTGCGGGTACGTTCTTGTACCGCGTCACCGGAATTTCCTTCAACGGTAAATATATTTTTATTTTTTGCATCATAACTTTGTACAAAACCAATATGACCACCAACAATTTTTCCGGCGTCGTCTCTACGTGCCTTGGTAAATATATCTCCCGCTTCAGGGGTCGCATTATCCACTGATGAGTATTTTCCATTACGTTGCCCCCAACGCCTAATGGTAGCGACCGATGCGACATGACCGAAAGGACTTGTTCCTGTCTGCTCTATACACCAGGAAACAAAATGGGCACACCAGTACTGACCTTTTTTACTTCCCTGATATTCGTCCACTCGTGGTCCACGATTAGAACCTTTGGGTTGCTCTTTTACACCTATTTCCTGACGTGCAACTTGCATGGCTTGTTTGCCTTGTGTGGATGATTTTTGTCGCACCATGATTTGTTGCTGATTACTCTGATCATCACTGCCGGGTGTATTAGTATTAGAGGTCTCGGAAGATATTTTTCTCGAGTTTGAGCGGCCTAAACCTGAGGTTTCATTTTCAACAGTAGGGTTGTCAGGTCTATCTGGCATTTTAGGTACCCCTGACGCTTTGGGCGATTTTGGTATATCCGGAGCGCGGGGTGACGATATGGCTGGCGGTGACATATTTTCAAAGAGTTTATTGATATTGTCTAGCTGACTTAGCTTACCGTTAAGAATATCAATATTATCAACGGAGGGTAGATTAAATCTTACTGGCTTTATTAGCATGATCCTATAGCCCGTATGCGAGGATTAATTACTTATTTGAACCTGATTCTGCTTCAAGAGCGATGACATCAGCATCAATAAGCGTGACTTTAAGGCGATGTAACTTTTCAATAGGTATATCTTGCAGTTCAGATTTTGTAAATCCAACTCTTAACCCTTCTTCATCAGAGAGAGAAACGATACTGTAAGAAAAATCCAACTCTGTTTTGGAAATATGAAATCGTGGAACATCCTGTTCCTCAGATTCTGCAATTAAAGCGACGGCTTCAAGTTCACGTCTGATGGCAGCTAATACATCAGATAAACGATAGGCATCGTTTTTTTCTGTCACCGTCGAGCCTATTTCAAAATCTTTTTTGCTTACCGGTTTTCTAATGACTTTTGTGGCAGTCTCTTTAGTGATTTTTGGATTAGCCAATTTTTTACCACTTCCGCTGTTGATTTTTTGTTGTGGCGCCATTTTTCAGTTCCTGAAATAATATCTGAGCGCACAAGTAAGTTATTTTTTATCGTCTAGATTAATCGTTGCATTCAGCCCTTCCGAGATAAAGCGTATCAAACGACCATAAGCCTCGTCTTCTTCAGCTGATTTAAGTTTCAGACTGAAATTCATTTTACCTTTATTTCTGAAAGATTTGCTGGAAGCTCTTGATGCAATAGAGCCTTTTAATCGCAGAGGCAGCATTTTTCTCTCTAGAAAAATATTCTTTTTTGCTGATTTTTTAATATCGTTTTTGTCTGTATTAGGTTCATTTAGACTGGTTTCGATATCAAGTGTTAAATCAATACTCGCCTCATCTACTGAAAGGGCTGGTAAACGCATAATGGATAATAGTGGTGCTTTGATATTCACTTTATGTATCACTGAATTACCAGGATTTGAAGCATCAGGAATTGAACGATCCATTTCAAAATCAAGGGTTTTTAGTCTTAATCCTGATTGATTTTGATTACCTATTTTTATACTATATTCTTCTAAACCGTAATCTAGTATAAATTCTATGACCTGACGTTCACATTCAATTTGCGCCTCTTGGACAGCGATAATAGGCCCAGCCAACAACATTCCAATCGGTAAAATAGTATCTTCTAGATCTTCATCCATATATCCGCTCCTCAAATAAATCTGATTAAATATTATTAAGGAAGAGTGGCCTGGGCAGTAATGGCATCAGCAAAAATAGACAATACACGCTGAAATCCTTCAGGCACGCGTTGCTTCGCTGTCATGTTCATTTTAAGTGTGGCTGAACGATCTGTTTCGTGCCTTGCGGATCTTTGATATGTGGCCGAAACATTAAAGTTGGCTTTAAATTTACTGGTTGATTTTACACCCGCTTTACCATAAAGGAATTTTGCCAAACCGCCTGTGCTGGCTTCTACTGTTGTTGTGTTTTCATAACTGGCGCCCGCTTCTGACGTTAGTTTGAACTGATTCTCCTTTGAGATGACATCTCTGATCTTAAATTCAAATGCAATAGTAAGGTCTTCGATAGCAATATGGGGGGCTTCTAACATGGATAATAATGGAACGGTAAGTGTCACATCTTTTTCTGTGGCTTCACCTGTGTCTGGGTCAGTAACACTTGATTTGTAATTAAAATCCATTGTTTGCAGGTTGCCAGAGTCATCCATCCCCACAGCAGCAATAAATTCGACTGTACTGTGTGCTGAAATTGCCTGCGCTTCAATTGCGGCAGTTAATGGTGCGGCTAACATGTAATTAAGAGGCAGTGCCTGAAGTTCTGCACCTATATTGACTTGTGCCATAATTTTTAATCCTTATGAAATTAAAAAGATACAACTCACTTAAAAAGAATAGAATGGAAAGGTTATATGTCAACTAGAAAACCAATTTTTTTAATTTACATCAAGTTTGTCATCAACGTATCTGATTACTCATGATTTTGAGTTAAGTCGAAAGTCTTAACAATAAAGGCTTCCAGCGACTTTCAAACGTCATGCTAATCCCGCGTTCGGTAATTCACTAAAGGCAAAATGAGTAAATTCAAGGCTTCTGGAGCCATGGCTGAAATGTGACTGAGCTTTGTGTACGTACCAAAACCATTGCAGTTGCCGCTAGGCGGTAAACCAACTCAGTCCCTTGAACTTAGATGCACGAAGTGATTGGGGTGAGTGACAGCAGTCTACATGACTGAAAATTCAAGGGTGATGGATAAATATTTAGCCTCTAAATTTGCTTTGCTTTAGTCAGGGTAGGCCTCTAATGAACGCAGTATCGCCTACATTATCACCTTGAAATCCACCCACACCCATTATTTTTCTTGTTCTGTCCGGTGATCGTTGCCTAACTTTGATTCGCTAAGAGTGATCTGTTTATTTCATCATGTTGTGACTAAGCGGTTGGGTATAGACCTTGCTATAGTGTTTTTTCAGTAATAATAATTAATGGGCGAAAGTTGTCGTTTGAAACCCTATTGCTTGTGGTTTGTTTTTTCTGCATTTTTAATAATCCTGCTAACCCCGCCGCGCCAGATGGTGTGGTGTGAATATCGTTTTCTTTAAGAATGCCAGTGGCATCTATTGATTCTTTATCGCTTATGGTTAGATAGTGTACGTTTGATTTTTCTAAGGCATTAAAGGCGACTAACGAGGGGGCCTTACAATCTAGCCTTCCCATAACAGAGATGTTGCCAGTGACAGTAGTCGCTTTGCCATTTTGGTGGCTGGTTTGTAAACAAGGGGCTAGCTCAGGCTCGACAACAATAATTTCCGGTTGCTGTGACCAGTTTTCTCTGATCATATATGCCATTGCCGCAGCAAGGCCGCCAACGCCTGCCTGTAAAAAAACATGGGATGGCCATTGTTGTAATTCAGATAACTGTTCCCGTAACTCTTCTGCGATAATGGTATAACCTTCCATGACTAACGATGGCGGGTGGGTATAGCCTTCCCAAGAACCATCGGCAAGTAGAATTCCATTGCCGCTATCGGCATCTCGAGTTGCAGCAGCAACACTGTCTTCATATACTTTTCCTGATCGAACAACGATGGCCGATTTTTCGAGTAAAAGTTGTCTAAATTTTTCGGGTACTTCTTCTGATAAATGTATTTTGGCTTTTGCATTAAACATTTTTGCGCCGCTAGCAACCGCGAGGCCATGATTACCTGCACTGGCACAAATAAAGGTTGTTGAACTGGAAAATTGTTTAAATTCGTCACTGACGAATTGCTCAGGGTTTAATGTTTTTCCTGTCGTTTGGTACCATTTTTCGGCTAACAACATGGCTACCGCATAAACTCCGCCCAATGCTTTAAAAGATCCTAGTTCCATTCGATGGCTTTCGTCTTTTATTAGTAAATGTATAGAAGCAATCGCTGTTGTTTGGATCAGCGGGGACGGTTTATATACCGGACATGCCGCTAATAATTTTTGGGGTTTACTTGGGTTAGGTTTAAAATCGTTCATGCTGGATCCTATATAATGAGCGGCTAAATATGAAGAATATGCAGTGTCTATTTTTGTTGTGGGTTCATATGATTAAGCTTTTGAATTCAACACATAAGTGCATAATTGGCAGACCAAGCCTGAAGTGCATAACCCATGAAGATGCTAGTGTAGCTATATGCCAGCCATTTTTTTTCTGGAATTTGATAATTGAATCCTTTCTTGGCCAGTTATTAAGGGCAATAATGACAGTTTAAACAGCCTTTGTGAAACCTGTTTAAAATTTGCTTTTTTTGGCTAGTTCTGCCTTAGCATCTATTTGTGTTTTCATTTAAAGCACAGTGCCAAGAACGATAGATATCGGCAAAATATACCGCCGCATCAAGCGCATATGTCATTTTTCATGGTAAGTAACAGTGTTCTCATTGTCTGCAGTTATCGTCAACACTGCAGCTTTATAAGGCGCTAGCAGGAAGTTGGTTGCGGCGGTGGTGATTTCAACCGATTTACTTTAAATACGCTTTAAAAGCATAAAACGTGTTTCTTGCCCAACAAGGGTCAAGAATGTAAGACCATGAACCTTGCCTATCACCAGATCAACTTGCTACGCTTTTGGTGCAATAGGTCACTTAAATTCAATTGCTGCGAATAGAAACTTGATTAGCTTTTTTTGGGTGTTAATTTTTCTATCCAAAAATTTAATAAGGGTGTCTGGAATTTTGGCTTTGTAATTTGGGAAAATATGAAGCCACATCAAAACTTAGATGAATGGGCTGAAATTCACAAGCCACTAAGCAACACCTCTAAATTTACTGCAGTTGTTGAGCGTCAGGTCTATATTGTCTACAATAGCGTACTTTTTATTTACTTTAGGTCATGCAAATGAACGACCCTAAATTGCTACCCGCTTTACCGGATCGCCTTTCGGGTAATCCCCGTAGCCGACATCACGTAGAAGAAATCTTCAAGCACGACATTGGTATTTTGCTTAACGGCAAGGAGCGTTCCGATGTTGAGGAATATTGCATCAGTGAAGGTTGGGTGAAAATTCCTTCACCTAAAGCGCTGGACCGTCGGGGACAACCCCTTCTGATGACGCTTAAAGGAACAGTTGAAGCCTTTTATAGTTAAGTCACTTTGCTGTGCCACTTACCTATCATCGCCAAAATAGGGCCTGGAGAAATTTAGGCCCTATCCCCTATTGCTGCCCAGACAAACATTACTGTCATGCTCAGATTTTAAGGGGCCGGGCTAAATTAACCATTATGGCGGTCATGTTTATTAGTTTGTCTTGGTTTTTCCCATCCCGTTAACCTATTTCGTTTACCTGGCGCCAAACACTTTTCCGACAGGATGGGGCTTCAGTTTCATCCCTGAAACTGAGCTGGATCTTTTGTGCATGAAATAGGGTGCCCGTCATTATTGATCAGAGTATTGAAGACGATGGGGTCATAAATCTTGCTAATCCACCCGTTAAGGTAATCAAAATACCGCAAAAAACTAATTACACTATCCCATGCATCTTATCCTATGAAGTTTTGCCTGAATCCCCTTGATCTATATCAAGTGAATGCCCCGACCAAGTCACTTGGGTATATAGTCAAGTGACTTCAAAAGGTAGGTTCAGAGCTTAGGCAGGGCATTGGGGCAAGGCACATCAAGCTCCCGCAGCGCCTAAGAAAAAGTTAAAACACGGCCATATCAGTCGCTAAGTCCACTGACCCTGAATGATTTTGTTTGATGAAGGTAATAGTTGCATCACTATCTTGGCGAGTTCTATTCATAAAATGTGATAACACCAGACGTTTAGTATTGGCTATTTTACCTATATCGATAGGGCGCATATGCAGGTTAATCGCTGCCCCTTTTGCATTTTGCGGTACAGCATTGTGCATCACGAGCAGGTCGCTGTTTTTGGCTAGCGTTGCTGATTGCTCATATCTCTGGAGAAGGTGATGCTGCAATCAGCAAAATCCACTCGCCAAGCAACCGCGGCGATAGGCCCATGATGCACCGCACTGGCGATGAGAGTGATGTTATCGTTTATCTTTACGCTGCGCTGCTTATGTGGCGTCAGTGAAATATTGTGCGCCTGGCTATTTGCCTCAGTGTAATCGCTTAGGTAGGCAAATGCGCCTTTAGCGTCCAATAAACGCGTTACATACTCCCTGGTTGAAGGCATTAATGTGTTGCCCTCAGGACCCCAGATGGAGAGGTCCTGGTTGCGTGAGGTGAAATATGAGCCTTTAATAAAAGCTGGTAAGTTGGCACTGTGATCCACATGTAAATGGGGCAAAAGTAGTGCCTTTATATCACTGAAATCAGCACCCGATGCGCCAAAGTTAACACTGCTGCCGGGGCCAACATCTAACAATACAGTAGCTTTTTCGTGTTGCCATATAATGTAACTGCTCGATGCCCTGCCATCGTCTAGCTCTGGGCCACCAGAGCCTAACACTTGCAGCCTTACGTCACTGGTTTGACAGGCTGTGGTTGCCCGGGCTTTTGACAGACTCAGGCCAACAGCTAAAGTGGCAATCAATAACGACTCTTATAATAGTGTGTGGTTTGAGTGGCAAAGTGTCATAAATAGCCCTTGAACGGCAGGTTTGCACGATTTATCAGCAGTTGTTATGTACTCACATTCAAAATTATGATGCTGGTTTTGGGTAAAATCTTGTTGAAAAACATATGATAGCTTTGCGCATTTTACTCACATCAGGGACCGTCATGCCTAATAATAACTTACCAATCAGCGAAGTCTGGATCAATAAAGACGACATCAGTCAGACTAAAGTCGTCGAGTGCGAGTTTAACACCCAGTCTTTGGGTGTTGACCAAGTACTGCTTAAAACTGATTCCTTCGGTTTTTCTGCTAACAATATCACCTATGCGCTGCTTGGCGACAAAATGGGGTACTGGGGGTTTTTCCCGGCAGACGAAGGTTGGGGTAAAGTGCCGGTTTGGGGCTTTGCTACTGTGGTGGCTTCCATCCATCCAAATGTTGTCATCGGCGAAAAAGTGTTTGGTTATTTACCTATGGCTTCCCATTTAGTGATCACCGCGGGTAAAACTTCCGCCAGTCATTTTTACGATGTGGATGTTAAACGAAAAAGTATCTCCCCCGTTTATGATAATTATTTACGCTGCGCTAAAGATCCCGGTTATCAGCTTAATCGGGAGGCTTGGCAGCTTAATTATCGGCCTTTGTTTATGACGTCATTTGTACTGGATGACTTTGTGGGTGAGCAACTGGTCCCAGATGTACAGAATATCATTGTCACCAGTGCCTCGAGCAAAACCGCTTACGGCACGGCTTTTTTATTGCAGCAGCATAAAGCCGAGCGCGGCCAGCATTACAATGTGGTCGGGCTAACGTCAAAGGCCAACAAGGTTTTTGTTGATGAGCTGGGTTGTTATGATCAGGTCATCGAGTATGGCGACATAGATCAGTTATCTGCCCAGGGTAACAGCTGGCTGCTTGATTTTTCCGGCAACAAGCTTTTCATCGTTAATTTACAAAAACAATTGTCAAGCTACCTGACCAGAATGCTATTTATTGGCGCTACCGATGTGCAATCCCAGGAACATAAACCAGAGGGACATTTGCCGGGAGAAGTGTTTTTTGCTCCGGCTCAGGTGAAAAAACGTACTCATGAATGGGGTGCTGAAGGCTTTAGCCAAAAATATACCCAAGCCTGGCAGCAATTTTCCAGACATATTGAAGGCAAAGTCAGTGTGGCTAATTATCGTGGGGTAACCGCCATAGAAGCTGTTTATCAACAGGGGCTGGTGGGAACGTTGGATAATCGCAAAATTAATGTTTTGGAGTTTTAACCCTCAGGGTGTTCGCCACCACCTATTGCTGAATACCCGCAGACCCTGTTGTTGCAGATAACCCAGAGCCATTTTACGGTCCTGCTGATTTAAAAACGTTCCCAGTTCAATTATCCACTGCTGACCATGTAAATTAAGCCGGGTGGTGGCAAATTCATTATCAGGCTGGGTTTCAACAATAGTGATATGTATGTCAGGGCGTTTGAAAATCCATTGCTGGCGGGGGTAATAAATACCCGTTTGTAACATTAGGGTGTGTGGGGTGATTGTGATCACTTGTTTTTGATAGGAGTTATAGGATACGCGATACATCAAATAACTTAGCAAGGCAATTTCACAGCCCGCAAAGGGCAGTACCAGCCAGACGCCCATATAACTCCAAGCCAGGGCGATGATCATCACCACAGTGGCAATGACAAGGATCAATATTTTATTCTGATGCCAGTTCGCCGAGCGGTTGGGGCTTAAGGTCAGCACCGTTTTATGGGGCAGCTGCTGTATTTTTACCATAGTTCACTCTGTTATTTTGGCTAAAGCTGGCCGTTGCTAATGATTACTTTAAAGTCCCATAGCAGATGCTTTTTTTTTGCCACGGATTAAGATTTCTGGCACAGTCCTACACCTTGTAAAGGTAGCGTAAAATTCATGTTTTCCCAATTTTCAGTAGTACAAATTCGCCTATTTATGTTTTTGCTTTGGTCGGCCATTTTTTTGTTAAATCCTCAGCCCTTAACCCTGTTGTTGGAATACGGAGGCTTTACTATTTTAGGGATAATCGGGGCGACGTTTGCTAATGCGACCGGTGCCGGTGGTGGGGTGGTATTTGTGCCATTTTTCAAGCAAATGGCTTTCTCGGCCCAAACGACAGTTGCCACCAGTTTTGCCATTCAGTGCTGCGGCATGACAGCTGGTGCGCTTACCTGGTGGGGATTTTATCGACAACAGCAACGCCAGTCTGCAGATTGGAAAAATTTGCCAGGAGCATTGCTGCTCACCGTGCCCACGGCCATGTTTGGCTTATTACTAGTGCAGTTTAATCCTCAGTGGTTTGGAGATTTTGTTTCATCTGAAGACCTGCACAGTGGATTTGGAGTGTTTTCAATACTTTTAGCGATGGCGCTGTTTGCCACCGTACCCTTATTGAAACGTCAGCTGTTTCGCCATTCATTTAACACCTTCGATAGGGTATGCATGCCGATTATTGCCTTGCTTGGCGGCGGTATTACCGCCTGGTTATCAATAGGGGTAGGTGAACTTTTGGCTGTGTATTTAATCATGCGCGGCTTTAACGTCACCTTTGCCATAGCCAGTGCAGTGATCGTCAGTGCCTTTTCAGTTTGGGCAGGCATAGTATTTCATCTGCTGGAAACTCAGGCGGTATATTGGCCAGTCGTGCTTTTTGCTGGAGCTGGGGCCATTATTGGCGGTATTTTAGCCAAACACTTAGTCTTGAAATTCTCCCCTAAACATTTAAAGCTATTTTTTGCCAGCTGGATATTGTTGATGGGGTTGACGAGCCTCTTCTTGTAAACAACAGTTGATATAGTCATGCAAAAGAGCAAAAGAGCAATAGGCAATAGAATATCTCGCGACTCTTGGCCAGCAAAAAATTGTGTTTGTTAGCGTGGCTATTTATGGCCGTAATATGTGCATGGCAAAAGAAAGATACAAAAGTAATGTCAGCAATAGATGTGAAGGTTGCAAGTTGTCTATGCGGTAGCCTAGCGTTAAGTGTTGCCCGGATTAACCCCAAATTTACTGTCTGCCACTGCGATACCTGCAGGAAATGGTGAGGAGGGCTACTGTTTGCCATGCAATGCATGGCTGATATGGTATTTGATGGTTTAGCAAGCGTCAAAGAGTATGCCTCGTCACCTTGGGCAATCCGTGGCTTTTGTGCCCAATGCGGCACACATTTATTTTATCAAAAATGGCCGAGAAACCCCCGTGAACAGAGCGAAGTGATGTCGCGGGGATGGATCGGCTAAGGTTCAACCTTGTAGTGGATCAATACCTCATCTTGACAAACTCTATCCATACAGTAGTCTGTACAGTGTATGAAAAAGACACTCAGATACAATTACAGGCTCAATTCAGCAATAGTGCAAGCAGAACATCTTATTCATTTTATTGCTTACGCTCGTGGACTCTGGAACCTGTTATTATCTGAAAACATTCGCCGATGTTAGTACGACAAGACGTTTTTTACAACGAGATGGCAAGTTTAATTAAGGAGCTAAAATCCTTTGATAGCACTGCCGCGCAACAAGTTGCCAGAGATGTTGATACAGCGCTAAAAAACGCCGTATCTACAGGTAAAGTACAGCGATTTCCTGAGCACAAAGTCACGTTTAGGCAGAAGGAATTGCACAATGACAGCTTTAGACGTGTGAATAATTCCAATTGTATTCGCATTGAAAAAGGAACCGTCAGCATTCCCAACGTAGAAAAAGTACCTATTGTATTGCATCGTGATTTGGTGAGTAAAATTAAAACGGTCACCGTTCAATATCGCCACGGCAAATGGACAGCCAGCGTGGTTCAGGAAATTGAATGCCAAGCCGCCAATAAGGTACTGACAAGCCTTGTCGGGTAGGGCATCAATAGTCAATACACCGTTGTCAGTTCAAACGGCTGGTATGTTAAGAATCCGAAATCATTAAAGCAATCTAAAGAAAAACCAGGATATCTCTAGCGCCAATTAGCAAGACGCAAAAAAGGCTCAGGCCGCTGGCACAAGACGAAGCAACGCATTGACACTCTTAACGGAAAAATCGCACGCCAACCTTAGCGTTTGCCCACGAAGTATCATGCTCGATAGCCAACAGTAGTGATATCATCGTATTTGAAGATTTAAACGTTAAAGCCGTGCAGCAATTTAATGGCAGTATGGTTAACGATAATGTAATGGGACTCATTACTGAGCTATCAAAGTATAAGGCTGAATTACGAGGCAAGGTGTATCACGAAATTGGACGATTCGAAAAGTCGTCAGGTATCTGCACATCTTGTGAACATCGCCATAACTTATCGTTAAGTCAACGTACCTTCACCTGTCATCAGTGTGGCACGATACAATCCCGAGACTGGTCAGCCGCTATATCGGTGGCTAACTCAGGTGAAACAGGATCAATAGCGGCTGGGATAGTCGCCAGGGTTAAGCTCAATGCTCAGCACAAAGTAGCTAATCAAACGAAAGTCTTTGAGCGATCAAAGTTTTCTGTTGGATCTGAGAAAAAAGAAGCAGCCTAGTTTAAAACTAGACTGTAGAACCCCCGTGATCAGCGCGAAGTGATGTCGCGGGGTAATTCACCGTTTACATAAAACTGGCAGTTATAATATCCCCGTTGGTTTATTCCCTGATCTGCCCAACCTCGAGATGACAACGCAGTATTTTAGCGATCGCCGCCCAGACTATTATTGCTTCGCAAACGACACGCAAGAAATGACTACGACGGAAATAAAGGCCTATTTTGCAGCGCAAGTCTAAGTAAGGCTCCGGTTTTGCCTGCTCACCATAATAGGGCAGGGGTCATCCAGGATCGGATATTGGCGAGATACAAAAAAACAGAGGTAGCGCAGGTTGATTGGGCCAAATGGGCGTACTCGTCACCCGCAACCCGCAACCCGCGTGTACCTGATATGCAATACTTTAAGTGAGATATATGAAAGACAGTAATAAAACCGATACTCAAGCTCAACACATCAACATAAGCGAGCCTAAAGAATGGGCCGCCGGTATACCCGCTGTTATCTCGGCCTATAAAAATGTGGCCTTTAAAGCCGGTGCCCTAAAAGGAACAAGGTTACTGTTTGAATTAAATCAAATGGAGGGTTTTGATTGCCCCGGTTGCGCCTGGCCTGACCCTTTAGGTAAACGGGCAACCTTTGAGTTTTGTGAAAACGGTGCCAAAGCCGTAGCCGATGAAGCCACCAGTGTACAGGTTACTGCTGATTTTTTTGCCCAACATAGCATTAATGAATTACGCACAAAGTCTGATCGCTGGCTCAATAGCCAGGGACGTTTAATAGCTCCTATGTGGTTAGCCCCAGGCAAAGAACATTATCAGCCCATCAGTTGGCAAGATGCCTTTAGCCTGATCGCTAAGCAACTTAATACTCTGGACTCGCCAAATCAGGCGGCCTTCTATACATCTGGGCGCACGGGCAATGAAGCGGCGTTTTTATACCAGCTGTTTGTGCGCAAATATGGCACTAATAATCTGCCTGATTGCTCCAACATGTGCCATGAATCAACAGGGATAGGGTTAGGGGAAACCATAGGTATAGGCAAAGGCACGGTCAGTTTAGAAGATTTGGAGCACTGTGAGGCGATATTTATTTTTGGCCAAAATCCGGGGTCAAATCACCCGCGAATGCTGTCTTCTTTGCAGGCCGCCAAGCGCCAAGGCGCTAAAATAGTAACGATTAATCCTTTAGATGAAACCGGTCTTAAACGCTTTAAAAACCCCCAGGAAGTCTCAGGGGTAGTCGGCCATGGCACGGCATTACGTGACGTGTATTTACCGGTTAAGATAAATGGTGATGTGGCCTTGCTAAAAGGATTATGTAAGGCCCTTATTGCATGGGATACACCTGAGCAGCCCATACTTGACCATGACTTTATCACCCAGCACTGCCAGGGTTTTGCTGCGTTTAAAGCCGATATAGAACAAACCAGCTGGCAAGAGATCGAACAAGCCAGCGGGTTGAGTAAAACCCTGATTGAACAGGCCGCCGATATTGCCTGTGGGTCGAAAAAAACCATTTGCTGTTGGGCCATGGGTATGACTCAACATAAAAATGGTGTAGCGAATATTCAGCTGATGACCAACTTTTTAATGTTGCAAGGCAATTTGGGTAAACCCGGTACGGGGGTATGTCCGGTGCGTGGTCACAGCAATGTGCAAGGTGATCGCACCATGGGTATTTGGGAGAAACCCGAGCCGGCGTTTTTAGATGCATTGCAACAAGAATTTAATTTTTCTCCTCCGCGGGTTAACGGGGTAGATGCAGTGGAGACTGTGCATGCCATGCAGGCCGGGAATGTGAAGGTCTTATTTGCCTTAGGCGGTAACTTTTATCGTGCCATGCCTGATCATCAAGCGAGCGAACAGGGCCTGGCACAATGTGAACTGACCGTGCAGGTATCGACAAAACTTAATCGTTCACACTTGCATACCGGAAAACAAGCGCTGATTTTACCGGCTTTGGGGCGTACCGAAATTGATCGCCAAGCGTCAGGTATCCAAACCATTACGGTAGAAAACTCCATGAGCGTTGTGCAAACCTCTCACGGTAAAATTCCGCCGGCATCAGAGCAGTTAAAAAGCGAAGTGGCGATCATTGCCGAGCTGGCCAGCCATACCTTACCTAATGACAGCATCGACTGGCTTGGGCTTAGCGCCGATTACCGGCTTATTCGTGAGCATATTGGCCATGTGGTACCCGGTTTTGAAAACTTCAATCAGCGCATCGAACAACTTGGTGAGTTTGTCTTACCCAACGCCGTGCGTGATGGGCGCCAATTTGCTACTACGACGGGCAAAGCTAATTTTGTAGTGAACGGTATTGAGCCTGTTGAGGTGCCAGCGGGCTGCCTGTTGATGATGACCATTCGCAGTCACGACCAATTTAATACTACTGTGTATACCAATAACGATAGGTATAGAGGCATACATGGCGGGCGCAGGGTAGTGTTTATCAGCTCTGCTGATTTGACCCGCTTAGGGTTGCAAGACGGGCAAAGGGTAAATATTCGCAGTCACTGGCCAGACGACAAGGCAGGCTCACGGCAAGTAACCGATTTTCAGCTGGTGGAATACGCTATACCTCAAGGTTGCTGCGCTACTTATTACCCGGAGACTAACGATCTTATCCCTTTGGGCAGTGTGGCAGATAAGAGTAATACCCCGGCTTATAAATCAGTGGTGGTAAGCCTGCAGTCCAGTAGCTTATAACGGTAATATAGTGCAATAAATGTCGCCGCCAGTTACCTCGTCATGCTCTGTTTTTAGTGATGTGTGACGCTGGCCGGTTGCCGTGTCTTGAGCTATATCTTTTAGGGCATTTTAATAGGTTTAACCTGGAGGGGTCACTTATGCTAATACCAGTGAGGTGATGTGCAATACAGTAATTTGATGTGCAGCTGAGCGAGTCACTTAGTGCGCTGGCAAGTTGGACTTGTTTGCAAATAGTTATTCAGGGCATCGATATTGCTATGAGAGCCCGGTCGTAGGGGATCCTCTTTGAGTCATTACCCCTAATCATCTGGGGCATATTTGCAGGGGGCTTAAGCATCAGCAATAAATTGACCCGCTTAATACATCGCAGTATTGAGGTTGTAAACGAGGTTGGCCGAGGCAGTGGATATACCTTAATCCTGCCTATAACGATAATCCAATATCATCCAGTGGGGATGACGTCGGTTAAACCGGCATAATTTACAGGAGAGCGACATGTCTGATAAATCTGCCGTCAAGGTATACCAACCCTGTGCCGATCTTTATCCGGAAACGGTGGAACAGTTGGTGGATGACAAGCGTTGCCCCTGTTGCCACAAAGCCAATAACTGTATGCGCAGTAACGCACCCCATTGTTGGTGTTATGCCATCGATATCCCCGCTGAATTACTGGCCATGTTACCGTCCGGCACCACAGGCCAATCTTGTATATGTATCGAATGCATATCGGCTTTTAGTGCGAATCGCGCCGACTTTATTGCTAAGCATGGCTTAACGTAAAAACGCCATACCGGCTTGTGCAACGTTTAATAAGGGCAACGATATTGTCTGTACTCAATTCAGCATCTGAGCAAATATTTAGCTTTGTGACGGATAATCAAGCAGATAAAGCGTTGGTGGTGCTGAATTTATCCTCCAGCCAATGTCACGTGACCTTGTATGAAACTTTATGCCTGGATACCTACCAAGACTAGTTTAGTCAGCAGTCTTATGCTGTGCATGAATAAGAGCTATCAACTTAGCTCCACCGACCACTATATGTTGTGTTTGCTAGGCTTAACCTTATCGATCTCTTGTGGTAATCGGGGCGGTTTGCCAATGCCAATATAGGGATGAAAATCTTCACCCAGCCGCTCAATTGTCCAGGCGAAATCACTTTAGTCGAATGACTCCTTTGCCACCATTGCGGCCATTCGGAAATTTTAATATATAGGCAACTGCTCCATAAGAGGCTGTTGAGCATAAGCTTCCTTTTTTCTTTTTTAAATAGACACCCATCATAAAATCGCTTATTTTTCGAACTGAACTACACTTATCAAGTGTTTCATTTTTAGTCAGGTCGTGGGATATGCCCCAGCCACGTAAAAACCAAGTTAGTTTACTTGATACGC
>JBKEFM010000084.1:0-17351 GCA_046709505.1 Paraglaciecola sp. | reverse complement strand
AAGCATCTGACTGCCTACCCCTGTGAAGCGACGCAGTGGGGCGGTAACCAGATCGTCAACGTACAAATGTTTGCCCCATGCTAACTTACTGGCGATCACAAAACCCGCCCCCCAGCACTTCATCATCTTGGCTGTCAGACAATAGCGGATACTCCTGGCGCGGTTGCCCTAAGACTTGCTGCTCAAATTGCTGCCGGGTAAATGTCGGACTAAGCGATGACATAACCGCAAAACAGCTTGCTATACCCTGAGGTGTATCATTAAGTTTTAGCTTCATCATGACTTCTTTGCTGTTTACGGCTGATATCCAGGGAGTGTCTCATGTCAGATAGCACCTCATCAAGATCGTGAAAACGTTCCATTGTCATATAGATACTCATATTGGATTCAATATTGAACCTTTGACCCTGATCAGTTTGAAAAACACTTTCCTGTAACGCATCCTGGATACGATCAAAAAATTCCTTGGCCAGAATGTCATCAATACCTTTTAAACAGACAATAAATTGTTGCGCGCCAATACGTCCCACTATGTCATCGTCCCGAGTGATTTTGCGAAGGCAGTTAGCCACTTTCTTCAGGGCCAGATCACCAGGCACAGAACCAAATGGATGATTTATGCGACTAAAATTGCTTACATCGCATAATGCCAGGGCATTTGTGCGCCCCTTTTTCGCCCCAGGTACACGTTTTAGCTGTGCTAACAAGGTTTGTTCATTAGACAAGCCCGTCACAGGATCCTGACTGGCAGTGGAAATATAACGTTTCACTATAAACAAGTAGACCAGTACTAAAAATACAATAAAGCCGATACTGACAATAAAGACGGACTGATACCGTTGCTGCTTTTCCGAGATGAGTTTGTTTTCCAAAAACGTGATTTCATTATGTAAATTAGCGACACCCAGCACCCTGCCGGATCCCTGCTGTTGGTAACTTTTGTGACTCATCAGTGCGGCGTAGATTTTGAATATATCCTGGGCTTGTTGATAATTTTCTAACAAAAAATGGCTGTTAAAAATAATCACCAGATAATCTTGGTTGCCCATATTTATCGCCAATGCATTGTCAGACAATTCTTGTTGCTTATCCAGATATTCCTGTGCACAGGCTTTATTGGCATCATGTATACACAAGGATACAGAGTACATGTCAACTATTTTATTAATGCTGTTTAGGGATACTTTTGGCAGGTATAGTTGCAATTTCAATAGACTGTTACGCAAACCTTCAAAATCACCCAAACGAAAATAATAGCGACTCTCAGCATAATGCAGCCAGACATTTGTCAGAGGCGTATTAACTTGTAAGTTGGCTTTACGCAACATTTCGATACTGTCTTTAGCCGAATTAAAATCCCCGGCAGCCATATTGGCACTATTGAGGCTTATCAGAGTCGCAATCTGATTTTTTTCCTCGTATACAGACAACCCCATTTTGTAGGCCTTAAGATACTGCTCTGCGGCCAGGACATTTTGGCCTATACCGCCGTATAACAAGCCAATATAATTATGAATATGGGCTATTGCAGCCACATCACCCTGGGATAGATAGGTTTCAAGTAATGCAAAAAGTTTACTTAGTTTGAGGCTAATATCAGCATCATCGCTGTTACAAACTGTAATCTGACCCAGCTGAGCGCTTAAATAAATATCAGTAAACTTGTCCTTGGCCAATAACTCGGCTTGGCGATAATAACCACAACGTTCAGGATCTTCTTGTACATCCAATATAAAACCTAACTGGTAAAGTGCCCCGGCGTAAACAGCAGTGGTTTTATCTTGCTCAATATCATTAACCAATTGCAGTAAAATAATCTGCGCGGCATCATATTGGCCAACACATATTAATAAATGGGATTTGATCAGTCGCAATTGGTCATATTGCTCTGTGGGCACGTTCTGTTGGCTCAGGTGACTGTCTAGTGCACCTTGTATCTTGCTGCGAGGACAGTCAAAGGTTTTGGCCCGACTATTGTTTATAAAATCATCGACCTCGTCAGCCAAGACCGAATGTGAAAAAATGGCCAGACTTGCTGTCAAGGTATATAACAACCATATCACTTTCAATGTATAACTAACCCCAAATCTAGAAAAGACCACAACGATAGAGTGTCAATCACGTATTTACCAGCACAAAATCTGTAATAAGCGGATAAAAACAGCATAATCGATAAATTTGCGCATTATGAACACCCCCATTTATTGCCTAAGCAAACAAAGCGGGTGCACCGCCAGTGTGCCAGAACAACACCTTGTCCTGGGGCGAGAAGGTTTGTTGGCGGATCATATCGATTAAACCGCCCATAGCCCGCCCGGTATAAACGGGGTCCAGCAAGATCCCCTCATGTTTAGCGGTTAATGCTATGGCTTCCCTTTCCAAATCTCCGACTACTCCATAGCCCTGACCAACATAATCATCCCGTAATACCAGTTGTTGCTTAGCGACGTCATTATCCATCCCCATTACGTCTGCGGTTCGCTGGATTAACGTCAGCAGAGTGTGCCGGTAACCAGGTTGACCATCCTGATCCTTGTCAATATTAATGCCCACGATTTGATAATCCTGCCTATAAAGCTGTTTACCCAAGACCAGACCCGCATGGGTGCCCCCGGAACTGGATGCAAAGACAATATGCGAAAAGGCCTGACCACTGGTTTGCGCTTCTAATTCTTGCACGGCGTGAATGAAAGATATGGCGCCCAATTCATTCGAGCCACCGTAAGGTACGACATAAGGCTTTTTTCCTTCGTCACTGAGTTGGCTGTACACCCGGGGAATATCTTCCCCCTTACGGTTGTCGCCCGCCCAGTGAATATGTGCACCAAACAGATGGTCGAGCAACAAGTTACCGGTGAATTTATGTGGTTTTTGTCCCCCTAAAACCAGATGGCATTCCAGACCCAGCTTAGCCGCAGCAGCAGCTGTTTGACGGCAATGGTTGGACTGAGCTGCTCCTGCTGTCACTATAGTGTCACAGCCCTTGGTCAGAGCGTCAGCCAGGATATATTCAAGTTTGCGGGTTTTATTGCCACCCAGAGCCAAACCACTGAGATCGTCTCGCTTCATAAAGATTTGTGGGCCGGCCAGTATTTTGCTTAAATTGTTAAGCTCAACCACTGGCGTGGGAAAAAAACCAAGTTGTACTTTATTAAACGTTTTACTATTCACTCTACTACCTCATAAGACCAGGACATCACCATTTTTTCTTTTTTCATGCCGGTTCACTTTACCAGGGTAATACCTCACCATTACCATGCCAAAACGTGCCCGTGTTTGCCAGTGTTAACCGGGATATGCATGCAATCAGTCTGGTAACGGCATCAGCGGCGCTGATATCCCCTGCAAATTTCACCATCTCGGTTTGCACATAACCTGGATGCAGTAACGCCACCGCTATACCGCTATCCTTCAGGTCATGGGCCAACGACACCCCTGCCATATTCAACGCGGCCTTTGACATACGGTAGCCGTAATATCCCCCGGATGTATTATCCTGCATAGATCCCATGCGACTGGTGATCAATGCAACCTTACTGCCTTTGGTTAATTGCGGTTTCAGGATCTGTGTCACCAGCAAAGGCCCCATAGCATTGACTCTGAACTGATATTCTATGGTATGGGGGGCATAATCATCAATGCTTTCATTGGCAAGGACACCAGCATTGTTGATCAGAATATCAATGTGTAATTTGTCCAGCTTGGCAAGGCTAGCGGGTAATGTTTCAGGATTACCCACATCCACATGATCGATAACGATAGCCCCTGATTGGTGTAATTCGTCACAGGCATTGCGGCACAGGGCGTAAACATCATGCCCCTGGGCCAGATATTGCTTAACAAACTCAAGGCCTATGCCCCTGTTCGCCCCGGTAATGACCACTGTCGACATATTCTTTCTCCTTTATCAGAAACGTGTCACGTTATTAAAATTGGGATCCTGTAATAAACGTTGCAAATCCTCCGGGGTGTCGATACCCACAGGTGGGGTATGTAATGCTATATCTACGTGGATTTTTTCCCCGTGCCATAACACGCGCAATTGCTCCAGAGACTCGATTTGCTCCAATCCTGAAGGTGACATATTGACATATTGCTTGATAAAGCCTGCCCGATAGGCATAGATCCCCACATGGCGCAGATAATAATCCCCTAATTCATCAATGACATCGGCATCCAGGAAACGGGAACGATCATAGGGTATGGTTGCACGAGTGAAATACAATGCATAACCTTGTTTATCTAACACAACCTTAACCGTGTTTGGGTTGAACGCTTCTTCTACATCAACAATTTTCACTGCCAGGGTCGCCATTTCAGCTTGTTGATGATGATGTAAATTTTCAGCAACCTGCTGAATATTTTCCGGCGGAATAAAGGGTTCATCGCCCTGTACATTTACCACCAGTTCATGAGCCAGCATGTTTTCCATATCAACCACTTCTGCCAGGCGTTCCGTACCCGATTCATGGTGGGAGCCGGTCATGCAATAACGGCCGCCAAAATCGCTGACGACTTTGGCGATCCGGGCATCATCTGTGGCCACAATAACCTTACTTGCCCCGGATTCCAGGGCCCGCTCATATACGTGCTGAACCATAGGTTTGTGGTTAATTTCAACCAGAGGTTTGCCGGGAAACCGGCTGGAAGCGTATCGGGCGGGAATAATCACATTAAATTTCATTTAGATATCCTGCTATTTACCGATTTGCTCAAGTTCGTCACTCGATAACTGTTTGGCTTCGCTTTCGAGTAATACTGGAATATTTTGCTCTATTGCATAGGCAAGCCTGTCAAATTTACACACCAGACGGCTGTTTTTTGCGTCATAATGCAACGCACCTTTACATACGGGGCAGGCTATTATTTCTAATAATTGTTTATCAAATGCCATTTTTTTCTCACTTAAGGTTACGCAATTTGGTTAATAATTGTTGTTCAAACGTTGCGGTTAGTTTGGCACTAACCGGTAAATACCACCAATCATCATGGGCAAAAGGGCGACATTTAACCGCATCTTTTTCCGTCATCAGCAGAGTTTCACGGGGTAAATCCTGTGCGGTAAATTGGTGGTGATCGGTAAAACTCAGACACTGTTTGAGTTTTACGCTGCAGCTAAGTAACAAGTTAAAAAATCGTTGTGGATTGCCTATGCCAGCGATCGCTACCACGGGTTTGCGCAACTGGGATAGAGACTGGCGAAGAGACGGATCTTTTACGTTGACCAGCGCACCGGCCTGCAAAGCCATCAGGTGCTCACCGTTTTTGCCGCTGCTACCGTTAACCACCACAAAGTCAACCGATGCCAGGCGCTGCTGACTTTCACGAAGCGGTCCCATGGGTAATAAAAAACCATTACCGCATCGGCGTTTGCCGTCCATAACCACAATCTCAATATCCCGTTTAAGGGCATAATGTTGCAAGCCGTCATCGCAAATGATCAGGTTACAACCATGGGTGTCAAGCAAGTACCGGGCGCCACGGGGACGGTTAGGATCCACTACCATGGGACAGCCTATATGCTGTTTCATCAGCACTGGTTCATCCCCGACTTTTGCTGGTGAGCTGTCAGGCAAAACAGTTAAAGGATAGTTAGCACTCTTGCCCCCATACCCCCTGCTTAACACACCCGGGCGTAGCCCTTGTTGCTTGAAAAATTGTGCCAGGTGGATCACCAAAGGCGTTTTGCCATTTCCACCCACGCTGATATTGCCCACAATAATCACCGGTACAGAAATTTTATATGAGGCCAACAAACCCCATGCAAAAGCTTGCCGCCTGAACCAGGCGATAGCAGCAAACAATAGCATCACCGGGCCAAGTAACAACATAAGCGGCCATCGATACCAGGGCTTTTGGTACCAAATATTTTCCACCATACTCACGAAATAATTTGTCCTTCGCCAAATTGTAATTTATGTAATTGGGCATAAGCACCGTCATGTTCGATAAGGGTTTGATGATCCCCTTGTTCGAGTATACGACCTTTTTCAATCACCAGGATTTGATCGGCATTTTCTATCGTCGACAGTCGATGGGCAACCACTATACTGGTTCGATTTTGTTGCAGTTTTTCCAGCGCATCTTGAATCAAACGCTCAGACTCCGTATCCAGTGCTGAGGTGGCTTCATCGAGGATCAATACCGGGGCATCCAACAATAGCGCCCGGGCGATCGCCAGACGCTGACGTTGTCCACCGGATAACATCAGTCCGTTTTCTCCAATCAGGCTGTCTAACCCCTCTGGTAACTGCTCAATAAATTCCATGGCATGGGCGGTTTTGGCTGCCGTGATAATTTGCTCACGGGTTACCCTGTTCTCGGAGCCATAAGCAATATTATTGGCTATGGTGTCATTAAACAGAGTGACGTGTTGAGACACCAGAGCGAATTGGCGGCGCAAATCTTTAAGCTTGAAGTCTTGCAAGGGAACATTGTCAAGTAATACTGTGCCCTGTTGACTGTCATAAAAGCGGGTCAATAAACTGGAAATGGTGGACTTACCGCTACCTGAACGCCCAACCAGGGCAAAGGTTTTGCCCGGTTCAACCACAAAAGATACGTCTGCCAAAGTAGGATCTTCTTTACCCGGGTAATTAAAGGTCACATCTCTAAATTCAAGCTTACCCTTGGCCCTGGCGAGTGCAATTTTTCCTTTGTCTATTTCAATATCTTGATCCAGGATGGTAAAAATACTGATACAGGCGGCCATACCTTTTTGAAACTCACTGTTGACTGTTGTTAATTGTTTCAGGGGTTTTAGCAACATGGTCATGGCCACAACTACAGTCACAAAGGTACCTGGTGTCAAATCCTGAATAAAACCCGGGGTGCTGGAAATATACAACACCACAGCCAATGCCACTGATGCGATAACCTGAATGGATGACACACTTAATATCTGGGCAATAACCAGCTTCATATTTTGCTGGCGGTTATGATTATTTTTTCTGGCAAAGCGCTGGGCTTCGAGATCCTGGCCACCGAACATTAATACGACTTTATGTCCTTTGATTATTTGTTCCGCCGACGAGGTCAGATTGCCCATAGAATGCTGAATATTTTTACTCACCAGGCGAAACCGCTTACTGACAATCGACACTATCATTGCCACGATCGGACCGATGAGAATAAACACCAAAGATAACTGCCAGGAATGGTAAAACATCCAAAACAATAACCCCGCTACCAGGGCTCCTTCGCGAATAAGGGTTAAAAATGCTTTACCGGCTGCCCCGGCCACTTGTTCAGTGTCATAGATCACCTTGGAAATAAGCTGCCCCGATGGATGATGATCATGAAAAGCTACGGGCAAGTACATATACTGATGAAATAATTGCTCCCGCATCTTCATCACTACCTGACTACTGATCCAGGACAGGGTATAGGTGCCCATAAAATTGAACAGCCCACGGAGCATAAACACCGGGATCACAAAATACGCGGCTAATCTGAGGTAGTCATAATCCCATTGCCCACCATTGCCATCGATAATGGGTTTCAGCAAGGAAATCACATAGGCATCTATCATGGAATAGCCGACCATGCCAACTATAGCGACGACAAATGCAGGTTTAAAATTTTTGAGGTAAACGCTAAAGCGTTTGAAAACCTTGTTTTCAGGAGAAATATTTGTCATGAAGGCGTTGTCGTTCGACCTGGTTAAAGTTACACCGCACTAGTGTAACTGTTAGGGGGAATTTCCCCAACTATCAATTATTTAATTGCCTGATATTCGAACAATTCAATAATTACCGTACCAATAAGGCGAGATATCCTGGCGAAAAGTCGATACCTTTATTGCGCCAGTGTCGCTTTGGGGTAGCAAAAAACTTATCTGTCCGGTCTCGGACGTGGAATATAAGGTGCGTCTGGAGCTCATAAAACGTAGCACGACCTCCCGACGGGGAAAGCGCCAACGATTCATAAATCCTTGACTAAAAACCACATGCCGCGCGCCAACTGCAGCAATAAATTCAGCTGAAGATGAACTATTACTGCCATGGTGCGCCGCCAACAAGATATCGGCTTGCAAGTTTTGGCCGTATTGATTAACCAGGCGGCGCTCTATATCGGCGTCTATATCACCGGTCAGCAGAACCCTGTGCCTGCCATCGTCAATCAACAATACACAAGACCCATTGTTATCATTATGTTTATCAGGATCGTCGGGCCACAGAGCCGTTATCGTTAAACCGTGCCAGGCTAGCTGCCACCCTTGCTGACACAAATTAAAGCTGGTGATCACCTTTTTAACCCTTACATTGGACAGCAACACGGGCAGACTGCCACTGTGGTCGTTGTCAAAATGACTGATAAAAAGTGTAGAGATCTGATCCGTTCCCCTGGCCTGTAATAACGGCAAAATAACGGCCTCAGCCATATTGAATCCGCTGGGATAAGCTGCCCCCACATCATAAAGTAAAGTCTGATTATCTTTACTGATCATAACAGACAGGCCCTGGCCAACATCGAGAACATCCACTTGCCAGAATTGTTTGTCCCGGGGCACGTAAAATGTCAGCAATGGCAAAAATAGCAACACAGCTACCTTTTTAGCAAACAATCCACGGGGTAATAATACCGTTAATACACCCAGGGTGGTCATAGCCCAAACCGGACCGGGAATAGCTTGTATATTCAATGCGCTCCAGGGCCATTGCGCCAGCGTATTTAATGCCCCAAGACAGGTTTGTATTATTTCATTGGCCACATAGAAGGGCCAATAGGCCAAGGTAGGGGCAAACGCGCTAAGCACCCCCCCGAATAAACACAGAGGCACCAATAGCAAGGTAACTAAAGGTACAGCAACCAGATTGACCACAGGTGAAGCAAGGGATACAAAAGAAAATTGCCAGGCTACCAGCGGCAGCATTAAAACACTTAATGCCAACTGAATACGACACAGAACAACAACAAAGGTACCAATAGAAAATTCGGCCTGTTTGAGCGGCCAACGCCAGAACACAAACCAGATGATCAAAACGGCGCTAAAACTTAACCAGAAACTTTGACTAAATAGACTTAAAGGAAAAATGACGATAAAGATAAATACACTTACCAGTAACAAACGCCGGGCGCGCCAGTGCCTGTTCGTCACTATAACCAAGGTCACCAGGGTCAACATCAGCCAGGCACGAACAGTGGGCAATCCCAGACCCGCTAAAACCGCGTATCCAAGGGTTGCCACCAGTGCACCGAGTAACCCTAACCTATGGAAATTTATTTTTTGTGCGCCACAAAACAGACTAAACAGCCCTTGCAAACAAAAACTGACCAGGGCATAGCTCAGGCTTGCCACCAGCGACAGATGCAAACCTGAGATAGCAATAAGATGAGCAATGCCCGTTCGTTGTACCAAGGACCAGTCACTGGGCTCCAGCAAACCTCTATCCCCCAACGTTAATGCCGCAATCCAGGGTGTAGAGGCAAACTGATAAGCTGATAATCTGTCGAGCAAGGTTTGCCGGTAACTTATGGCATTGTTCAATAACTGATTATCAAGGGAGGTTTTCACATAACCTGTGGCGACTATGCCCTGACTAAACAACCACTTTTGATAATCAAACCCGCCTTCGTTGGCCAAGCCATTTGGAGGTTTTAATTTAACCATAAGCTTTACTTGCTGGCCCTGTTTTAGCTGCCAGGCAGGTTCGGCCCAGGTCACCCGAATACGGGGTTGCCACCAATGCTTTTTTTGTCCGGATTGCGCTAATTTCAGGGTGAATCTGACCTGGTCACGGCTATGGATAAGACTATCAACTTGCCCCAGTATGATCACAGGCTTAGTAAGCTGACCTAATGGCAGTTGCAAACTACGTTGCCAATGCCCTACACTGGTAAGCCATAATATTCCCCATAACCCCCAGGCAATAAGCTGCCCTGGAGAATGCTTTGCAGTGAATTTGCATAACAAGATGGCAACGGTGAAGATAATCGGTAAAATAACTAAAGGTGGCAGGGAATGCCAAAGTAATACAGAGATGCTGGTCGCAATAAAACTAAAAAGTCTACCATCCATAGCGCTAAGCACTTCCGCTGTTTCACTTCACTTTATATTATAGAGAATTACGCTGAAAAAGTTTATAAAACGTTTTTTACCCGATCATCATAAGGTTAAGAAACAAAAGGCCCTGCAGATTTTCGGTACACTGCTGCACGATCCTAACTTATGGCATTTAAACCGACGTTCCGCCTCGGGTGCCTTTGGTGTAGGTTTGTTTTTTGCTTTTTGGCCCGTGCCTTTTCAAATGTGGTTGGCGGCCGCTGCCGCTATCCCCCTGCGGGTTAATATGCCCCTTTCAGTAGCGACGGTGTGGATCACCAATCCCTTTACCATGCCGCCTATTTTCTACGGTGCCTATCTGGTTGGAGCAACGATATTGGGCCACAGTACTCAGGCGTTTAAATTTGAACTCAGCTGGCACTGGGTGGTGCAAAGCCTGGAAACCATTGGGCCGGCATTTTTGCTTGGCTGTAGTATATGTTCAATATTTTTCGGTTTGGCGGGATACTTTACCTTGAACTACATTTGGCGCCTGTCAGCCATAAAAGCCTGGCAACATCGTCAAGTCAAGCGCGCGGCCCGTAAAGCTAAATCCTCGCAACCTGATTGCTGACCCGGTTATACTCAAGTGACCTCAAAATAAAGAGAACAGCGGGAATTGAAATCGTCAAATACCAGGCATTTGTGTTGTGGCATAGCTTTCCTATGCTGATCCCACCGAGAAATCGCCGATTTTCAGCCCCTCAAAGATATAAAACAGATGTCAACATGGAGAATATGAGGCACAATATATGTTCATTTTACCGACGCTGTGGGGTAAGTGCCACCCACTGATTTGGTAGACATATAGTATTAATAATGGCGTTATCAATACAACAATACTTATCCCTAGGTCTTGTTACAATTGGGGGCCATAATTAACCGATCCGTTGATTGATGCAGACGGTCTTGGGTTTGCAGTTTTCAATGTCAGTTAATGTGTGTGAAAAGTTGGCATTCATATGCAAAACACTTGAATTTAGAGCGATGCTTTAGAGACGTGAATCATAAGACGGCGGAGTGCCAATGATTAAACCCAAAATACCAGATAATGAAGCTGAACGCTTACATGCCCTTAAAACCTTACAAATTCTTGATACCCCTCATGACGAGCGATTTGATCGTGTGACGCGCATAGCTAAACGCATGTTTGGCGTGTCTATTTCGCTAGTGACTATGGTGGACGCTGATCGCCAGTGGTTTTTGTCTAAGCAGGGCCTAGATATAAACGAAACACCAAAAGATATTTCATTCTGCGCGCATGCGATCAATTCTGAAGACTTATTTATTATACCCAATGCCACTGAAGATGAGCGCTTTGCCGACAATCCATTGGTAACCGGTCCGCCAAATATTCGATTCTATGCGGGTTATCCTTTAAAAATTAGAAAGGGCTTAAATATTGGTACTTTGTGTATTCTCGATCAAAAACCAAGAATCATGGAGGAGGAGGACCAGCAGCTGCTTAAGGATCTCGGCGCTATGGTCGAACAAGAAATTAAGTCAATACAATTAGCGACATTGGATCAGCTAACATTAATTTCTAACCGGCTTGGTTTTTTAACCATGGTCGAGCATAGTGTCAAAGAGTGTCGACGCAACCAGGTGTCGGTGTCATTTTTACTCTTTGATCTCAACAAATTCAAAGCCATTAACGATAAATTCGGGCACCGTGAAGGTGACTTTGTCTTAACTAAGTTTGCGCAACTGATGCTTAATACCTTCCGCGAAAGTGATGTCTTCGGCCGACTCGGTGGCGATGAGTTTGTTGCCATGCTGAGCGGTTCTGACCAAGCCAAGTCCGACGAAATATTGTCTAGATTTGCCAAAGCCGTTGAAGAGGCCAATAAGGCGATTAAACAGCCTTATAAAATTGAATACAGTGTAGGTGTAAAGCATTTTACACCTGGGAGCAAACTGTCAACGGAAGAAATGATTCAAGAAGCTGACGCTGCGATGTATGCCGACAAGAGAAGTAACCGTCGCTAATGATGTGGTCAATGTTTTCTGAACGCTCACAGTTAAGCAATTTTTCTTAGTTCTGCTCAAACTGATTTGCGTTATTGCAATCCAAATATGAGTGCAGGATATCCTGTTGAGAGCCATGGCGACTCTGATAGCTGCGCCACTGCACTCGTTCATGCTGCAGTCTACTTCAGAATCTTGCCGCTAACGCATTATCTCAGCAGTTACCTTTTCTACTCATACTTCTGACTAGACCCTGTGTATCCAGTAATAACCCCATAGTGATCAAGTAATCTTGGCCTTGTTATTCATGTCGTTACTCACATGCTTCATCTATTTCATAATCTTTATCTGGTACTGACTCGTGAGTAATACAAGTAAAACATGCATTTCCCGCAACGGCTAAACCCATATTGAATTTCCATAATCACATTTCACACCATATTTGTAGTTACCACAAATACCAGGACATCCAAAATAAAGGAAATGCCAACAATAAAATACCTGCTCAAATCAGCAAACCACTCCATTATTGAGTTATTGAAATGTGTGCTTATGGGGCGGTAAAGGTATTAATTTTTTCAGTAACCCACTGATTAAGTGAGAAATTGACGGGATTGCTTGGTCTGCTGAGTACGCAGATGTCATTAGGCCTCTCATCGGAGGGTTAGGTATTTAAATCGTTATTTTGGCTGATGATACTGGTCTTAAACCCGTTTGAATAAGACTCTTGCCGTGCACATGCCTCGCAGTCACTGATGTTTGGTATGCCGTTTAAATTCATTCATCATTAGCTCTGCCCCGGCGGCATAA
Organism: Paraglaciecola sp.; assembly: GCA_046709505.1. Lineage (GTDB taxonomy): Bacteria > Pseudomonadota > Gammaproteobacteria > Enterobacterales > Alteromonadaceae > Paraglaciecola. The sequence goes on along the minus strand of JBKEFM010000084.1, from coordinate 4,528 downwards.
CAAAAGTGCTTTTCAAACTCCGTTTTTAGGGTTAACCACGGCTGTGAGTCTAAGCCTAAGCGTTCTAGAATGGAGCTATGGCTACTGTCGAGATAGCCGATTTTATTGTCCCGGATACAGCGGCCGGTGGTGTCTACCCGTTCGCAGTAGTCTTTAAGTTGGTCGGCTATTCCCTTGGGCATATCTTGTCTGGAGTTACCCACAAATGGCATCAGGTCTTTGGGCTGTGGCTCTTGGTTTTTCACCGCCTGGGCACGCTTTTTTATGCTGGTGTATTGGGACGCTTCGGGAGTCTTTTCCATCTTCGCTCGAAGGGGATTCAAGTCCACATAAGCCATACAGGCTAGCATGGCACTTTCATCTAACAAGGCCTGGGACTTAAATCGCTCTTCCCACTAATTTGTAGGGAATGAATTAGAACAGCTTTAGCTGGCCCGAAGGGTGAGCGCCATGGATGGCAGCAAATAAAAGCGGCCGGTGCAAGCATCTTCTTTATTAGCCTCCCTGGCAATGTACTCGTTCACATTGCGCATAAACCAACTGAGGTCGGACAAGCGATGCCGGTAGCGCTCAATCGTTTCATCAAAGGTGAGTAGCTCACCCGGACTGAGCGTCTCTCTCTTCAGGTATTTGTGGGTTAACAGTGTGCCCTTGTGCAATTGGTGATACCGCATTAATACATCAAGGGTATCCCAGCCGTCCGCTAAGGTTTTATCGACATATAACACCACATGCGTATGGTTACTCATCACCGCATAGGCATAAATACGGTAGCCGCGCTATCAATCGCAAAGACTGTTGATAAGAATAACAGTCGCTCTTCGACCCATCCCCGGCGGTGCTCGTAACTTTGGCCAGAATATCTATCATCAGCACGGTTGCCGTACCACACAGGAATGAGCGACGAACACAGCGGGAAACACAATGATAATAGGGCGTATCAATCAAACTGACTTGGCTTTTTCGAGGCTGGGGCATGACCCACCTACCTGATTAGAAATAAACACCCTATAAGCCTAGTTCAATTCGAAAATAGTTGGCAGTTTTACTATGGATGTCTTTGTAATTTCTTAATTTTTAGGCTCCAAACTTGGTGGTATGCATAACGGGCTAAAAATAGTGGGCTACAATGTTGAACGGAGTGAAAACAGCCAACTGTATTTTTTCCGTTTGAAGTTCTTGTTAGGCCGTTATCACTGTATGTCAGTCTGTTTACCATTCGTCTGGCGCCGCCCCGTTTGCCCGAACAATTGAATTTTCAAATCCAGACCTTCGCCTTCAAAGTTTGCATGCACGCCAGTTTCATGAACAAACTCGCGGTATTTCCCTTGAATCGGTGTCATAACAAGCGGAAGACGATTACCTGAAGGGAAAATTAACCTGAGTAAATTGTGCTCGTAAATCACTGAAACCTTCCAACCTTGTTCAGGGAAAACGTAAGTTCCAGTTAGTGATTTCAATACAGCAGAAGAATGTTTCATACGTTTAACTCTCTCCTCTTTGAACATTGGCCAACCATAGGCGCGTGACACAGAACTAAAGAATGCTTCACCAAGATTTGAACCATTATCAGAGTTGGTCAGAAAAACCGCTCCATTTCCTGTCTGCAGGTTCAAAGTCATCCCTGACCTGTAACCAACCGTACCGCCATAATGTGTGATAAAGATTTGATCTCCTTTACCAATTAACCTGAAGCCATAAACATGATTCTGAATAGGATTATCCAGCAGTTCACGGATGTTAGCCTGAGTAAATACCTTACTCTTACCCTCGTAGCCTTTATGTATTTCGAGAAGAAACATAGCTAAATCGGTGGCTGTTGCCCACAGACCAGCTGCCGCCTGTTCAGGATAGTTATTCCAACCTCCTGGAATAATGGTGCCATCTATTTGGTGCCCGCGAGCAGTATGAGGATGGAGAGAGTCAGGCAATGGGATAGTGAAGTCCGCTTGCTTCATATCGATTGGGCCGAACAGCCATTCCCTCATGATTTGATTAAAAGGTTTGTGGAGTTGATCCTGCAGGGCAATCTCCACGACAGTGTAACCGCCACCTGAATAAGCAAGCAAAGTCCCTGGTAAGTTCGCCACTTCCACCTTTCGCGAATTACTCGGTGCTTCGCCTCTGGCGATCTGTTGGTCGCTTGGGATCTGTTCGTTCTTAGCATACCCTTCATAGCCGCCTCTCGTAACGCCTGATGTATGCGATAACAGATTACGAAACGTGACAGGGTTATCACTAGTTTGCCGTCCAGCCGGAAGTTGGTAAGATGACAAATAGGTTTCAATACTCCGGTCAAAATCTATCTTTCCTTTGGCTTTCATCCGCATTGCCGCGAGCACAGTTACTGGCTTGGCAAGAGATCCGGCTTGGAATAGACTGCTACAATCAGCTTGGGGACCACCTGTTTGGATCTGCCCCCAAGCAGCGCTCCAATCTAACTTGCCGTTGTGGATTACGGCTACGGACAGCGCAGGCGTCTTGGATATAGCCATCTGTGATTCGATATTAGAGGGGGTTATCTCCCCATCAAACACCACGTGCGGCAATATGCCATACTCAACTTGATTTTTTCGCTCTTGCGCATCACTTGTTATATAACAATTCCAGTGATTTGGTTCAGAATGTTTGCTGTCTTCAATCACAGATAATTCAGGTGTATCGGCAACGGCTGAAGTGATGACGCCGATTAGTAGCGGTATAAAATAAACATATTTATTCATGTGTGGTTTCCGTACCTTTTCTGATTTCAATGGGTAGATGTAATTACGAACGGCCTAACGCTCGCATCAGAGGCGCGGTTTTGTCGCGGCCAACTGCTTGCGCTTGTTATGTTCTAGAAACCCCATAACTAGGAATATTACTCCAATAATATAGCCTCTTTCTGTCTAAGAACGATTCTTAGCTGAGTGGAGAAATCATCGTGAGCAAGTCCTAATAATTCGAGTCTGTTGTGAGCCTCTTGTAAAAGTCTTTCTTTTTCTGGTAAATCACATTCAATTTTCATGCACTCGATAACATCCAATACAGATTTATGGGTTTTTCGCAAAATATGATGAAGGCTTTTTGGTTTATCCGCGAGATTTTCATTGTTATCTAAGAAAGCTAAGGAAACGTCATTTCCAAATAAGAGCGAAAGCCGATTTTTGTTGCTTTTCACATTGTTGTTCCATTCTTTAACAATTTGAAAATACTCCTTCCAAATTTCTCTAGCTGACTGTAGTCGATTTTCCTGTAACTCAGAGTGAATTCGTCCTAACAGGACGATCCTCCTATTTGATATCACTATGATGCTTGACTGTGCCTCACTTGCTTCTTTTAGTCGTTCTTTAAAGATCTCGAACCTAGCCTTGCTTTTCCAGGACTCTGCATGAAATGCATGATTGATATAAGAGCCAACAAGAGTAGTGAGCAAGAACCCAGCAATCAACAATGAGAAAGGACTGTTTAGTAGTTCAAATAGCGGTTTTTTCATATTGCTCATTATTAATTCTTCCGTGTCGAAACATAACGTTTTAGTTAAGCGGCGCAGCACAGCTGCGTCCGGTGGAGGCGCGTAGCGCCGGAACGAACTTTAACGATTTGTTATATCTCAACTCTCGTTTACCAAGGGCGTTAAGCAGCTTTGAAAGTCTTCTCTCGATGATGCCGCGTTCCAACAGTCTATTAAGCTGTCTTTAGCTATGTCCTTCAACGGGTTTACACTTCCCCCATTTATTTTGGTTTTACAACTTAAATACCAATAATCCTCAAAGATGTTGACTTCAACTTCAGGGTTTTCTGAAAAATCATTTTCTGCGACCAGGCGAGCCATGGCCTTGGCAGTTTTATCAGATATCTTTTTCTCTTCAAATATTGACCCGGCACCTCCCCATATGTAGAGCCATTTTTCACCATCGAAACTATCTGGATCATTTGCGATGCCAGTATTTACAGCCCATTTTGCAGCGACGATGTTAAAGAACACTTCTGATTCACCCAAGCAGTCTTGTGCTTGTGCCGGTAGTGCAAACAGCGCAATTAGTAAAATAATGAATCTCATGATTGCCCCTTGTAGATATAACGCTTATATTAAGCGGCTAAGTACAATTTGCTAAACTGCGCGAAGCGCGAGCAAACTGTCCTTAGCCGTTTGAATACCTTGTTAGCATTGCGTTTACGACTTACTCTTGTAAGCCCCTATAATTCCCACTGTAATAGCAACAGTAAGTATGATGATATCAATGTAATAGTCTGGCTTCTGTATTGAAAGCGTTGTGCCAATTGTAGTTAACATAATACTTGCATAGCAATATTGGTTACTTTTTTCAGCTGATTTCATTTTTAAATAATCCTTTTTATAATTGATATGCATAATAAGCTACGCATGCTAACGCCCAATTAATGGGCAAAAATTGTTGGCTAAAATAGCGACGAAGGAGCAAAAGCAAACTATTTTTTGACCTTGTTTAATTGCTTGTTATGTTGAACTTACCAACCCAACATCAATAGCATATTGTTCATTGCTAAAAATTGCCATTGCCGTATT
>JBKEFM010000083.1:0-17470 GCA_046709505.1 Paraglaciecola sp. | reverse complement strand
CACCAGCCATACTCTGACTGTATTGGTGCTGTGCTTGATGCTCAGTGTCACCATGAGCATTGCCTCGGCAGCTGAGCAGCAAAACGACGCGAACGTCTCCTGGCAGCAAACCCTGAGCAACGCCCAGGGAAAAAACGTATATTTTTACGCCTGGGGTGGTTCAAAACCAGTCAATGATTACTTACGTTGGGCGGCCAAGGAAATCGCCCAACGCTATAATATACGCCTGCGTCATGTCAAAGTAGCCGATATCAGCGAAGCAGTAGGGCGCTTAAAAGCTGAAAATGGCCGCAAAAGTGCCATAGATTTATTGTGGTTAAATGGTGAAAACTTCAGTTATTTAAAACAACAGAATTTATTGCTGGGCCATTTGGACGTGCACATCCCCAATAGTCAGCTATTAGCTTACGATAAACTGCCTCTTTACCGTGATTTCGGTGTAGCGATGGACGGCTTTGAACTGCCCTGGGGTGTGGGCCAATTCAATCTTATCGCCAACCCTGAATTATTTTCACAGACAAAAATTGACTCGGTTAATCTGCTTACCACCGCAAAACAACATCCCCAACGTATCAGTTATCCTCGCCCCCCGGAGTTTCATGGCACCACGTTTTTAAAACAGTTATTAATTGACTTGAGTGCACAGGATCCTCGCCTTTACGAAGCCGCGACCCCGGTTGCACAAAAAGCATTACTGCCCATGTTATGGGCTTATCTTGATCAACTGCATCCGTTATTGTGGCAACAAGGCCGTGCGTTTCCAAGCTCCAATACCGAGCAAATGGCGCTTTTTGCGCAAAAACAGTTAGCCATAGCGGTGAGCTTTAACCCTAATCAAATAGCAAAAGATCAGGCGGCCGGGTTAATACCCGCGGATGCTAAACGTCTATTTTTTACCCAGGGCGCCATTACCAACAGTCATAACTTGGCTATCCCAAAAGGCGCGCAAAACCCGGATGCCGCCAAAGTGGTAATTAATTTCTTACTCAGCGAACAGGCCCAGATACAAAAGCTTCAGGGCAGCTGGGGTGATCCTGCGGTTATCCGCTCATTGCTTGATCCCGCGTCAACCCTGCCCGCTCATCAAGAGCTACATAGCTCATGGCAACAGATTATTGAAGATAGATGGCAACAACGATACGGCGCTTAATTCTTAGCGCAGCCTGGTTGGTTGTTGCTGCCGTAGCAGGGCTCCCGCTGCTTGGGGTAGCCCTGGGTTTATGGCCGTCAGTCCCTGTTACCTGGGCTGATGTGGCACGTTTTTCGGCCTATAACGGCCTATTACCCTCTATCGCCAGCAGTCTTTTTATGTCATTGGCGGCGCCTCTTTTGGCCTTATATGTTGCCTTTGTGGTATACAGCCAATATCGCTTTAATCCCCGCTGGCAAACGCTGGAAAAACGTCTGGCGCCACTATTGTCAATGCCGCACTTGGCCGTGGCGTTAGGTCTGGTGTATTTATTTAGTTCTGGTGGCATGGTTTGGAGCGCTCTTTGGGGTATATTCGGCCACTCAGCCCCAGATTGGCTAGGATTGCCGCGAAAAAACATACTGACGATGATCCTGGCTATCGGCATAAAAGAGGTGCCCTTTTTTCTGTTTATATTCAGTGCACTAGGGCGCCAATTAGCCCTTAAAGACTGGCTACTACAAGGTCGTGCTCTGGGCCATAGCGAAGCCGCAAGTTGGTGGCTGCTGGTTTTTCCAGTCATGCTAAAACAGTCCCGTTTGGCACTGCTGGCGGCTATGGCCTATACCCTGTCTGTGCTGGATATCAGTTTACTGATCGGGCCAAATATCCCTGAGCTTTACGCGGTTATTTTATATAACTGGCAGACTGGTTTTAGTGTAATTGAACAATCTCAGGCATTTTTGGGTAATCTGGTTTTATTGCTGATGCTGGGTATCTTGGTCGCTATTATTTATCTTCACGAATGGTTTGCTGTAGGACGTTTACGCACCCATGCCGTTATGGCCAGTCCATTAAAAATTACGGGGTTAAGTCGCATATTTAGTCTTTGGTTGTCATTTTTCACCTTGTTAACATTAGGAATTTTAGCGACCTTTTTCCTTTGGTCTTTAGGCTGGAGCAATTACGGCCCAACAGGCTTGACTGATCTGTCTTTCAACTTGTGGCAAGATGAGTGGTTTTTCATGCGCCAACCACTGCTTAACAGTCTTAACATTGCCTTTTTCAGCAGCCTGTTAGGCGTGGCTATCACCTTGCTCGCGCTAGAATTACAGCGACAAAGTAAACGCTATTTACCGGATTATGTCTGGTTAATGGCCATTGTGTTACCACAATTGAGCATGGTGTATGGGTGGCAACTCGCACATACCGGCATCTCTGCCAGTTACCACAGCTCCTGGATAGTCTTGTCTCATTTACCTTTTACCTTTGCATACAGTTACCTGGTATTGCGCGGACCGTTTCAAAGTCTCAACCGGCACTATGAACTAGTTGCTGCCAGTTTTGGCTATTCTTACTGGAAGCGATGGTGGAAAATACGTTTTGTATTACTGCGACCGGCGTTACTAAGCGCTTTAGCTATCGCCTTTTCGGTGAGCATTGCCCAATATATTCCCACACTGATGATTGGAGCAGGCCGCGTGGCGACCATCACCACCGAAGCGGTGGCGATCGCCTCGGGCAATGAGCACAGTATTACAGCCGTTTACATGCTGGTGCAAGCCATACTGCCCTTTACAGCCTTCTTGGTTGCCAGCATGCTGGCCCAACGCATTCGAGGGAGTTTCGATGTTACGCATCAATAATTGCCAAATTCATACCGACCAATGGCGCATTGAGCTACCAGACATCACCCTAGACAGTGGTGAATTACTGGTACTTACCGGGCCAAGTGGCATGGGCAAGTCAACCTTTCTACATTGGGTATTAGGCGACACCATCAGCCATGCTGACATCAGTGGGGATATCAGTTTAGATTATGTCCCCCTCGATGCGCTCAACATTGAGCAGCGCCGCATTGGCTTGTTAATGCAAGACGTGCATCTGTTTCCACATTTAAACGTACTGGAGAACATCTGCTTCGCTTTGCCAAGGGCCCTAAAAGGGGAAACGGGCAAGACACTGAATAAAACCCAGCGCCGTGAAGCGGCCATGGCCATGTTAAACAAGATTGATATGGGATATGTGGCTGGGCATTTTTGTGAACAATTAAGCGGCGGGGAGCGTTCGCGAGTGGGCCTGGTTAGGGCACTGGCGAACCAACCTCAGGCATTGCTAATGGACGAACCCTTTGCTGCCCTTGACCGCAAAACCGCCGCTGGGGTAAGCCAATGGGCGTTTAGCCAATTACAAACACAAGGCTTACCGGCCATTATGGTCAGCCACGATCTGAACAATATTCCGCCACAGGCACAACATCTGGATTTAGCTCAGTATTATCGCCCCGTAATGGCATAGCAACGTGATGACATTTACTGATACAAACAGACTAATTAACAAGGTACATCATGATTGACCCCATTTTAAATCGGCTTATTAAAAAGCCCCTGTGTGCAATGGCCAAACAGCTCATCAAAGGCGGCGTCGACGCAGACGCGGTAACGGTTGTGGGGTTTATTGTTGGCATGCTGGCAGTACCCGCTATTTTTTATGAGCAATACATTTTAGCGCTGTGCCTAATACTGTTGAATCGACTGGGAGACGGACTAGATGGTGCTATAGCCAGAGAAACGACACCTACCGATGCCGGTGGATTTTTAGATATCACCCTGGATTTTATCTTTTATTCTGCAATCGTGTTTGCCTTCGTGTGTGTTGCTCCTGCCCAAAACGCCATAGCCGGCAGTTTTTTAATGCTCTCATTTATGGGCACGGGGGGCAGCTTCTTAGCCTTTGCCATTATGGCCAGCAAACACGGTATCGACAACCCCCAATATCCCCACAAGAGTCTGCATTATATGGGCGGGTTAGCAGAGGGTTTTGAGACCATATTAGTGTTGTGTTTATTTTGCTTGCTACCCAGCCACTTTGTGTTTATTGCCAGCGTGTTTGCGGTTATTTGCTGGCTAACAGCGATCATTCGTATTTGGGTGGGTTACCATACTCTCTTGGCGACAAAATCACCTTAACAAGCAACGCCAAGACACCACTATTCGTTCTTTTCACCTTGGTCTAGCTTGGTGTGGGCGTTTTGCGAAATGGCATCAGCAGTATTGTGCCAATCCCAGTGTTATCCGCTTCACTGGCGTATTCTTTTAAGCCCAGAATGAGACCGTCATCTCCGGCAGCGGCTTGGTGGCAATAACTGCCAAACAGGCGATCCCAAACAGATAAACTAAAACCAAAATTGCTGTTAGTTTCCCTCACCACCTGGCTATGATGAATACGATGCATGGCTTGAGTTACAATCAATTTGCGCAGCGGCCATTCCAGCCAGTCAGGCAGTTTAATATTACTGTGATTAAATATAGAGCTAGTATTTAACAGGATTTCAAAGGCTAAAACAGCCTCCACAGGCACACCTAACAGTAATATCCCTAAGGCTTTTACCAGCAAACTCAAGGCGATTTCTATGGGGTGAAAACGTAAACCGGTTGACGCATCAAGGTGTGGGTCCGCGTGATGTACCCTATGTAAGCGCCACAATAGCGGTACTCGGTGAAACAAGCGGTGTTGCCAATAAATCAAACAATCTAACAGCACCACCGTCAGCACAATCGAGACCAGGTAAGGTAAAGCAATGAGATGCAGTAGCCCAAACTGCTGCCCGGCAGCAAATACCGCTACCACCGCCAAGCCCGCAGGAACCAATAGTCGAGCCACTAATGCCCCACAAAAAACCAAAGAAAAGTTACTCAGCCAGCGTTTTCGATTAACCACAGGTGAGGTACGATTGGGCAAACAGGCTTCCCAGATCATCATCACCGCTAACACCGTAATAAAACTGCCAATACGCAGCCATGTTTCATTTAGCATACTTATCCACATAAATATTAATAAGAAAGTTAAGTCCAAAAACTGTTACTGATAGTATCAACATGTTGATATATTATCAGTTAACAAAATTCAGTTATTCACATAACAATGGAGAACACCCTATGAAGACCTTGGTTAGCCTAATAAGCTTACTGGCTATTTTACTCGTTGCCCTGCCCGGACTGCTATACAAGTTTGGTATCGTGGAATTGGGATCTGCATTTGCCACCTTACGTTATGGTGTGTACGTAGGCCTCGCGGCTTTAGTGCTGTTACTTCTCCAAGTTATTTTCATGCGCAAAAATATCAGCTGGGCAACCGCTGGTGTGTCTGCCTTGTTGGCTATTGTTGCAGTTGGCTTACCCATGAGCTTGATGAGCAAAGCGAAATCAGTGCCCCCTATTCACGACATCAGCACTGATCTGCTTAATCCACCCAAATTTGAAGCCATAGTGCCCCTGCGCATGGATGCACCCAATCCTGTCGCCTATCCCGGGGAAGATACCGCTGTTCAGCAACGCCAAGCCTACCCTGAACTTGTCACTCAACAGTATGCCCAGCCACAGGATCAAGTATTTGATGCGGCGCTCGCACTGGTGAATAACTTGGGCTGGGAATTGGCCAACGCAGATAAAGCCCGCGGTGTCATCGAGGCCACCCACACCACTGCCTGGTTTGGTTTTAAAGATGATGTAGTGATCCGCATTGCGCAACAAGACCAGGTCACCGCCTTGGATATACGCAGTAAATCACGGGTAGGTAAAAGTGATTTAGGTAAAAATGCCGAACGCATCCATGAATTTTTGGATAATTTAGCCTCTACCCTGCTCACCCAAGGTTAGTTTTATCCTTTAACCTAGACTGCAAAGACAGACAGCCACCCAGTAGCGCTTCCTGGTTGGCTGCACCTCACCTCAGACCCGCCAGCTCTACATAGCAGCCGCCGTCACGCCTCCCGAAAGACCCCCTTATAAAAATAAAATAATCCTACTTTCCACGTACTTGTCTAATAAAGCCAGCCCATTAATTTCATCTGCCACCATTGAATTTCAGCGATCAGGCATAACATTTTGACTCGAGGACGGGCTGTAAAATTTACCTCACTTGCTATTTTTGTACTCGAATTTTTCCGGTATCCAATGGTATCTAGACCCAAAGCCATTGGCGTTGCAGCGAACAACGCTGCAGCTTCAAGGGGAACAGCTATACCCAAAGCTATTGCACGTTGCTCGCTCACCTAACTTTTTAAGGACATTATATGAAAAATTCAAAAATCACATTACTCGTTACCGCTTCATTACTGGGTGCCCCAGCGGTTTTCGCAGCCAGCCCCAACTTTAATTATGTCGAAGGGGGTTACACAAAGCTTGATTTTGATAGCCGCAACGTTGAACCAGATGGTTTTAAAGTGTCAGGCTGGGCATCGGTGAGCAAAAACCTGTTCCTTAATGGTTCATAAAGCGGTGCCTCTGACGGTGTTGATTTTAACCAGCTTAGCCTTGGGTTAGGTTACCGCGTAGCAGCAGCCAGCAATACCGATGTATACGGTATTGTCAGTTACGAAGAAGTGGAGATAGGCAATTTCGATGATAATGGCTATGGCTTAACCGTGGGTGCACGCACTTTTGTTACCCCTAATATCGAACTGGATGGCGGGTTGTCGTACGTAGATATAGGTAAAAACGACGAAACATTCCTAAATCTTGGCGCCAGCTACTACATCACGCAAGAAGCCGCCATCAATGTCGCCTACCGCACATCTAACGACTCAGACACGATCACCTTCACAGGTCGCTACTCTTTCTAGCGCTTTGGGCAATCAGGTGTCTTTCGCACCTTATTGCCCTTACTTGTGAGACGGGTGGTACATACTGCCTGGCTGTTGCACAACACGATTTTTGATTACTGGCCCCTGCTATCTGAGACAGCCGCTTCACATCACTTTTACTCCCTATTCCTGTGCAATGACTCCGGTACTTAAGTGCGACTGATAATGTATCGATTCGCCAGTGGCCAAATGAATCCATCAACCGGTTACCCTAACATTGGAGTCATCTCACCGGCTCTGATAAAAATATAAGTCAGAGCACAAGTGCAGCCAAACTTGTCAGCTCATCCCTATAAAATACCTTAAAATAAGCTAACTGCGGATGAACCTTATTATTACGCTAGCAAACGTAGCGGTCGTACTCTAAAGTAACCGTTTTTTCCTCGGGTGCAGGAAACAGGAAGTGATATGCATGATAAAAATCAGTCGGGTAAGCCCTTAAACCAATCTGTTTTGGCCACTGACTCACAGCACAACCTAAGCTTATTCAGGCGATCAATGCGCTTTAGCTATACCTTGCTTGCCTATGCCATAAGTCTGGTAGCGTTGGTATATTTCATTTTATTTGTCAGTGATTTAATTATTCCTGTAACGGTCAACTCAGGCCCATACACCTTGCCTGTGACCCAAGCTGTACTGATTAATCTGGGTTTGCTGGCCCTGTTTGGTTTGCAACATAGCCTGATGGCCAGAGGCACATTTAAAAACTGGCTAAAGCGCTACTTTCATCCTGCAGTTGAACGGGCTACCTACTGTTTAATGACCGGCCTGGTGTTGGCCTTTATGTGTTACAGCTGGACCCCAATGGCAGGGCAAATATGGCAACTCGACTCGAGTATCAACATTGCTCTGGTGCGATTTGTAGGCGCACTAGGCTGGCTGGTAGCGGTGCTGGCGACCTTCCAGCTGGATCATTTTGAACTCTTTGGTTTACGCCAGGTATATTGTCACTTCACTGGCAAACCTCTGCCCAGCTCGGAATTTAAACAACCGGGTTTTTACAAATGGGTGCGTCATCCCATGCAAACTGGCATGTTAATCGGTATGTGGTGCGTGCCAAGCGCCACCCTCAGTCACATGATGTTAGCGGCTGGGCTGACAGCCTATGTATTTGTAGGACTGTATTTTGAAGAACAAGATTTGCTCAGAGAATTTGGGCAAACCTACCATGAATACAAACAACGGGTAGGCAAAATATTACCCTTTTTGTAAATCAATACTTGGGTCAAGCTCTACACTTTTTTGCACATAGGAGCAGACAAAAAAGATAGCTACAACGTTAAAAAAGCGTCATCGTCCAGAGTACGCAGCGCCATGCAATCACTGTTTTTACTGATGATCATTGACGGGTCGACCCTGACAATACTACCGGCATAATGCCCCGCAGCAGTGAACGTGCAGATTTGTACGTAGTAATCGTTAATTTTTGGCAACGCAAACAACTGCTGATATATCACTTCGCGCTCACCAAACGCACCGTCCTTGTTGGCTAATATTTTATTATCAGCATCAATCAGTTGAATATTTTCTCCGCAACGCCCTACTATGGGTTTGGTCACATAGCCGGTGGCGATAAGCTCATCGCTGAGATCGAAACGGGTATCGAGCAGCAACGGATGGTTGGGAAATAGCGACCACAGCACGGGGAGTATGGCTTTATTGCTGGGGATAAGCGTCCATAGTGGCTCGTACACCATAATAAGATCGTTGAGCAGTACATCCGACAAGTTAGGTTTTACCCCAGCGGGGCGTAACACATGAATTTGTCGATCTTGGGCGAGATCACCACTGGCTTGTTCTTCATCACGCAACTGGTTTAACGCGGTCTCCCATGCCCAGGTTTTCCATACCCAACGTATGGCATTGCCGTACTCATCGAGTATCTGCCCTTTAGGGCCAAATGTTAATGACCCCAGGCCAATGACGCGAACACATGTAAAACCGGCGGCTTCAATGGCTTTTTTCATAAATAGTGCGTGGTAATCTTCTTCTGCATCAACATCTTGTAATACATGCACTATGGAGTTTACATCGCATTGCTGCCATGCTTTTACCAACTCTTTAAATAATTGAGCACCGTTGTCGCTGCCGGTTTTTAAGCCAACGTGGCGGGCCCACTTACCTTGCACTTTACCCGCTTCCATATAGCAAGATGCAGAGTCACAATTGTATTCATAAACTTTTAAGCCCTGGGCGGTCATGGCGAAGTCGAAGCGACTGGTGATCAATTGATTGTTACGGTTATCCCAGGAGCGCAGCAACTTTGGTAAAATCGATTCAGGTAATTCAAAGGTATGCAGCAGTTCCGGATGCTGTAGCACGTAATCCGTGGCATGCATAAACAAGCCATGCAATTCATCTGTAGCAGACTCCAGGGTTTCCAGGGCACTTTGTGACACGGTAAAGTATTTAAAATAGTCATCGTTGACCGAGCTTAGCCAATGGCCGTTCATCATAGTGACATAAGCGGCTTCATCTTCATTGGCAATATTTAACCAGGCATTGTCGATACAATTAGAACGGGGCAGCTGGTGAGCTTTTAACTGATACAACTCAGCCACGGGTTCTGGCAGGTTAACGCTGTGGCGTTCATCATCTGTTTGCATAACCCAGCCTAAAATCGTAGAGCCACTAAAGGCGCATTTAAGCCAATAGTCACCTTTTTCACCTATTTTGGCTGCAATTTCCCGGGAGTAGTGTTTGCCCTGGGGCCAGGATGCAAAATTCATATTTTGCTCTGCCACACGGATTTTGTCCGGAAATACTTCGGTGATGATGGCGATGTGGCCGGTATGTTCGAATTCACCACCCTCGTCCCAGATCAGTAAACAACCAGGCTGTGGATGACGCAATGATCCGTTTGCAAAAGCATGCAGTGGCAGTTCGGTGTGGTTAATCACATCGCGAATAGAGCGTAACTTGAATATTTCATAGGCCATGGATACGTCATTAAAAATCAGCCCTAAATTGATATACAGCCATCTGCGGGCAAACTCCACACATTGCCACTTATACCCCATATAAATACCGTCGTAATAGCTACGAAAGGCTTTACGATCAGGATATTGAGCCTCATTTACCGAGTCATAATCCGATGAATAAGCGATCACACCTTCAATCGTTACCCCTTGCACTGCACCAAAGGACAGAGAGTGGGCTTTTATTAATAAAGACACCTATATATTTCCTCAAAACAGGGGGCGTATGAAGAGCCATTGCGTGCAAAAAACTATAATATAGTGGTTAATAGACTTTCCTGCACATGAAAATTCACCCACAGTTTATTTTGTGTTGTCTGCTTGCTTGTCCATAAAAGTAATAATAGCGGTTTGTTAAGGACGCGATACACTTTAGCAACGGCTCGAAGAACAACGTGACGACACTACCACTGACGAGCAACGACTTTGCATGCTCAATTCAGTTATATTTTTAGCTTATATGCCTTTGGAAACCCAACATGTTTGAACAATTTCAAGCCGCTATCGCCCCACTTTTAAATGCCTTTGGACATCATCCTTACACCCAAGCGGCAATCGTTATGGTTTTTTCATTTGTAATAGCGTCACTGTTTAAATACGTATTTATCGCGGGCTTAAAAAAGCTGATATCTCGTACTCAGGTTAATATGGATAAACACTTTTTAGATTTATTGCATTCGCCCGTTTATTTCAGTTTTTTACTCCTGGGCTTTGCCAGCGCTACGCTAATTTTAGCGCCCGGAGAATTATATTCATTTTTCATTTTCGCCACGTTGCAATCCGTGGCCATTATTCTGTGGTCAGTCTTTTTATTACGGGCTAATCGGGCATTTTTGATAAGTATTGCCAGAAACCCTAATCGAATCAACGCTATTAATAATAAAACCCTGCCGCTGTTTTTGAATCTTGTCAATATCATCATTCTTGTACTGGCCGTGTACTTTGTATTCTCGGTGTGGGGAGTGGATATGACCGCCTGGTTGGCTTCGGCTGGAATAGTAGGGATTGCAGTGGGTTTCGCTGCAAAAGACACCCTGGCCAACTTGTTTTCCGGGGTGTTTATTATGGCTGATGCACCCTATAAAATTGGTGACTACATAGTGCTTGATTCAGGGGAGCGCGGTGAAGTGACCCATATCGGTATGCGCAGCACCCGTATGTTAACCCGGGAAGATATAGAAGTGACGATCCCTAATTCGGTCATGGGTAACTCGAAAATTATTAACGAATCTGGCGGTCCCCATGAAAAATCACGTTGCCGGGTTCCTATCGGAATAGCCTACGATGCCGATATCGATTTGGTGCGCCAGGTTCTAATGAAAATAGCCTTGGCAGAAAAAGAATACGTCTGTATCGACCCTGAACCCCGGGTGCGATTTCGCCGTTATGGACCCTCTGCACTTGAGTTTGAATTACTCGTTTGGATAGACAAACCCGCCTTACGCGGCCGGGTAGTGGATATAGTAAATTGTGAAATTTTTAAACAGTTTAAACAGCATAAAATTGAAATTCCCTATTCAAAACACGATTTGTATATTAAAGAGTTTCCGTCACGGGAGTAAGTTAGTCAGGCGCCCTGTCAATAGGTATACCCAGCTATTTTCGTGGTAATTAGATGGCAAAATCAACTTCTCACCACAGAAAGTACACAAACCACATGACACGTTAATTTATATTAGTGTGACTGTGATCCCGTTACAGCTCGGGAACTTGCTAGACCTTCTCGAAGGGCGATGTTAAATTTGCTTACGTCATACCCGTAGACCGAGAGGATTAACACTCAGGTTAAGCAAACATTATCGCTCGCTAAGTGAGTCGATATTAAGGTGGATTGGTATAAATAAAGCCTTCGTTACACAACCTTTCATGCAAAGCCTTAATGTGGGCAGGGCCAATTTCACAGCATCCACCAATAATTGATGCACCATTTCGTGCCCATACCATGGCGTGCTCCGCGTACTGTTGAGGATTCAAGTCTTTGCGTGCTTCAAGCTGCTCAACAGTGCCTCCGGGATGCAGAGATGCTACTGATATAAAGCCATTGGCATAGGCTCCAATCTTCTGTTTGGTATGCCTTAACTGGGGCCAAGAAGCGCTAATTGCTTCAGGTAAGCTACAGTTAAGTAATATTGCATCAGGACCTAGCGACTCCAGTGCCTTGAGCGCATCGGTTAACAATTCGCCGCTGCGTAATTGTCCTGGTTTGATATCGCTAACCGATAATGCAACCCACACCGGTTTTCCGCTTTCAAGGCCAGCCGTACAAGCAGCCGTTGCTTCGGTAATAGAAGACATTGTTTCGCACAAAAAAACATTACTAGCAGGTGATTGCAACTCGACAAGGCGGCGGTAACTAGCAAGTGACGCCTTGAACGACAGCGATACATCTGGCCGGTAACTTGCCACTAAAGGTGGTAAACACCCTGCGATTGCCACATCATTACATTGTGCCAGCTCAATAGCGTCTAAGGCTGCACTCATAGCTGACCGGTGAAGCCCTTCTAATGAAGCAAGCTCATTTTCCCGTGCCAGGCGTTCTGGGGTGGCGGTATAAGTATTGAGCGTAATAACCCGCGCGCCACTTTCAATAAAGTCGCGATGTAAATCTCGCACCAGCATGGGTTCATTCAACATAATATCGGCAGACCACAGACGCGTAATTGCTCGCGAACTTCTGCGCAGCAGTTCTTGCCCCATTCCGCCATCAAGTAGTGTAACAACATTCATTACGTAGGTTCGTATCCATCTGAAAATATGTGGGGGAGAATAAGCGCTAATCCGGAGCTATGCAACAGGCAATGGTTTTTTGATTTTAGTAGAGTAAAACTGTCTATTAGTAATAGCCAGGTTCTTATAATCTTAGCAAAATGCTGTTTTTTTGAACCTATTGATTACCGCAAAATATATTGATAGAAGTAGCGTAAATCAGCTGCATGAGGGAATGTAATTTACGTCATAAATATCAACGCCCCAGAAACTCAAAAAAAACTGGCTCTATATCTGCTGATCCCTCTTTTTCATCCTTCATTTAAACTGATTTTTTGTCTGTTATTAAGATAATTTTTGCCTGTCGAACTAACTTATACCAACCCGTATTAATAAGTACCCACTGAGAATACGTCCAGCGGTTTGAGCAAGGCGCCGCTATGCAGGAATAACCATTTCCTTTAAAGAGCGATATCGCAGATAAAATACGCTGGTGTATTCCCTTTGAGCGAGTTTTAAATGGGCTTACTCTGCGTTGCCCGAATTCGAAAGAGCACCACGATTACTTCATTCAAGCGCCTTGATTAAGCCCATTTACATTCTCGCCCAGCGTCATTTACTAACACGGATTGGTATTACAAAATTGAGCAATGCAGCGCTAATAATTTCTCTTTCATCAACATACGATCGCTATTTCTCGCAAAGAGCGCTTCGCAACCCTAAAGTTAATCAAAGATTTTGATTGACTGTAACTGAATAACATTTAAACTTTCAGTAATTTCTGAATGTTCATTAAACTTAATAACTGGAGTGATTACCACGTGAAAATGACCCCTATGATCGAATCTTTTGTCATGCACTTCGGCGAAATGGGCAGCAAGTGGGGTTTTAACCGCACAGTGGGCCAGATGTATGCCTTATTAGTTATTTCAGAAACGCCCTTAAGTGCCAATCAGATTGCTGAAGCTCTGAGCATTTCCAGAGGCAATGTCAGTATGGGTCTTAAAGAGCTGCATTCATGGCAATTAACCAAGCAGCATCACGTACCAGGTGATCGTAAGGAGTATTACCAGGCCGCTGGTAGCATTTGGGAAATGGCCAACAAAGTTTTTGAAGAACGCCGTAAGCGAGAAATGGATCCGACCTTGAGTTTATTGCGGGATATTCTGCTGGATCATCCAGCCAATACCGCCGAGCAACACGCTCAAGTCAAGTTACAAGAAATTCACGACTTATTGGAAGCCATCAGTAAATGGACCAGCGAATTGCAAAGTATGAACCCGGATACGCTCGATACTCTGATGAAACTCGGCTCCGGTGTCGGTAAAGTCATTGATTTCAAACATAAACTTGTTAACCGTTCCCCGGACCAGCAGAAGAAGTAAAGTTGATGACAGCTGCCAAAACTGGCGGCATAGAGCGCAATACCACTAATTTTCCTTTTTTATCCTTCGCCTTTTCATTTAACGAGGTGCCTTATGGCCGATGTATTTATGCTCTCCAGGCTGCAATTTGCAGCCAATATGAGTTTTCATATCCTGTTTCCCACTATTACTATCGCCTTGGTCTGGTTGTTATTTTACTTCCGTGTGCGGTTTAATTTGTCCGGCCATCCGGTGTGGATGCGTGCTTACCGGTTCTGGGTAAAGGTATTTGCCCTGTCTTTCGCTCTAGGGGTGGTAAGTGGGATCACTATGTCATTTCAATTTGGCACTAACTGGCCGGGTTACATGGCCACAGTAGGCAATGTGGCTGGCCCATTGTTAGGTTATGAAGTCCTGACCGCATTTTTCCTTGAAGCGACCTTTTTAGGGGTTATGTTATTTGGCATTACCCGGGTGCCGGGCTGGGTTCATACTTTGGCGACCTTTATGGTGGCGGTTGGCACATCGCTGTCGGCTTTTTGGATCCTGGCTTTAAATTCCTGGATGCAAACCCCGACCGGCCATGAAGTTATTGATGGCGTGGTATACGCTAAAGACTGGATGGAAATTATTTTTAATCCCTCATTTCCCTACCGTCTCAGCCATATGCTGATCGCTTCTGGTTTGACCGCAGCATTTTTAATGGCAGGACTATCGGCATATCGACTGCTTCGGGGAGACAACAAAAAAGCCCCGCATTTAACCCTCAAAACCGCGATGTTTCTGGCAGCCATATTGATGCCACTGCAAATATTTGTCGGTGATTTGCATGGTTTGAATACCCTGGAACACCAACCGCAAAAGGTAGCAGCCATGGAAGGAATTTGGCAAACAGAAAAAGGTGCACCCTTATTATTGTTTGCCATTCCCGATGAAAAAACTCGCAGCAACCACTATGAAATTGCTATTCCTAATATGGCCAGTATCATCCTGACCCATGATCCTGACGGTGAAATACTTGGTCTTGATGAGTTCAAAGGCGAGCATCCCCCTGTGGCTCCGGTGTTTTTCGGTTTTCGCATCATGATCGCTATAGGCATGCTGATGCTGCTTGTTTCCTGGTTTGTCAGTTTTAAACTGCTGCGTGGCAAAACACTTGCCAAACCGGTTCTAAGGGTACTGGTAGGTATGACTTTTTCTGGCTGGATAGCCACCCTCGCTGGCTGGTACGTCACAGAGATTGGCCGTCAGCCTTATTTAGTCAGCGGGTTGCTCAAAACCACAGATGCGGTAACCGATATTGCTCCTACTAACGTTGTTGTAACCTTCATCCTGTTTATCAGCGTATTCACCGTGCTGCTGATTACTTATCTGCATACCCTGTTTTCTATGGCACGCCATGCTGTTGAAATTGAAGAAATACAAATAGAAGAACACACCCAACGTAATTTTCAACTTGATGATCGTGATATCGCCACGACAGATGAATTCAAAGGAGTAAAATCATGATAACCGATGCTTCTCTGCCTATTATTTTTGCCGGTTTAATGGGTTTAGCCATACTGGTATACGCCATTTTGGATGGTTATGACTTGGGCGTAGGTATTTTGTTACCTCTTGATAATGAACAACACAGCGATCAGATGATAGCCTCAATCGGTCCATTTTGGGATGCAAATGAAACCTGGTTAGTACTCGCCGTTGGCTTGATGCTCGTCGCTTTTCCCACCGCCAATAACGTCATCTTCAAAGCCCTATATTTGCCTGCCACCATTATGTTGATAGGATTAATTTTACGGGGCGTGGCATTTGATTTTAGGGCCAAAGTAAATATCAGCCGAAAACCCCTGTGGGATAAGGTATTTAAAACCGGCTCTATCATCGCCTCTTTGAGTCAGGGATTTATGCTTGGCATGTATGTGATGGGATTTGATTATTCACTACCGGGTGTTTTGTTTGCCTGCCTTAGTGCCTGTGGGGTTACTATGGCCTACACCTTTATCGGTGCCGCCTGGTTGGTGATGAAAACACAAGATGAACTGCAACTGTCTGCCATTCGCTGGGCGCGCACGGCCGGTCGCATATGTTTTGGCGGCATACTGGCCGTATGTATAGTTAACCCTTTGGTTAACCCGCTGGCGTTGGAGCGTTGGACCAACTTCCCACTCGCCTATGCTATCTATGCCATCCCTGCGCTGTGTTTCGCATTTTTTGCCATAGGCGATAGAGTACTAAAACGCATGCCCCTGGCTGATGATAATGGTTGCTGGCTCCCCTTTGTCGTGGCAGCCTTGGTGTTTTGTTGCTGCTTTTCTGGTTTGGCGTTAAGTTTCTACCCTTATGTGGTGCCCGGACAATTAACTGTCTTTGAAGCAGCCAGCGCACCAGGTTCGTTACGATTTATGTTGTATGGTGCCATATTTGTTATTCCCTGTATTTTAGGTTACACCCTGTTTTCCTATCGCGTTTTTTGGGGCAAGGTACGGGACTTACGGTATTATTAAGCGTCTCTAACGTGACAACCAGTATTGGCTTAAGTTTCCCTCAACCATGAAACTACAGCGGTGAACCGTCTTTCCCCAGAGGGACCTTCACCGCCTGATAATTTTCACACTTCACCTTGACCTAATATTTCCTTAAGCTTCCAAGCCTAGACTGGCTGCATTAAATCTTCTATCCCGGTGCCCTATGCGTTTTTTAACCCTGTTTTTATTACTAATATCACTGTCCAGTTTAGCCAGTCCGGCACCTGAGTTTACGCTGACCCTGGATAGTCAGGCCGTGCGACTAAGTGAACTGAAAGGCCACGTAGTATACGTAGACTTCTGGGCCTCTTGGTGCAAACCCTGCCGTAAGTCATTTCCATGGATGAATAAAATCAGTCAGCAATATGCGGAACAAGGTTTAGTCGTAGTCGCAGTTAACCTTGATGCAGATGCCGAATTGGCCGCCAGTTTTTTGCAAAAGGTTCCCGCAGATTTTCCCATCACTTACGATCCCCAGGGTGAACTGGCTGAACAATATCAAATAATCGGCATGCCCAGCAGCTACTTTATCGACAAAAAAGGGGAAATTCGTTTCACCCACAAAGGCTTTTTCAGCGCCCAACAAGCCCATTACGAACAGCAGTTAATCACACTATTAAATGAAACAGAGTAGCACCTATGCTGACTAACTTTACTCTTGCAAAAATTGCAAAAATCGCCTTTATAATGGCTCTTTTGCCCCTTGGTGGTTGTGCCAACCTTGGCGTCAAGCCTTGGGAACGCAACCTGTTAGCGACACAAGCAATGGCGCTAAATTCAGAAGGGGTCGACTTAGGACTGGATGATCATATCTACTTCAGTAAAGAAGCCGCCAGTGGTGGCCGATCTTTTGCCGGTGGAGGTTGTGGATGCAACTAAAAACCGTAAAAAAATATTAGCCTTAGCCTTGCAACGGCAACATGTGCTTTGCTGGGTACACCAGTCCAGGCTGAAGAAACCAATGGCGAAGATTGGCAATTTGATACAGCTATCTTGTACTACGGTGAAGCTGACCGGGTGCAACTTGCAAAAGGAGTCATTAACACCAATAAGACCGTTACTGGCGAACGGGTATTTAACGGCAAAATTGCCATCGATACCCTAACCGGTGCCTCAGCCACAGG
>JBKEFM010000082.1:0-17545 GCA_046709505.1 Paraglaciecola sp. | reverse complement strand
ACAGAAACATAGATTGCCGCCATGGGCACGGCAAGAATAAAGCGCGCAAGGGTGACACCCAATGTATCAACGTCGACGCTTAAACGTTTCTGAAAAGCATTGCGCCAGGACTGCATAAAGGCAGCCATCAAAGTAAAAGGGATCCACAAACTCATATACATTAAAGGTTAGCCATCGCCGAGGTCATACCATTGGGTAGAACTGAATGCCAGGGTGATAATTGACGGGCATACCACACAAGGGAGCTTGTCAGGGGGGCTTTTTTAAAGACTCGCTGTGAATAACTTTGGCTATAATACATTTTGAGCTGACTTGGAATTAAAAAAGGAGTCAATAAAAAAGCCACTAACAATGAATTGCTTCGCGGCCTGGGGAGATAAAACGACAGTTCACTAGGCTGTCATTATAAAGAGTCCACTAGGGGCAGAAAGTTAGTGTAGTGGTAAAAATAATAGTTAAATGTACCCCATTAAGAAATACCCTGTTCTGTGATAAACACCCAAGTCTGATTTGTATACTTTTCTGCTATCTGCAGCGTTGTCGAAGTAGGGCATTCATCCAGCATGGGCAAAATGGCTGGCACTAAGTGACCTGTTGTGTTGATAATGATCCGCTATAAATGACGTTGAGGTTGGAATGAGTTTATTGACTAAGATAGGCCAGGCACTCGCCAGGTATTTGGAAAAACCCAGCGTAAGTGCTATCCAGCCTGCGACCTGCAAGCCCGAATTATTGGCCGCTACCATTAGGATGGGAGATGTGATTCTGGTCGATGGCTCCAGCCGAGTCAGTACAGCTATAAAATATCTGACACAATCCACTTGGTCCCATACTGCCATGTGTATCAAAGATGATAGCCAAAGTGCACAGCCGGACTGCAATAATATCATGCTCATTGAAGCGGATGTGATCGAAGGTGTGAGAATAATTCCATTGGCTTACTATGCTCATTTACATACCAGGATCTGTCGTCCTATGGGGATAAATAAGGCAGAAGTTGAACGTGCCATCAGTTTTGCCAGGGCCCAAGTTGGGCACCAATATGATATGAAACATATATTTGATCTTATGCGTTATCTCATTCAAACACCGCCGGTACCGTCCAGCTGGCGGCGAAAAATGATCAGCCTGGGCAGCGGCGATCCAACCCGGGCAATTTGTAGCTCCCTGATCGCCCAGACATTTCAGTCTATTCGTTATCCTATTTTGCCAGACGTTGCCTTTGAGAAAACACAACTACCATATTGTCAGCACCGTTATGACGAAGTATTACATATCCGCCATCATAGTTTGTATGTACCAAAAGATTTTGATATCTCCCCGTATTTCAATATCATCAAACCGACATTAAATGACCAGTTTGATCATCATAAATTGCCCTGGAGTCAGTATCAACAGCCCTAGCTAAGGCATGGCCCTAGGTGCGCTCAATACTATGTTTACCTCTGTTGCAAAGCGAGCCATAGAAATTGCAACCTTGCGCGCCATCGATTTTAGTCATCTTTCCGCTTTGTGGGCAACATGGCTGAAGCTCTTATGCTGTGGGCTTTGAGGGCTTTCTGGCGGCATATTTGTTTTTTGATGGGCTCAGTACTTCAACCCTAAGGGGCACTTTTACCAAGGTGGTGTTTACCTTTGAGTTATCAGGGAATTTGTTTATGCAAGGGGCCCTGATGGGACTGGTCATTTGCTTTGTCAGCCGGATTTTCCCTGCCGGGCAAGCGGCGCGCGTACCGGTTGCGGTCGCGTTTCAGGCCGGCCGCTAAAATAGCTTTGCCAGGCTCACTCCTTGCCTGGTTTAACGAATGATTTTCTCCACCCTGATCGTTTGACCCGAGCGGCTACTTTGCATCGCCAGTTCAATCAGTTTGATATTCCACAACGCCTGCTCTGCTGTGACAGGGCAAGGGGTATCTTGGCGTATTGCACTGGCCATAGCGCGGAAATACTGCTGATACCCACCCCGCTCAGTGGTGATAGGAACGTCTGAGTCAGCCTGATAAAAATGGCCATATTGTTCAATGCTCTCATCAGCCCAGTTATCTCGGGTAGGTAACACACCTGCTATCAAACGTGTTTCCTGGGGATCCAAACCCTGCTTTTGGTAGCTACCTTTACTGCCATGGATGCTAAAGCGCTTATTGGGACCCGCACTGAGCATATCCCCATGCAAGGTTGCCAGCATGTTGGGGTAATGCAATACCAGGTGGAAGTAGTCCACTGTGGTGGCACCGTTGCGCATTATTTGGCACTGGGCCGTAATAGCATCGGGTATGCCAAACAACTGCAACGCTTGGTCGAGCAAATGTGGGCCTAAATCAAATAAAATGCCGCCACCGTTGCTTGCCTGTTCACGCCAGCGCTGGCGTACTTGTGGTCGGAACCGATCAAAGTGGGATTCAAAGTGTTTTACATCACCCAGACGCTGCTGGTTAATCAGCTTTTGCACAGTTAAAAAATCGCCATCATAACGACGGTTATGAAACACGCTTAACAGTCGTTGT
The DNA here is from genome assembly GCA_046709505.1 of Paraglaciecola sp. Taxonomy (GTDB): domain Bacteria; phylum Pseudomonadota; class Gammaproteobacteria; order Enterobacterales; family Alteromonadaceae; genus Paraglaciecola. The sequence continues at coordinate 15,041 of JBKEFM010000082.1, read as the reverse complement.
TTTTTTGCCGCTAAAGCGATCAAGGTTTCACCATCGGCGACAGTAGTGACAAAAGGTTTCTCGAGTATCACGTGTTTGTTATTTTCCAGCGCTTGGTGGGCTAAAACAAAATGCACCTCATTGGGCGCGGTAATGATCACCAGCTCAGCATCACTTTGTAACAACAATTCTTGTGCTGACGAATAATGGGTGGCCGTGGGCCAATCATGTAATACGGTTTCTTTTTGGCTGCTGCTAATGGCAACTAATGCAAATTCAGTCAGGTTGGTGATAAAGGGAATATGAAATGTTTTTGCGGAAAAACCATAACCAACCACAGCTGTTTTAATGGGGGATACTGTCATAGGGAGAGATTCTCGGTTGCAGGTTGGTTGGGATCAAAAGAATACCATAAGCAGTCATGAGGGTGTTGATTGGCCCAGCAGGTGTATTGTCAGTCACAAAACCTTTTTCCTGATAATGGAGACTGATTTTTCTATACCTCAGGTGCACAAGTAAAATAGGATGGGACCTGTCCCAGGTCAGCCTGGCCAGATAAAAAACGTTAATAAAAAAGAGGGCAGGTTGATGGAAATTTTTAAGGTAAAGGGGGCCGATGGCCTGGAGTTGCATGGTTATCAATGGCTGCCCACAGGGGAAGTCAAAGCTGTGGTGCAAATTGCCCACGGCATGAGTGAGCACGGCGGGCGATATCAACGCTTTGCCCAATTGCTCAATGATGCAGGTTATGCCGTTATAGCCCATGATCACCGCGGTCATGGGCTAAGCGTTCCTGAAGGACAGGCGCCTGGGCATATGGCCGATACGGATCCCTGGAGCAAAGCACTGCAAGATTTGTATTGGGTCAATCGTCAAATTGCGGCCCGCCTGCCAGGCAAAAAAATCATACTGCTGGGCCATTCCATGGGCTCTTTCCTCGCTCAGGATTATATGGCCCAATATGGGGATTCTATGGCAGCCGTGGCCTTATCGGCCACCAATGGTCCGCCGGGCCTGTTGGTGAGGGTAGGACAGTTGCTGGCGCACTTAGAAAAATTGCGCCTTGGCGAAAAAGGCCATAGTCCACTTATTCTGGCCATGGTCTTTGGTGCCTACAATAAGGCGTTTAAGCCTAATCGTACCCAATTTGACTGGCTGTCTCGTGATGAGGCCGAGGTGGATAAGTATGTCAGGGATCCCCTGTGTGGTTTTGAATGTTCGGTTAGTACCTGGATAGGTATGCTACGAGCGCTGAGGGTGATCGCAACTGACACAGCCTTTGGCAAAATGGATAAAAGCAAAGCTATCTATGTGTTTGCGGGGACGGATGATCCAGTGGGCGAAAAGAGCAAAGGCGTAAAACGCTTGTTGGCCGCCTATCAAAAACACGCTTTTAGCGCTGTGAGCCACAGATTTTATGCTGGTGGGCGCCATGAAATGCTCAACGAAACAAACCGCAATGAAGTTATGGTCGACTTTGTTGCCTGGGCAGATAGCATCGTGTAGCGCGACCAGAAAAATATCCGGCAAAGGGCAATATTCATAAGGGGAAAAGGACGCTTTTTATGCAGGGAAAAGGTTCCCCTGATCATAATGACAAAAACAGGGCATTTTATGGCTTTATCTGTCCCGGTCACTCGATATTGACGATCCTGACCATCTAATTCAATAAATAATACCAATCATGCAAATGTAAGATGTTAATCATGTCATTACAAAGGTAAAATTACAGCAATCGTGTTAGCAGTCATCTTTATACTATCTAATAAAAGGAAAGGGTAAGTTTATGGATCATTTTGAACAGTTAGGTGTCAGTAGAGGGGCGACGACCATCGAAATTAAAAAAGCCTATCGAAAACTCGCTAATAAATATCACCCTGATAGAGATGATAGTGTACAAGCCAAAGAAATATTTCAATTAATTCAACAGGCTTATGATGTTATTTCCGATCCAAAAAAGCGCGCTTTATACTTAAGAAAAAATTATACGGTAATAACTAATCCCCGAGAAATTGCCGATGCGTTTTGGCACACGGCCTTAAACCAGGCTTTGAGTTAGACTCTCACTTAGGAAAAAATAAATGCAACATGAAGCAAGCTTACCTGATTATTTAAGCAATGATTTTTCTATGTATTTAGAAAATATGACCTCGTATACTGATCCTGAAAATCCTGACTTATTAGCCAATTATCTGGCTAATTTATTTGAACAATTAAAAAAAATGCCGTTGTTATTTAATGGCATGGTTGATCAATTAGCGATGGCAATAACGACCAAGATTAAAATTGATAGCGAAAATCTGGCAAAAATCGTGCTTACGCAAGAGCCATCCTGGGATGAAATAAAACCTTTTGTGGGTGTACATGCTGATGCTCGAGCATGTATTACTGAAATAATGACCCACGCAGAACAGGACTTAAAAACAGCTGTTTTGCTTATTCATTTTTATAATAGCTATGATGCTACGCCTTTAAAAGCTGAAGCTGATGAAGATGATCAGGCCGATGATTATGAAACGAATGGCTATGATGATCACTATTAGGTCTTATAAAATTTGGATTTAACTAACTAAGAACATCTCATTAATTAATCTATACAAAATTTGAGGAATCACCTTGACAAAAAATGCATTAATTCTTGCTGCCGATATTATGGAGCAAGCACAACATAGCGGTAGACGCGCGGGCACCTCATTAGAAGCCATTGCCTCTGAACAAGGTGATGAAAGCATGCTTGCTGTGTTAACAGAAATGGATATTCTAACCGTAGCTAAAATTGTTAGGGAGCACGACGCTACCATTCCTTCTATTGCAACATGGTTAATGGATGCAGATTCAATTAAGCAGCTGTTAAACGTTGAACCGTCATATTGGCAAAATATGGATGAAGACACCATATTTTGTGCGCAAACTGAAGCACACAGCTTATTAACGCAAATTTTTCTTTCTTCTGATGATGAAGAGAAACAATTGGAAATACTAAACGTTATTGTCGCAGACGATTTTGGTCTTTTGTATTTATCGTTGCCCTTTGTTGGACACGATTTTACTGAAATAGAAGAAGATGAAGAACAAGCATCAGGCAGTATTGAAGAGTTGTTAATGAAAATAAAATCTTTAAGCGAAGAAGCCTATCGCGAAGTGATGACCGTTAGCACCAATGGCTCACTGGAAAACATTGAAAATACCTTAAAGCAAAATGCTAATAAACAAAGGGTGACTGCTCTTGAAATGGATACCGACGATATGTTTGCGCCACTTTAACGTGCAACGAAAAAACGTATTTATACCGCCTATACACACAGCTTTAATTGATTAGGGTTCATCAATGAAAATTGCAGAGTTAAGAAATCATCCCTTTCTACTTTTGGTCTTAAAAGATGGCGAAAGTGAAGGTTATTTTACGCCAGAATTTATGCATAAAACCAGACAGCAGTTAAGCGATATGTCTTTGCGGATAGCCTCTGATAACTTATCGATAATTTATGCCGATCAAATTAAAAAAGGCTGTGAAATTGTACTGGGTATGAGCAACCTAGGTTTGCTCTATCTTTGCGATAACGATACTGAAAAAGCAAAAAATATTATAAAAACCCAAGGTATTGTTTATTGCTTCCGGGCAGGTTGGGCAAAATATGCTGAATTAAAGACAATATCGGCCTCATACTTCGAAGATATTGCTATCAGTCGTTATGCTGTAGCAATCAATGATACTTCTGACATAAGACTGATGCATGAGGCATTAGTAAAAGAAGGTCATAAAAGCGCCAGACTGTTACATATTTATAAAAGTATTGCCGCAAACTATTGTGCAAACACTCTGCTTATTGATAATGATGAGGATGTGTTGACGTTTGAATTGCAAAAGTTTCTGAATACCGCGATTGCATTATTACTCATTGATTCCGATAAAAAAGTGTTTACCAGTGCACTATATCAGCAGTTAATTATTTACCTTACCCAGACTGGGAAAGACTTACTGCACGTTAAGTTGCAGGTTTGTATCACCCGCTTTACTGGCCAACTCTCGATGGTCACTAACGATTTTCTGCAAGAGACAGGTTTACTTGATTTCAGCGATTTAAAGGGGATCATTAATCAACAAGATAACATCTCTATTTATGCCCAGGAAATATTAGAACTACCTATAACCGTTGCCAATGAGTTGAACAATGATTTTGATGGCGGTTATGATTTTCACGCTGATGATGATGACGATATTGCTTATTTAATGCGCGACACCCCATAATTCTGGTTTTTAAACTCGAGTTATTAGGGTTGTTTTTTATGTGTACTGGATCAGTACACATAGGGCATGGGACAGTATAAAAATAAATTTGTGGGGCCCTAATATTTTTTCCCATTGCCCCATCGACTAGGGGCTTCACAGAGTCAAATTAAAGCTGTGGCTGAGTCGCCTAACAAACTCATATATTACGCCCCCTTTTCTCCTTTTGGATCCATTTCTTTCAGTAAGTGGTAAAATGCCAGGGATACACCGTTTGTCCAGCCAAAGCCCTGCTGCACAATATACTCGCCGCCCGGTGCTACACTATTCAATTCCATAACATTATATTTTTCCATTAAATGCTTATGCCCTGCGAAGTATTGCTCTACGGTAGCAAGCCAGCGCTGCATAATAGTGATGGCCACGTCACAAAATTGATAATGCTGTAAACCCATGACCGCAAACCAGTGCAAGGGCGCCCATCCATTTGGCGCATCCCACTGTTGTTCACTGTTATAACGGGTGGTGGTGAGTCCTCCTTTGACTAGGAAGCGCTCAATTATTACCTGCTTGACTTTATTCGCCTGAGATTGACTGGCGATGTTTACAAATAAAGGGATAACAGCGGCAAGAGAGACAACATCACTTTGTTGATTTTGGTCTATTAAGTAGTCGTAATAAATGCCTTTTTCCTCGCTCCAAAGATAATGGTCTATAGCCCTGTGGCGTGCAACCGCACAAGTTTTGTAGTGATCACTGGCAGAATTTTTTTCTAGCTCACCGTGAAATTTCCCAAGCAATATTTCCAACTTGTATAACAAACAATTGAGATCAATTGGCACCAGACGGGTCGTTTGAATGGAATGCAAATTGTTTGCTTGTGCTAACCAGCGGGAACTGAAATCCCATCCGGATTCACAGGCCGCGCGAATATTTCGATAGAAGTCTTTTCGTTGGGCAACACCAAGATGCGCAGATGCTTCAATGTCTTCCCGATAGGATTCTGGCCGGGGGGTGGCGCTGTCGTCCCAGTAGCGATTTAAGACTGAACCGTCAGGCAACTGTACAACCCGCCGAAACGCCTTAGACTGTGCGCTTAACTGTTCTTTGCCCTGCATCCAAAACTGGTGTTCTTTTTCCAGCCCCTCTACGCAATATGCGAGAAAATCACGACGGGCCGTAATGTTGTCAAAGGGAAAGTGCTCCATCACCAATTCTACCATTAAGCCCAATATAGGCGGTTGCGAGCGGGTATGGTAATAACTGCGATTGCCATTGGGGATAAAACCAAATTTATCTTGTAACTCAATGAAATTTGATACCATGGATTTCACTAATGCTATCCGTCCGGATGCCTGCAGTCCCAGGGCCGTAAAATAGCTATCCCAATAATAGATTTCCCTGAAGCGTCCACCAGGAACGATATAAGGATGAGTCAGGGGCACCAATGAGCTGCAGTCTGGCTTATCTGCTGGTCTTTCAAGTTTTGGCCATAATGATTCTATGCAATCGGTAACAGAAAAGGCTGGGCCATCATTGCTGAGGTTTATATCCATGGGCACAGCGAAGTGTTCTTCGACAAACAAAGCCAGATTAAAATCTCCTTGCTGGTGGCTGGCGTCATAGTCTGTGTATATTTCAGCCCAGGCCATTTTAGGGCAGGCATCGGCAAAAGTTTTACTATCTTTAAATAGGCGACTCATTTGCACATCATGAAATAAATCGCTGGCAAAAAATTGCAAACTATCTTCAATAGGAGACGGTGCATTTGTTGGTTGGTTCATGATTACGCCTTTGGCACAGAAAATATTGAGGAAGCCATTTGTTTGCTGGCACGTCGGAATAAAAACAGGGTTAAGGCGATCAGCGCCATGGGAATTAACGAGAGATAGAAAGCCTTCAGCCCGCCAAATGAGTCAAATACAAGACCGGTTATTATCGAGCCTGTTGTGCCCCCTAATGCAGAGAAAACCACGATCAAGCCGGTCATAGGCGCATGTTGAGATTTATCCAGGGCACTTAACATAACGGAATTGATGATAGGGTAAATGGGCGCCATCATCAGGCCCACTAAGGGCAGCATATAGGCAGCAAGGGGAGCGTCAAAAATACTGTTTATGGCAGATGCCTTGATACCGTTGGCCATGGGCAAGCTGATTAACATCAGGATGGCCATCAAGGCAATGCAGAGATTAAGAAACGGGTACCAGTGTATTTTTTTCAAAAGTTGCCCGGCTAACAGTCGACCTAAAGCCAGCATAGCAGCAAAAATGCTGGTGACTTGAATACTGATATCCGCAGGCATGTGCAACACTTCGCTATTAAATGTGGGCAACCAGGTGCCGATACTCTGTTCAATTAGTACATACAGAAAAATCGATAATACAAAAATCAGCACTAATGGTTGATATGCCAGTTTTAGCATGTTCAAAAAATCCACTTTCAACGACCCCCGAGTTGCTGCCAGTGGTTTTTCAATAGGCGCAAGCATAACCATACACGCAGTGATAAACGTCACCACAGATAGGGGGTAATACACATTTAGCCAGGTGGTAGACGCCGGGTTTTGCGGGTCAATGTAAGAGCTAAACAACCAATAGCCCGACAATACCCCTAACATAAAAATTCCTTCGATGGTGTTGAGCAAGGAAGAGTGCGAACGGGTATCGTGACTTAACTGTCCGACAATGGAATAGACCGACACTTTTACTAAGGCAAAAGAAGCCCCGATACAAGCAAACAATACTTTGATGGCCAGAAAATCAGCCATAACAGGGGTGAAAAGAAGGGCGACCGACACCAGAAGCAACCCCACGGCCAGAGAATTTTTGTAGCCTATTCGAGGCACAAATGATGCGACAAGAAAAGACACCAGAGCGATAGAGAGATCTTTAAAACCTTCCAGTGTACTGGCCTCGGGTTTTCCAATGCCAAAACTGTTGATGGATTGCAAAATAACCGTGCCAACACTATTTAGCAGAATAGCAAAAACAAAATAGCAGGCCGCAATGACGAAAATAACCGTTAAACGAGACATTAAACTTTACTCAAAGTTGTTATAAACACGGCCAGTTTAGAGAGTAACTTTTATAAATGCAATCGATTGCTTTTTGTTTGAGGTGAAGGTTTATCGAGATATGTTAGTGATTTTTAGCCTGACGTGTGGAGTGACGGGGTACGAGTTCTATATCGATGATCGATGATTGCGTGGTTTCACCCTGCAATTGAGCGATAAGTTTTTCAACCATCACTTCAGCCGCTTTTTTGGTATTTTGCCGAATCGTCGTCAATGAAGGGTGAAAAAGTTCAGCCATGGAAATATCATCGAATCCCACTATTGCCACCTCGTTAGGCACGTTAATATAGCGTTCTTTTAGTGCTTTGAGTGCCCCCAATGCAACCATATCACTGGCCGCAACGATACCATCAAAATAAAGCCCCTGGCCCAAGATAGCCTGGGTAATTTGCTGGTGTGCGGCGGTACTCGTAAGATCAATACTCAGGGTGAGTTTGGCGTTAGGTTGCAGTCCGTTTTCCACTAAAGCCTGACAATATCCCTTATGACGCTCGCTAATTTCGCCATGCTCTGTGTTGCCGAGGTAGAGAATTTTTTTACATCCACCTTTCAGTAAATGTTTGGTAGCAAGGTAGCCACCGAGTTTGTTGTCGCTACCGACAATCGGGTAGCAGGTGTTCGATTTAGGATCGCCCCAGACCACCATAGGTGAGCCCGACGCGGCAACAGCCTTGACTTTCTCATCACTTATGCCTTGTCCTATAACGATCAAACCATCCGCTCGGCTGCTGGCAATAAAATAGTTCGCCCAATCGCCCGTGGCCATAAAAGAATTGGAAAGCAGTAATTCATATCCCTTATGGTTTAATGCCTGATTGAGGTCGCCTACCACTTTAAGTAAAAACGGGTCATTGGTACTTTGATCTGTATGATCAATTAAATTGAGGATCACAGCGATAACATGAGTCTTTTGGGTTCGCAGACGACTGGCTGCGGCATTGAGACTGAAATTATATTCTTTAGCAAGGGCCTGGATTTTGCCTCTGGTTTCTTTTTTAATAATGGGATTTTCATTCAGTGCACGTGACACGGTAGAAGTCGATACGCCTGCCAGTTTGGCGAGATCTGATAGAGTTAAATTTTTTTTAGTTTTCAAAGCAACATCTGTTTTACCGTTTGGCTTCAATATATCGCCAATTTCGCTATATTTCTAATCTTATACCCAAGTGACCTCAAAATGGAGAGATCAGCGAGAATTCACACCTGTTAAGCAAATATTATCGATGGCTGAGTGAGTAGATATTAAGGTGGATTGGTATAAGGGGCTTAGGCAGAAAATAAGTGCTCAGTTACCCCCCTTGATAAGGGAATGCCATTTACTGCGTGTTGTTACTTACTCTGACTTCGAGCCTAAACTATAAACCTGTATTTTGAAGGTGCTTGGGTATATACCAACTGACCTTGATATATATTCACTTAGTGAGCATCACATCTAAGTCAAGAGAAAGCCGAAAAGAACAGAAGCTAGGTAGCCTTAGTTCAATGACGCAGAGCAGATAAGTCTGCTCTGCGTCATCAACAAGCCTGCTAATACAGGGTCCTGAGGCTAAGTTGAACGGTTATGGTCGTACGGCAATGACTTCTATTTCAACCATCATGCCTTTGGCCACAAGACCGGCAACTTGTACTGCTGAACGTGCGGGCAGATTGGGTTGCTCTTTGGTACCAAAATATTTCACGTAGCTTTTCATAAAGCCGCTAAAATCCATACGCCCTTGCAACGCCGGATCGCCAACTAAAAACACAGTCATTTTTACTACACTACCCATATCCAGCCCTTTATCTTTTAAAGAACTTTCGATGCGACCAAGTACACTATCGGTTTGCTCTTCAGTATTGCCCCAGAAGGCTAGGCTGTCTGGTTCGGCAGCTTTATCCTTAGGGGTGGGGATTTTGCCACTTTCATAAATGGTACTGCCAGCGTTTACTTCTACGGCCGCGGCAATGGGAAAGGCACTGCCACCGGGCAAGGGATACCGTTTCACTTCTTGGGCATTAACACTGCCGGCGAGTATCAGAGATGCAATACATAGTAATTTTTTCATACTTTCAGTCCTTGGATATTTTTATTGAATTTAGGTAAAGGGCGACATCCAGAATATCTTGCTCATTGTCCAGTAAATCCATACTGCTGAGCATAATATTGCCGTTGCTGTCCTCTTTCACGTAGCCTCTATGCTTGGCCTGGTAGGCTTTGAGCTGACTGACTATATACCAATCATTTTGACCCGCCAAGGGTGGGGCTTTTAATGCTTCGTTGCCCTGAGCCATATCCCCATGACAGGCGCTGCAACGGGTGAATAGTTGCTTTCCGTGGGACGTGTCTCCCCCAATGTTTGGCTGAGACGATTGGGGAGCCATAGCACCGATATACTTAAGCGCCTGCTGACGTTCTTTGTCTGTCAATGCGAGCGCCACTGCGCGCATGCCTTTAGCGTCTGTCAGGCTGACATCTGCACCGCGCCAATGATGCAGGTAAGCCTGGAGCTGGGCGGTGATATACCAGGCGGGTAAAATAGACAGATTGGGTGCCTGTATAACAATGTTCCCCTGTAATCCTGAACCGTGGCATACCACGCAATTAGGTAAGCCTGATGGTGTATTAGCTGCCAGTGTAAGGGGGGAATATAGGCTAGTGGTAAGCAGTATTAATAGTAGCAATTTCATACTGTGGCCCGGTTCAGTTCACTTTCTCGTTGTTGGATATCCAGCATGGCATGCCAGGCTGATTGCACAGCACCTTCCTGCCAGCCAGGTAATAGGGCCATTTGGTCCCCCATTAAATAATGTCTTCCAGTTGGAGCCTGCATGGTCGCAAAGGCCGCATCATATATTTCAGGGGTCCAGTGAGTACCGCAGCCCAACATATGATTCATACGGTGCCAACAAACGCTGACCCCTTTTTCAATGTATTGGCGGTAATTTGCATGGACTCTTTCACCCTGGCTAATGACCGCTTCTATTCGCGCTGCGGGTGACATGGCCGCCAAGCGATCTACAATCTCTGGTATCCAGGAATATCCCCCTAATAACACACCTTTTTTAGCAAAGGTGCCATGTTCGGGATACCATATTTGGCTAATGTCCTGATTAGTCCAGCTTATCCCCGCATAAATATCTTCTTTTTCCCAGAAGCGTTCGCTGGCTTGCAAACCAAATTTAATCAGTTTGCCACGCTGTATCATGGTCATTTTTTTACGGTATTGAGCAGGAAAGTTATTCTCTATACCGCTCAGTATTTGACTGGGAATAGAGTTAAGGCAATAGTCCCCTTTAGCGACCTTAGTCTTGCCATTATGGGCGTAACTGACCTCGACACCCTTGTCATACAGCTCTACCTTTTGCACTTGTGCATGCAGGGTGATCATATTCTGCACGTGGGGCAGGAAATGCCTAATAATACTGTCCATGCCTCCCACAGGGGTCATCATAGCGGGAGCTTGATCCGCGATATGAATAAACTGCATGGCCCCAGCCCAAAAGTTGCTTTTGAGTAGATCGGCAAAGCCCCTTGGCGTTTTCAGCTTCCCAGGAGTGAAAATACCACCAGAAGCAAAGCCCGAACGTTTACTGCCGTGGTATTTCATCGCATCGTTAAGGTCCCCCTGAACCTTGACATATTCAAGCATGCGTTCAAAGTCTGCTTCACTAACCTGACTGTTAAGATGCCCGGCCGATGTCATGGACTTGGCGATCATCTCATTGGTAAAACCCATTATGTCCGTTTCATAATCACCAATACGCAAAGGCTCACCACCAAAAGACGCATCGTCCTGGGTATAACAGTTGCGGTTATAGTTGCAGAACAATTGCAGAGGCACATTGAGTTCTTTGCAATAATGCATAATACCGTGGTGATGAGCAGGTAATCTTGCAGGGCCGCAGTTAAAGTACAGATTGGGCTGGTCATCAAAATCACATATTTGGCGGTTACCTATTTCATCAATCAGATCCCCGTGCCGCACCGTAAGGTTTCGCCCACCCACGCGGTGCGAGGCTTCGAGTATTTCGCAGGTATATCCTGCCTTGGTGAGTTCATAGGCACTGATTAAAGCGCTTACACCTGCACCCAAAATAAGCACATGAGGACGTTTACCAGAGACTTTGGATAGAGGTTTATATTGAAAGGTTGAAGTGGGTTGCTCAATACCTAAGGCCTTGGCTGCTTGCATCATTGCCGCGGAACCACCAGCCACTTTGGCCAGTAAGAACAGGCACTCACGTCTTGTTAATCCTTTGTTCATAATAAAAAAAATCGCTTGATTTTTACCCAAATTTAACTATTCACTATAACGCAAAGTACTTGATTAGCAATCAGTTAATGAGTGATATTCGAACGGCGGGTGGCGATTGATTGTAGTGGGTAATCTTTATTTAAATAAAAGCAAGACACCACCAGCCGACGGCCTATTTACTTATCATGGTTTACAAACAACCTATTATTTTTGGCATACATCATTGTCAAAACAAACATCAATAACGTGAGGGGCACAAACACTAACTCAAATTGGTTACCTAATATTTCCCGATATTTTACTGACCAAAATAAGGCAAAAAAGCAATGAGCGGTGAGCAGAAAGCCACACCAAAAATTAATTAGATTTGCCCACTTTGCCCGGCGTAAACCAAACCACGCCAAGTTACCTAATATCACTGTTACAACCAACAACACACTAGGAATAATATAATGCTTACCAATAATAAAAGTTTGCAATATTGCCAAAACACCCATGAATGTAAAAAAGGCCATCAACCAATCAAGTGACGTATCTAAACTGAGTTTGTTCTGCATAGTATTGTTCTTTTCACATGAATTATTAAGAGCCTTAGGCTAACTTATTCTGAAAACCCTGCACAGTGTTTCGCTGCAACTCTGTCGTGAATCCAAGATAGTCGTTCATTGCACACTATTTTACGACCTCGACTAATATTGGGAATTACATCTAATAAAAGCAGTGGCGAAAGTGTCAAAAAAAATTAATGCACTACGAACTGTTTTATTTATTTTCTTTGATCAATTTAAAGGGCAAGGTACATGATATTACTACACAAACACCAAAGCGTATTTGCTTTACATTGATAACAAACAACACGTGATATAAGGGAATAACATGAATTTATTTGAAAATGCTTGTCTATTGTTAGGGCGCACGTTACTTGGTTTGTATTTTATTTTGCCTGGTATGCAGAAAATCGCCAACTTTGACATGATGAGTCAATACATGGCACAACATAATGTGCCGATGATTTCACTGTTGCTCATTTTTACTATTGCGCTGCAACTGACCGGTGGCATAGCTATTATTATCGGTTTTAAAGGACGTTTTGCTGCGTTTATATTGGCTGGTCTGACGTTAGTTATCAGCCTTTACATGCATAACTTCTGGAATTTACCAGAAGGCAGTGATGTAGCACATGAGACACAAAATTTCGTAAAAAACATGGCGATCATGGCTGGATTGCTGGTGTTAGCTGGGCACGGCACAGGAAAGTTTAGTGTCGATAATCGGGTGAAAAATTAACAGAATATACTCAACTTTGCTTTGACTTTGCGCAGATGAGGGCTAGTTTTCCTATTTACCAGCGACTTAGCTGGCTATTGACTCAGGTTATCAATTTTTAGCCGTTGCTTGCTCATGCCCGGGGGACGTCGGTGGTGAAAGGCATTGCTCAATATAGTGTTTACCGGTTAGGGAGGGGGGCGGATATACGGTTTACTAAATGCTACACAGACTCCCTGAAATATAAGCTATCATCTTGATCTGTAATTTTTAATGGCAGGTTCATATCGACCGCCATCACACTTTTGTTGTGATTTTTTCGGGATGAACCAAAAACTGAGCGCATCAAACAATAGTGCATGTAAACTCCGCAAAACGTGAGCCATAAACAGCAAAAAAGAAGCGGGTGTAATTTAATCTTTAGCTGGCAACTGGCATTAAAAACATGGTTTCCATTTTTTATGTTGTGCCGAGCGACTTTTTCTTATTTCCCGATTGTTTTAAAAAGTTTCCCTTTGTGTGCATTTATTTGTTTAAATCAGTTATACGCCACAAAGGTCTTTGATAATGTTTGGAATTTTCACCCCTGCTGCCCATCGCTCAAGATTGCCCGCTGAAGAAGTTGACGCAGAATATAAAAAACTACGTTGGCAAATTTTTCTGGGTATTTTTGTTGGTTATGCTGGCTACTATCTGGTACGAAAGAACTTCTCCCTGGCCATGCCTTTTCTGATTGAAGAACAGGGTTTTAGCAAGGGCGAGCTGGGTATTGCCTTGTCGGCGGTATCCATTGCCTACGGCTTGAGTAAATTTTTAATGGGCTCAGTGTCTGATCGCAGCAACCCGCGCTATTTTTTGATGACCGGCTTGCTGATCTCCTCGGGCATTATGTTTGTTTTTGGTTTTGTTCCCTGGGCTACAGAGAGCATCGCGGCGATTTTTGTCCTATTGTTCCTCAATGGCTGGGCGCAGGGTATGGGCTGGCCGGCCTGTGGCCGCACCATGGTGCATTGGTATTCAGGAAATGAACGGGGCCGAACCGTGTCATTTTGGAATATCGCCCACAATGTGGGGGGCGGGTTAATTGGTCCCTTGTTTATTGTCGGTATGGCATGGTTTAACGACTGGCATAGTGTCTTTTATGTGCCCGCAGCATTGGCCTCACTTATTGCGGTTTTTATCTTTTTAACCCTGCGAGATACTCCCCAATCATGCGGTTTGCCCTCTATTGAAGAGCAGCGCAATGACTACCCGCTAGATTATGATCAAAAGCATGAGCAGGAATTTAGCGCCAAGCAGATATTTCTCTCTTATGTGCTCAATAACAAATTGCTTTGGTATATCGCGGTGGCTAACGCCTTTGTTTATTTAATTCGCTATGGCGTGCTGGATTGGGCGCCCACCTATTTACATGAGGTGAAAGACTTCTCTTTTGATAATAGCTCCTGGGCCTACTTTTTGTATGAGTGGGCAGGTATACCCGGTACCTTGTTGTGTGGATGGATCAGCGACACCTGGTTTAAAGGGCGCCGGGCACCGGCTGCAATTTTGTATATGGTACTCGTGCTTGTGGCAGTGGTGGTGTATTGGTTGAACCCGCCGGGTCAACCTGCTATCGATATTGCAGCCTTGATGGCAATCGGCTTTTTGATCTACGGTCCGGTGATGCTGATTGGTTTGTACGCCCTTGAACTCGTTCCTAAAAAAGCGGCAGGTACAGCGGCAGGCCTAACCGGGTTGTTCGGTTATTTAGGTGGGGCGGTGGTGGCGAATATTGTCCTAGGTTACACTGTGGACTACTTTGGTTGGAATGGCGGTTTTATTTTACTGGTGGGCGGTTGTATATGCGCCATAGTGTTAATCGCCATGACGCTAAAACACGAAGTGGCTCACAACGACGCAAAGCAAGCGGCAGTTTTGTCCTAAAGGGGTATAAACTCAGAACCAATCTGTTGGTGATGAGGTATGGCTTGGAACGTTCTTGGGCGATCGTATTGGAGTAATGAAAAATCAGAAATAGATCGAGCTTTTACTATACCTTTTCCCGCGAAGCTACAGCGTTGATAGCTGCTCTGACTCAGCCTAATCACTCAGTAAATCCAGGTGATTAGGTTGAGTTTTTTTATCGCCCGGTTGCCGCCCCGATCGCTTTGGGTATATATCTATGTTCCCGTGATATCAACGAATTAGGTTTTAAATTTTGCATTAGTGTTTACCCCTTGTGTTGAAGGACAGGAGGAAAACGCATGACCCCAGG